>NZ_CP009555.1:317848-635697 GCF_000959365.1 Burkholderia oklahomensis C6786
GTCGAAGGCGCGCTTCGAGTTCCGCTGGGAAGACCAGTTCAACATCGGTCTCGATCCGGACAAAGCGCGCGAATTCCACGACGAGACGCTGCCGAAGGATTCGGCGAAGGTCGCGCACTTCTGCTCGATGTGCGGCCCGCACTTCTGCTCGATGAAGATCACGCAGGACGTGCGCGAGTTCGCCGCGCAGCAGGGCATGTCGGAAACCGATGCGCTGAGGAAAGGCATGGAAGTGAAGGCCGTCGAATTCGTGAAAAGCGGCTCGGAGATCTATCACCGCCAGTAACACGGCGCGCGCCGCGGCAGTGCCCCGAAAGCCCGCCTCGCGCGGGCTTTTACGTTACGTATGCGCGATGGCGCGCCGGGGGCGAAACAAATGATTACGAAAGCGATAGGGCTCTAACAAGTCCTTACAGCGCAATACGCGCCGCCCGCGTAGATTTTTGAATGTGGGCGGCGTTCAAAACGCGCCCACGCATCTCTTTCATCTGAGGATTGAACAATGAAATCGATTCGGCGTATTGGGGTATGCGCAATGCTCATCGCAACGGTGGCGAGTCTGTCGGCATGCGATACGATGACTCGCCAGCAACGTAACGCAGCAATCGGCGCGGGCATCGGCGGCGTCGCCGGCGCGGCGATCGGCGGCAACGCCCTGTCGACGATCGGCGGCGCGGCCGCAGGCGGCCTCGTAGGCAGCCAAGTCGGCAAGTAAGCCCGCGAATCGGGCGCGCCGCTCCGGCGGTCGCGTCCTTGCATGCGGGCGATGCACGCCGCCTTCGTCGCGGCGCGCATCGCCCGGCCGTTTCGCGATGCCGTCCGAGCGCGGCGATTCGTGCGACGATTGCGTCGCGGCGAGCGGCGGAAATGATCCGTTACCGTTTCACACAGCGTTTCACACGAGAGCGGTCTAAGCTCGCAAGCATCGAATCCTTCTCCGCACGCACGACTGCGGAACCATCATGAACAAGACTCTTGTCGCCGCCGCACTCGCGAGCATCGCGCTCGCCGGCTGCTATTACCCGTACGGCTATTACCCGGCCGGCGGCTACTACGCGGCGCCGGTGGAAACCGCGCCCGTCTACGTCGCGCCCGCGTATCCGTCGTACTACTATCCGGCGCCCTCGCTGTCGCTCAACTTCGGCTACTGGGGCGGCGGCGGCCGCGGCTGGCGCCATCACTGAACCTTCGCCCGCGCGACGTCGGCGTGCCGACGTCGGCGCACGGCGCGCCGGCTTCGCCTTCGCGGCGGCCGGTCGCCGACGATGCGCGGCGCTCGCGCACGTTCCCGAACATTGCTGTTTCATCGCAGCCTGAAACAACGCGCCACAGCGCGGTGTAAGATGCTTGGCCGATCCCCCTCGACCGCCAAGTGTCCGATCCTCGATGAACATCAAGAACGCCTCCCTGCTGATCGTCCTCGCCGCGCTGTGGGGCGCGTCGTTCCTCTTCATTCGCATCGGCGTCACCGAATTCGGCGTCGCGCCGCTGATGGCGCTGCGCGTCGGCATCGGCGCCCTCTTCCTCGTCGCGCTCATGCTCGCGCGCTACTCGCCGCGCGAACTCGCCGCGCTGCTGCGCAAGCACGCATGGCCGCTCTTCGTCGTCGGCCTGCTCAATTCCGCCGCGCCGTTCTGCCTGTTCGCGTTCGCCGAGCTCACGCTGTCGGCGGGCGTCACGTCGGTCATCAACGCGACGACGCCGCTCTGGGGCGCGCTCGTCGCCTATCTGTGGCTCAAGGATTCGCTGTCGCTGCCGCGCGCGCTCGGCCTCGTGGTCGGCTTCGCGGGCGTGCTGACGCTCGTCTGGGATCAGGTGTTCTCGCCGCACGGCGCGAATCCGGCCTCGCCCGCGACGGCCGCGCTCGCCGCCGCCGCCGCGCTCGGCGCGACGCTGCTGTACGGGATCGCCGCGAACTTCACGAAACGCAAGCTCACGGGCGTCGATCCGCTCGTCAACGCGACGGGCAGCATGGTCGGCGCGACGATCCTGCTGCTGCCGTTCGCGCTCGCGACCTGGCCCGCCGCGCCCGTCTCCGCGCACGCGTGGGGCTCGGTGCTCGCGCTCGGCATCGCGTGCACGGGCATCGCCTACTTCATCTTCTTCTACCTGATCGCGCATATCGGGCCGGCGCGCGCGATCACCGTCACGTTCGTGATCCCGGTGTTCGGCATCCTGTGGGGCGCGCTCTTCCTCGGCGAACGCGTATCGTTCGCGATGCTCGAAGGCTGCGCGATCGTGCTGCTCGGCACCGCGCTCGCGACCGGCGCGATCAAGCGGATTCCCGGCATCCGATCGCAGCGCAACGAGGCTGCGTGACGACGGACGGCGTGCGGCGGTGCGACGGCGTGCGGCGGTGCGGTGCGACGCGGCGGCGGGATCGCGCGACGCAATGCGTCCGCCGGATCGCGTGTACAAACTGGTGAGTCAGAACGTCGAGCCTACCCTATCGGGTGTCCATCTCGAGTACTTCGGACACCCGATTCCGTTCGGTGAACAGATCATCGGGCGTCGAACAGCGCGGATATCGCTGCCGGCAGTGCACGCGCGATCGTCCGCATGCTGAACGACAGCGCGTGCGCTAATACGCCCCCGCGCGGCCAGATCCCGCTTCGCGCCCTCAATCTGTACTGACTGGTGAGTCGAATTCGCTTCATTCGCCTGAATCGACAGACAGCCACATCCGCCGCATCGACAAGCGTTCGCCGGCCTGCAAGCGGGCGAACGCTTGCAGAGAATTCCCGCCCCATGCCGCCGGCCGCCCGCCGCCACGTGGCGGGCGCGCCTCGCCCGTCGTCCAGTGCCTGCTTTCGTCCGGCGCGGCGACGCGACAATGCGACGCCGGGTTAAGCGTATCCCCGATGCGCAATACACGCCGACATTCGTTACACTCGATTCAATTCCCCACCGGACGCAGAAATGACGCACTTCGTCTTTCGCCGCGTGGTCCTTATGAGCGCTCGCGCGCACGTCCGCCGCGCGGCGCGCGCCCTTTGCCGCTCGTGGCGGCGATGCTGACAACATGCCCAAATCACAGGGGCTCTCGCCCGACAGCCTGATCTCGCAGTTCACTCGCGGCGACGAAGGCTGGTGCGCGCAATATCACGACATAAATCTTTCGAGCACCTTTCAGCCGGTGATTTCGATCACGCACAAGCGCGTCGTCGGCTACGAGGCGCTCGTGCGCGCGACCGACGCGAACGGCGCGCCGATCTCGCCCGACACGCTGTTCGCGCGCGCGCAGGCGCGCGGCGAGACGATCCTGCTCGATCGCCTGACCCGCTGCCTGCACGCCGCGAACTTCTCCGCGCAAGACACGGGCATGTGCTGGCTGTTCCTGAACGTGCTGCCCCAGATGTTCGATGCCGGCATCGCGCCGCGCGAGTTCATCGAGGCGCTGTGCGCGCACTTCTCGCTGCCGCCGACGCGCATCGTGCTCGAAGTGATCGAGCAGCCGTCGCGCAACGAAGCCGCGCTCGCCCACACGCTCGACATGATCCAGCACGGCGATTTCCTGATCGCGATCGACGATTTCGGCACCGGCTTCTCGAACTTCGACCGCATCTGGCAGATGAAGCCCGACATCGTGAAGCTCGATCGCTCGATCGTCGAACGCTCGCTCGCGGCGAGCGACGCGCACCGGATCGTCCATCACCTCGTCACGATGCTGCACCACGCGGGCACGATGGTGCTCGCGGAGGGCGTCGAGAACGAAGACGCGCTGCAGATCCTGATGGACGCCGACGTCGACTTCGTCCAGGGCTTCTGCTTCGGCCAGCCCGATCCGTCGCTCGAGCGCGCACGCCGTTACGCGCCGGCACGCATCGAGGCCGCATGGGCGCGCTTCGCCGAGCGCGCGCAGGAGCGGCGCGGCGGCGCCGTGCATCCCGGGTTCGACACGATCGAGCGGATCGTGCTCGCGGGCGCCGCCGACTACACCGAGACCCAGGACCTGCGCGGCGCCGCGCAGCGGCTGCTGACGAATTCGATCGTGCGGCGCGTGTTCGTCGCCGAGGCGAACGGCGAGCAGATCGAGCCGTCGGTCACGGCCGAGACGCCGGACGCGCCGAGCGTGACGACGCGGCGGCTCGCGCCGCTGCTGCCGGAATTGCATTGCAACTGGTCGCGGCGCGCGTATTTCCAGCGCGCGGTCGCGGCGCCGGGACGCGTCGCGCTGATGGGACCGCACTTCTCGCTGACGGACGGCCGCGACTGCTACACGGCGGCCGTCGCGATCCATCTCGGGACGACGCTGAAGGTGTTCTGCGTCGACTTCGATTTCTCCTCGTCGGACGGTGACGAGCAGTAGGCGCGGCGGAGGCGGCGTGCGGATCGAACACCGTCTCGCTTGCGAATGCCTCGCGGACACGGATGGGCGAATGGATACATGAGCGGCGCGGCGGTGCGCCGCGTGCATTTGTCCATTCGATGTCCGCGCGATATAGGCGATATGTCGGCTCGATGTCCGGACGCTCGATCCGAATGCGAAGCGCGCGATGGGTGCAGATGCGGCCACGGCGCGCGGCGGCTTCCGGGTTGCCATGCCGCGCCGCTCGCGCGAACCTCGGTTTCGTTCACATGCCGAGCAACGGGTATCCCGTTTGACCGCCGTCCACCGGCGTAAGCGCGCACACAACAGCATTTGCGGGGCCGTGCGTCGACCTAGCCGCGCCGGCCTTCGTGCCGAGCCCGGCCGATCGTTATCATCGGCGCGCTCGAGGTGTGGGCGACATGCCGGACACCGAGCGTCGCTTGCGGCTTGCCGCTTTGAATTTCCAACGTTGAACGTCGAATGCCGAACGTCGAGCTCCAAACTCTGCATATCGAGCGGCGAAAGCCAAACGCGTTCAATCGACGATTCTGCCGCGCCCCGACTTCACCTCGCCGCGCCGGCTCTTCTCGGCAAGCCGGCGTTCCTTCGACGCACGCGTCGGCCGGGTCGCAATCCGCTTGCGTTGCGTCACGCCGGCGCTGCGGATCAGCACATCGAGCCGCGCGAGCGCGGCCGCGCGGTTCTTCTCCTGCGTGCGGTACTCCTGCGCCTTGATGACGACGACGCCATCGCGCGTGATCCGCTGATCGGAGCGCGCGAGAAGCCGCGCCTTCACTTCGTCCGACAGCGACGACGCGCGGATGTCGAAGCGCAGGTGAATCGCGCTCGACACCTTGTTGACGTTCTGCCCGCCCGCGCCCTGCGCGCGGACCGCCATCAGTTCGACCTCATCCGGCGAGAATGCGTAGCGCAGCGTCATCGCATCCCCTCCGGCCGAGCGCGCAGCGCGTCTGCGATTCGCGCGGCCAACCCGGAATCGCGCGCGGTGCGCGTCGCAATCGCCAGCGCGAGCACCGCGCGCGAGCCGATCACCTGCACGCGCGAACGCGCGCGCGTGATCGCCGTGTAGACGAGCTCGCGCGACAGCACGCGGTTGAACGACGCGGGCAGAATCAGCGCCGCGTCGTCGAACTCCGAGCCCTGCGACTTGTGGACGGTCAGCGCGAACGCCGTGTCGTGCGGCGGCAGCGCGGCGGGCGACACCGGGCGCGCGCGGCCGTCCGCGCCTCGGAACCAGACGCGCAGCGCGCCGCGCGCGTCTGGCAGCGCAATGCCGATGTCGCCGTTGAACAGCCCGAGTGCGTAATCGTTGCGCGTCACCATCACGGGCCGTCCCGCGAACCAGTGCGCGCCGATCGCGAGCGGCACGCGCACCGCGCGGCGCACCTCCGCCGCGACGCGCGCATTGACCTCGTCCGCGCCGCGCGCGCCCGTGCGCGTCGCGCAAAGCACACGGAAGCGGTTGAGCACGTCGAAGAGCGGCAGCGGATCGGGCGAGTGCGTCGCGAGTGCGTCGCGCAGCGCGGCCGCGTAGCCGGCGAAGCCCTGCGCGATCCGTTCGATCGTCGCGGCCGACAGCGTCGCGCCGCCGTCGTCGCAGAAGCGCGCGGCCGCATCGTCTGCTGTCGACAACGCATCGAGTGCGTCCTGCACGGCGCCGCGGCGGATCGCGAGCGACAGCCTGCCGATCGGCGAATCGAGGCCGAAGCGATAGTTGCGCTCGAGCCAGACGACGCAGTCGGTCAGCGGCGCGACGGCGGATGCTGCCGACGATGCGGCTTCGGCGGACATCATCATCGAAGCCGAAGCGCCCGTCTCCGCGCCTGCATCGGCGCTCATGCCCGTCAACGCATCGGCACGTACACGTGCGCCGGCTCCGGCCGCCGATGCGATGCGCCACTCGCCCGACGCGGCATTCGTCGCGGCGTCTTCGAGTGACGAGACGGACGCGTTGTCGAGCCACGCGAGCTCGCCCGCGTCGATCCACGCGGCCCGCTCGGCGGCGGACGCGTCCCTCGGCAAATCGGCCGGAAATCCGTTGTCGGCCCGTGCCCGTATGCGCTGCGCGCCCCCCATGCCGTAAACGTCCTGCACGTTCGACGACGCGTGCACGTCCGGCGTGTCGCGCCGATTCTGCTGCGCGTCGCCCGTCGTATCGCCGCCCGGCATGTCGTTGCCCGACGCGTCGTCGCCCGGCGCGCTTTCGTCGTCGAACGCGAACAGCGATCCCTGCGCGTCGTCGGCGGCGCGTTTCGATTCGCGTGCGCCGCCGCGCCGGCCGGCGCGCGGCGCAGGTTCGGCAGCGGCCTTGGCGGCCGCCGTAGCCGTGGCTCGCGCCGCCGGCGCGGCCGCAGTGGCCGAAGCGCGCGCCGCCGCGCTCGCATCGATGACGGCCGCGCGTGCGCCCGCGCCCGCCCCCGCCTTCTCGATCCCCGCCGCGCCGCGGACGAATCCGTCCGGCAGCGCCGCCACGAACTCGGCCTCGTCGATACCGAGCGCGCGCGCGATCGTCGCACACGCCGTCGCGCTGAATGCGGGCTGCGCGCTCAGCTCCGCGAACACCGCGCCCGCTTCGACGGCCGCGAGCTGATCCTTGTCGCCGAGCAGCACGAGGCGCGTGTTCGGCGCGAGCGCATCGAGCAGGTGCGCGGCGAGCGCGACGTCGATCATCGACGCTTCGTCGACGACGACGAGGTCGTACGGCAGCGGGTTGTCGCGGTGATGCGCGAAACGCCCGCCCGGACCGCCGCCCAGCAGCCGGTGCAGCGTGTACGACGTCTGCGGCAGGCGCATCGCGAGCTCGGCCGGCAAGCTGCCGGCGCGCGCGTGCAGCGCCTCCTGCATCCGCTGCGCCGCCTTGCCGGTCGGCGCGGCGAGCGCGATCCGCAAGTCCGGATGCGCGTCGAGCAGGCACGCGATCACGCCGACGACCGTCGTCGTCTTGCCGGTGCCCGGCCCGCCGCTCACGATCGTCACACGGCCCGTCAGCGCAACGAGCGCCGCGACGCGCTGCCAGTCGACGCCCCGCTCCTTCTGCGGGCCGAAATAGCGAACGAGCCGCTCGCCGAGCGCCTCGGGCTCGAGCTCGCCGGCGCCGCCCGCCGCGGCATCGCCGGAACGGGCTCGTGCGACGAGCGCGGTCGCGAGCCGCGTCTCATATTCGAAGTAGCGCGCGAGATACAGGCGCCCGTCGCGATCGACGACGAGCGGGCACTCGCCGCCGCGAGCGATCCCGCCGAATGCGATCACGCCGCTCGCCGCGAGCGCGTCGCGCACGTCGGTGAACGGCTCGTCGTAGCGCTGCGCGAGCGCGTGCAGCGACACGCACACGTGCCCCGCCGCCGTCGCGCGGCTCGCGGCGAACGCCGCGCGCGCCGCCCAGCGCGCCGCCGCGGCAGGTGCGCCGAGGCGGCGCGACAGCATGCCGATCCGGCGCGCGAAGCCTTCGGCGAGCGCGAGGCCGAAATCGGCCGGCTCGGGCAGACGGTCGGCCAGGCCGCCCGTCCACGCGAAGCGTTCGTCGACCGAGCTCATGCCGCCCCCTCGCGCATCAGCGCATCGAGCGCTTCGACGAGCGCACGCGCCGGCCGTCGCGCGTGCACGCCCGCCGGCGCGTCGCCGCTGCGCCAGCCGGGCCGCACGCCGCGCACGAACAGATACAGATACCCGGCGATGTGCGCGTCGTAGTCGTAGTCGCGCATCCGCACGCGCAGATAGCGATGCAGCGCGACCGTATAGAGCAGCGCCTGCAGGTGATACGCATGGTGCGCCATCGCGGCGTCGAGCGCGCGCGGGCCGTACGCATCGGGCGTCGTGCCGAGATGATTCGACTTCCAGTCGACGATCCAGAAGCGGCCGTCGTGCTCGACGATCATGTCGATGAATCCTTTGACGAATCCGGCAAGCGCGCCCGCTTCGAGCGCGACGTCCGGATAGCCGTGCGCGGCGAGCAGCCGCCGCAACGCGTTGAAATCGAGTGCGGGCGCGGGAAACAGGAATTCCATTTCCGTCAGGCGCCGCGCCGGATCGAGTGCGGCAAGGCGCATGCCCGGCACGAGCTCGGTCGCGGCGAGATCGGCGACGAGCCGCGTCATCATCGCGGGCAGCCGCTCGGCGAGCGCGAGCTCCGCTTCGACCGGGCGCTCGTGCAGCGCGCGCAGCGCGGCCGCCGGCCACGTCGACGCATCGGAGAAATCGCTCAGCTCGAACAGCCGGTGCAGGCATTCGCCCGCGGCCGCGCCGCGCGGGAATGCAAGGATGTCGTCTTCGGCGGGCTCGTGCGCGACGGCAGCCGCCGCTTGTGCGGCGGCGTCGGGCGCGTCCGTGCCGACCGCGGCCGCGAGCGCGTCGTGGTCGGGCCGCGTCTCTTCGTCGGCGACGCTCGCAATACCGCCCTCTTCGCGCGCGAGCGCCGACGTCAGCGAACTGAAGCTCGCGATTCGCCAGGCGTCGCGCAGCCCGCGCGTCGCGCGTCGCGCCGCTTGCGTCGCTCCCGTCTCGTGGCCGGCCGCGAGCGGCTCGCGATGCGCCGGCACGGGCAGCGCGCCGAGCGTCACCGGGCCGCCCGCGAGCGCCTGCCAGCGCTCGGCGAGCTCCGCGTCTTCGGGCGGCTCCTTGAGCCACGCGTCGAAATCGCGGCCCTCGCCCGCGACGAGCCAGTTCAGCACGCTGCGCCGCGCCTCCTTCGTCGAGCGCGACGACACATACGTGCCCGCGACCAGATAGCAGCGGTAGACGGCGCGCGTGAGCGCGACGTAGACGAGCCGCGCGCGCTCCGCCGCCTGCTCGCGCATCGCTTCGCGCGACGCGCGTTCGGCCGCCTCGTCGTCGCAGCCGTAATGCAGCACCGCGCTGCCCGCTTCGTCGTGATACTCGCGCGCATCGGGCAGGCCCGAGCCGCTCGGCTCGCGCAACCCGCCGTCGTTCAGGAACGGACAGAACACGATCGCGTATTCGAGCCCCTTCGACTTGTGCACGGTGACGATCTGCACGAGGTTGCGATCGGACTCGAGCCGCAGTTGCGCATCGTCACCGCCGCCTTCGAGCCGCTGCGCGGCGAGCCAGCGCAGCGTCGGCGCGATGCCCGGCTGCGCGGAGGCGCGCGCCTGCGTCAGCTCGGCCAGATGGTTGACGTCGGTCACGCGCCGCTCGCCGTCCTGGCCGGCCATCAGCCGCTCGGCGATCCGCAGCTCGTTCGCGAACGTGCGCCACATCACCGCGAAGCCGCGTTCGCGCCACAACAGCCGATAGCGGGAAAAGCGCTCGACCCAGCCCATCGCGTCGGCATCCGCGGAAGGCGACGCGGTAGCGCTCGCCGATGCGCGCGCGCGCCCGTCGTCCGAGGCATCGCGCGCGGCGCCCTCGGCGTCGCCCTGCGCCGCGTCGCCTTGCTCGAGACGCCAGAGCGCGGCCGCATCGAGCCCGAACCAGTCGGATGCGAGCGCCGAGCGCAGACGCCGCAGGTCGCCGGGCGCGTCGATCGCCGCGAGCACGCGCTCGAGCTGCTCGGCGTCGATCGTCGCGAACACCGACGCCTGCGCAAGCTCGACGCTGCCGATGCCCCATGCGGCGAGCACGCGCTTCACGAGACTGCCCTGCCGGTGGGTCTGCACGAGCACCGCGATGCCCGATGCCGCCAGCGGCTCGCCGCCGAGCGTCACCGCGCGCTCGCGCGCGCCGCGCATCAGCCGCGCGATCTCGGCCGCGCACGCATTCGCCGCCTGCCGCTGCGCGTCGCGCTTCGTCAACCCGCCGTCGCCGGCGGGCAGCGTCCATACACGGAAGTCGCCCGCGCCCGCGAGCGGATCCGTCGTATCGACGAGCGGCGCGCGTGCGCGCGCGCCGGCGCGCACCGGCTCGTAATCGAGCCCGTCGAGCACGAACGCGCGGGCATTCGCGCTGAACACGCGGTTGCACGCGTCGACGATCGCGGGCGTCGAGCGCTGGTTCACCGCGAGCGTGTAGCGCGCGGACGCCCGCGCGCGCGCGGCGAGATACGTATGCAGGTCCGCCGCGCGGAAGCTGTAGATCGCCTGTTTCGGATCGCCGACGAGAAAGAGCGGGCCGGCAGGCGCGAAGATCGTGTCGAAGATCGCGAACTGCAGCGGATCGGTATCCTGGAACTCGTCGATGAGCGCGGCCGGATAGCGCGCGCGCAACGTCTCGCGCAGCCATGGATGCGCTTCGAGTGCGTGATGCAGGTTCGCGAGCAGATCGTCGAACGACACGACGCGACGTGTGCGCTTGCGCTGCTTGAGCTCGGCGGGCGCGGTGTCGAGCCATTGCGCGACGAGCGACAGCCAGCGCGCGCGCTGCGCGGCCTCGACCGCGCCGACGGCCGTCTCGAGCGCCTGCGCGACGTCGAAGAACGCGTGCCGCGGCGTCGCGCCGCCCTTTTTCGTCGCTTTTTCAAGCGCGGCCTGCGTGAGCTTGAGCGCCGCGCGCGGCAATGCGGCCACCGCGCTCGCCTGCTCGAAGTAGCGCGCCCACGCGTCGAGCGCCTCGGCCACCGCCTCCGGCTTGTGCGAGCGCTGGTTCAGCGACGGCTGCGCGTCGGCGAGCAGCGCGTCGAGCGCGCCGCGTTCGGCGCGCCAGATGCCGGCCGCCGCGTCGAAGTGCTCGCGGGCGGCGGCCTCCGCATCGTCGTCGCCCGTGTGCAGTCCGTCCCAGCGCAACTCGGCGAGCGGCTTTTTCAACCGCCGCGCGAGTTGCGCGTCGAGCGCCGCGGGACCCGCGCCGTATTCGACGAGCCACTCGGCGAAGGCCGGATGCGCCGCCGCAACCGGCTCGACGCGCGTACGCCAGAAATCGGCGGCAAGTTCGAAGCGCAGCGCGCCGTCGTCCGCCTCCATCTCGAACGCAAACGGCATCGCCGCCGCGAACGGCGCTTCCTGCAGCGCGCGCTGGCAGAACGCGTGGATCGTGTGGATCGCCGCCTGGTCGAACGCGCGCAGCGCGCGCCGCACGCGCTTTGCGGCCGTCTCCGGATCGATGCCGCGCTCGGGCGAAAGCGTCGTCTCGAACAGGCGCGCGACGAACGGATCGTTGCCGTCGCCGCCCGTGTCGAGCGCATGCGCGAGCTGGGCGAGGCGCCCGCGAATCCGCTCGTGCAGCTCGGCCGTCGCTGCCTTCGTAAAGGTGACGACGAGAATTTCGTCCGCGCCGAGATCCTTTTCGAGCAGCAGGCGCACGTAGAGCGCGCAGATGTTCCAGGTCTTGCCGGTGCCCGCCGACGCTTCGATCTGGTTCACGCCGTCGAGCGCGCACGCGAAGACGTCGAGCTCGCTCGTCGACAGGCCGGATTGCGCGGCGCGGCTCATGACGCCCTCCGCAGATGCTCGACGAGCGGATCGAAGACGAGATGCGCGAGCGCGCCAAACGGCTCGTCGAGCGACGGATTCGCGCCGCGCCATGCGAGGGCGAGCGCCGCGTCGTCCGCTTCGCCCGCGACGCGATCGTTGATCCACACGCCCGCCGCCTTCGATTCGCTCTCCGACACGAGCGCCCATGCGCTCCTCGGGAAAAACGCGAGCGGCATCCGGCGGCCCGCGCGGAACAGCGCGGCGAGCGGCGCAAGCTGCTCGAGCGGCGCGGCGACGGGCGCGAATTCGAACGTATCGCCGCTGCCGAACCACAGCGTGCGACGCGGCCCGTCGGGATCGATCGTGCAATAGACGAGATGCGCGAGCCACGCGGACAGATAGTCGCGGGCGCCCGGCCGAGCATAGCGGTAGATCACCTGCCCCGCCGCCGTCAGCCGCGCGAGCGCGCCATGCAGGCGCAACGGCTCGCGCGTCGCCGCGGACGCGAGTTCGGCATCGTGCGCGCCGAACCATCGCGCATCGCCGGCCGCGGGCCAGGCGGGTGAGATTTCGAATGCGAACGGCACGCGCGTCGCGCCGTCGGCGAGCGCGCGCCGCACGTTGCCCGCGAGCTGCGCGAGCGCGTCGAGCTCGTGATCGCGCCGCACCGCGCCCGTCGCGCCGCCCGGCACTTCGGGGCTCGCGTCGGCGACGCGCAGCGCATGCTCGAACGCGGCCGCATCGGCCGTCTCGATCAGAAGCGGCAGCACACGCTCGGCGAGCGCGTCGCTGCCTGCGTAATCGAGCTCGAACGGCTCGGTGTCGACGAGCTCCGCCTGCGCGTCCGCGAGCGCGATGCCGAGCCGCGCACGCAGCAGCGCGCGCGCCGGATGGCGCCAGAAGCGCTCGAAATCGGCGAAGGCGACGGGCTCCGCGGGCTCGGCCGGCAGCGGCCTGGAGAAAAACGGCTGCGCCGCCGCTTGGGCACCCTCGGCAAGGAGACGCGCGAGCGTCGCGCGCGACGCGTCGTACGTGAAGAGCGTGCCGCCCGGTGCAAAGTACTCGGCCGAGAACGGCTGCAGCGGATGCTCGATCACGAACGCGCGGCGCGCGGCGTCGATCGCGTCGGGCGGCGCGTCCGGCCCCGCCGACACCGTCGCCAGATGGTCGAGCAGTTCGTCGACGAGCGCTGCGGGCGGCAGCGGTGCGTTGTCGCGAATGCTGCGGCCCGTATAGGCGATCAGCAGGCGGTCGCGCGCCGCGAGCAGCAAATCGAGGAACAGGTTGCGCTCGTCGTCGCGGCGCTGCCGGTCGCCGAGCTTCGCGAACACGGCCATCAAGTCGAATTCGTCCGCGCGCGTCAGGCTCGGCAGCACGCCGTCGTCCATCCCGATCAGGCACACGACGCGATACGGCAGCCCGCGCAAGCTCGTCAGCGACGAGAACGTGACGCCGCCCCACGGCACGCCGCCGCGCGCCGGATCGTCGAGTGCCGCCGCCAGGCCCGCGCGCACGACAGCGGCCGGCAATTCGGCGCCGCCCGCGCCTTCCGCCATCGCGGCGAGCATCGCGTCGAGCGCGTCGCGCACGCCGGACAGCGCGTCGGCGAATGCCGGGCCCGAATCGAAGAAGCGCGCGAGCGCGTCGGCGAACGCGTCGCCCCAGCCTTGCGGCGTCAGGTCGCCGGCAATCCGCTGCGCGAAGCCGTCGAGATCGTCGGTGAAGCGTGCAAGCCGGCCGAGCAGCTCGGCCTCGCCGCCTTCCGCGCCCGAGATCGGCAACCACGTGGAGACGGGCGCCGCGCCGTCCGGCATCGCGTAGCCGAGGAAGAGCCGTGTCAGCGCATCGGCGAACGTATGGCGCAGCGCGGGCACGGCCGTGTTCGCATTTTCCGGCGCGTCAGGCGCGAGCCCGCGACGCGCGCCCGCCGCCGCGAGCCACGTCTGCACGGTCTCGAGCGCCGCCGCGTCGATGCCGTAGCGCGCGGCGACCGCGTCGACGCGCAGCCATTCGATCAGCTCCGGCGCGCCGACGTTGCGCTCGGGCAGCGCGAGCCAATCGAGCAGCACGCGTGCGACGGGATTCGCCTGCGACGGCGGCAGGCCGGTGATCCGATACGGGATGCGCGCCGCGTCGGCGCCCGACGTGGTGCCGAACACCGCGTCGATCAGCGGCCCCGCCGCCGCGAGATCCGGCATCGCGACGAGCACGTCCGACGGCGCGAGGCTCGGATCCGCGTCGAGCCACGCGAGCAGACGATCGTGCAGCACCTCGAGCTGGCGCGCGAGGCTGTGGCATACGTGCACCTCGATGCCGCGCCCCTCGGGCGGCTCGCCGAGCGCGTCCTCCGGCTGCAGCTCGAGGATCGCGTTCTGCACGCGCGCGAGCCACGTCGGCGCGGGATTCTCCGCGTAGCGCGACGCGTCGCTCGCCGCCGCGCTCTCGGTCAGCTCGTGCAGCATGTGAAGCTGCGCCTGCGTCTGCCGGCCCCATTCGGCGAGAAGCGGATGGCCGACTTCCTGATAGTCGAGCTGGTCCGCCGCGTCGAGCGATTCGGCGCGCGCGGCGGTCACGATGTCGAACCAGAATTCGCGGCACGGATTGAGCGCGTAGATGCGCACGTCGATCCAGCGCGACAGCTCGCGCAGCAGCGCGATGTGCAAAGGCGGCATCGTCGGCAGCGCGAACACGCTGACCGATTCCGGCCACTTCGCATGCGCGACGATGTCGAGATCGAGCGAGCCGGCATCGCGCAGGAACCGGTGCGCAGGCGGCATTCCGCTGTCGGACAGCTCGGCGAGCAGTGCGCGCCAGAGCGCCGCCTGCCACGTCTCGTCGTCGCGCGCGGCATCGCCGCCGTGGCGCGGCGCGCCTTCGAGCGCGAAGATCGATTCGCCCTCCTGCCATTGCGCGAGCCACTCCGGGCGATACGTCAGGTAGTGGTCGAAAACCGTCGCGATCCGGTGCGCGAGCTCGTGGCGCATCGGCGCATCGGCCGCGGCCAGATACGCGGCGAGCCGCGGCGACGCGCGCCACGGCGCCGCGCCGTCGTCGGACAGCAGCCGGTAGCAGCGCCACACGAGACGATCGGGCGCGAACGGCGAATGCACGGGCACCGTCAGCACTTCGCCGATCTGCGCCCACAGCCATTGCGCGAGATAGCTGAAGCGCACGTTCGCGCACACGCCGTGCCGCTTCGCGACGTCGAGTTCGAGCCGCCGGCGCAGCGCCGCGCTCGGCACGATCACCTGCTGCGCGGCCCACGGCCCCGCGCCGTCCGACGCGGCGGCAAGATCGTCGAGCAGCGCGTCGGCTAGCGTCTCGTGGCGGTTCGAGTAGAAAAGATGGAGCATGAAACGGAGCGAAGGACGCCGGGGGGATACCCGGCAAGTCGAGGAGCCAAGGATAGCAAAGGGAGGACAGCGCGAGAACCTGGCCGATCGGCCGATCGCACCCGTCGCGTCGCCGCGGCGACGCAAGCCGCGCCGCGCTGCCGTCGGATCGCGGACGGCGCCGGGCCGGCATCGCGACCGCGATGCGCGGGCGACGCGCTGAACCTGCGCCCCGCGCCGCGGTCTGAATCCGAACGCCGAACGCCCCGAAACACCGGTTTTCGCGTCGCGGAAATACGATAGACTCGTCGCCAATCAGAACACCCCCGGCGCCTCGTCGCCAGCTCACTCGCCCATCGATGCGCTATTCGGTCGAAATCAGGAAGTTCTTCTACAGCCAGTATTTCTTCGGCGGCCTACGGATCGCGCTCGGCGTGTCGCTGCCCGCGGTGCTGAGCCTCATCGTGCTGCACGACCGCGAGCTCGGCTTCACGATCGCGACGGGCGCGCTCGGCGCGTGCGTCGTCGACATGCCGGGCCCGCTCAAGTACAAGCACAACGAAATGCTCGCGTGCAGCGTGATCGGCTTCTTCTCCGCGCTCGCCACCGGGCTCGCGACGCCGAACATCTTCGCGCTGTGGCTCACGATCGTGCCGCTCACGTTCGCGCTGTCGCTCATCGTCGTCTACGGCAACCGCTGGCCGCAGATCAGCTTCGCGACGCTGTTCATGATGGTGATGACGCTCGAAGAAAAGTTCACGCCGCTGCAGGCGCTCGTCAACGCGGCGTGGATCCTCGCGGGCGGGCTCTGGTACACGTACTGGGCGACGCTCGTGTCACGCTGGCAGGCGCGCCGGATCGAGCAGCAGGCGCTCGCCGAGAGCCTCTTCGCGTGCGCGTCGTACCTGCTCGCGCGGGCGGATTTCTACGATCTCGACGCGGATCTCGACGAATGCTACCGCAACCTCGTCGCGAAGCAGATCACCGCGGTCGAGACGCAGGAGACCGCGCGCGACATCGTCCTGCGCAACCTGCCGAAGCTGCGCCGCGGCAAGCTCGACCCGGGCCGCACGATGATGTTCAACCTGTTCATCAACAGCGTCGACCTGCACGAGATGTTCGTCGGCGCGCACACCGACTATCCGCTCGTGCGCAGCACGTTCGGCGGCTCGGACCTGATCATCTTCTACCGTGATTTGATCCGCAAGGCGGCCGCCGATCTCGAGGAGATCGGCTTCGCGGTGCTCGAGAACCGGCTGCCGCATTCGCGGATCAGCGTAAAGGCCGAGTTGCGCGCGATCGAATACGAGATCGAGCTGATGCGCAAGAAGCAGTTCGCGGCGGCGAACCCGGAAGCCTACGCGGCCGTGCTCGCGACGTTCCGCCGGATCTGGAGCGCCACGCGCCTCATCGACAAGATGCGCCGCAACCTGTCGGGCAGCGCCGATGCGCAGCAGACCGAACTGAAGATCGACAAGGCGCTGTCGCGCTTCCTGCAGAAGCGCCGGATGTCGCCGCTTCTGATCTTCTCGAACCTGAACATGGGGTCGCCGAGCTTCAGGCACGCGCTGCGCGTGACGATCGCGGTCGCGGTCGGCTTCTGGCTCGGGCGCCTCCTGCCGCTCACGAACGCGTACTGGATCGTGATGACGAGCATCATCATCCTGAAGCCCGGCTATTCGCTGACGAAGCAGCGCAACGCGCAGCGTATCGTCGGCACGCTGATCGGCTGCACGGCGAGTCTCGCGCTCATCTACACCGTCCGCGAGCCGCACGTGCTGATCGCGTTCATGTTCGCGTCGATGGTGATGAGCTACAGCCTGCTGCTCTTCAACTACGCGGCGAGCGTCGTGTTCACGTCGTCGTACGTGCTGCTTCTCTTCCATCTGCTCGCGCCCGGCAACATGCGGATCATCGGCGAGCGCGCGATCGACACCGTCGTCGGCTGCATGATCGCGATCGCGGCGAGCCGCCTCTTCCCGTACTGGGAATACCGCGCGATGGGCAATCTCGTCGCCGAGGTGCTCGCGACGACCCGCAAGTACTTCGAAGCGACGTGGCGCGTGGGCCGCGGCAAGACCGCGCCCGCCGTGCCCGTCGCCGACGGCGTGGCGGCCGTGCCCGCGGTCGCCGCGGCGGTCGAGGCGGTCGCGCCCGGCCTCGACGCGGACTATCGATACCGGCTCGCGCGCAAGAACGTGCACATCGCGTTCGCGAACCTGGGCCAGGCGTTCCAGCGGATGATGCTCGAGCCGAAGGCGCACCAGAAGTTCGTGCCGGAGCTGAACGACCTGCTCGTGCAGACCCACGTGCTCGGCGCGCAGATCACCGCGGCCGCGCCGCTCCTGCGCCATGCGTGCGCGGAAAGCAACCCGCCCGCGCTCGAGCGGGGAATGGCCGCCGTGCGCGAGCATCTCGAGCTGGCCGAGGCCGGCACCCCGCCGCCGTCGAACCAGGCCGATGCGACCCGGCAATTGACGCGCGAGCTCGATTCGATGGTCGTCGACGCCGAGCGCTCGGACGCGAGCGCCGATCTCACGCACGACCTGAAGGTGCTCGCGCACCAGTGCAAGCAGATGCTCGCGTCGTCGCTGCTGATCCGCAAGGACGCGAGCGTGATCCGCCTGCCCGAGTGAGCCGTCCGCGTCACCCCTGCCTTTCCACCGTTTCGCGCCGCGCGGGCACTCAGGGATTCCCTGACTACTGCCCGCGCGCGCCGATTGGTATGATCTTTCGCGCGCCAAGTTGTCTATACAACTTTTCGAGCGCGAGCGCCGGGCCGCTGCGTCCGGCCGACGACATCAATCATTCGGAGACACGATGAAGAACTTGCAGCGCCACCTGAGCGCGCGGCACATCCGCTTTCTCGCGCTCGGCTCGGCGATCGGCACGGGCCTCTTCTACGGCTCGGCGTCCGCGATCCAGCTGGCGGGCCCCGCCGTCATCCTCACGTACATCCTCGGCGGCGCGGCCGTCTACATGGTGATGCGCGCGCTCGGCGAAATGGCCGTGCGCGAGCCCGTGCCGGGCTCGTTCGGCCACTACGCGACCGAGAACCTCGGCCCGTTCGCGGGCTTCGTCACCGGCTGGACCTACACGCTCGAGATGGTGATCGTCGCGATCGCCGACATCACCGCGTTCGGCATCTACATGGGCTTCTGGTTTCCGGACGTGCCGCAATGGATCTGGGTGCTCGCGGTCGTCGCGATCATCTGCGGGCTCAACCTGTGCCACGTGAAGGTGTTCGGCGAGCTGGAATTCTGGCTGTCGATCATCAAGGTGGGGGCGATCGTCGCGATGATCGGCGGCGGCGCGGCCATTCTTTTCACCGGGATGAAGCTCGGCGGCAGCGGCGCGCCGTCGCTGTCGAACCTGTGGTCGCACGGCGGCTTCCTGCCGAACGGCGTCGGCGGCCTCGTCGCGTCGCTGTCGGTCGTGATCTTCGCGTACGGCGGAATCGAGGTGATCGGCATGAGCGCGGGCGAGGCGAAGAACCCCGAGCGCGTGATTCCGCGCGCGATCAATGCCGTGCCGGTGCGGATCCTGCTCTTCTACGTGCTGACGATGGTCGTGCTGATGTCGATCTTCCCGTGGACGGGCGTCGGCTCGAGCGGCAGCCCGTTCGTGCAGATCTTCTCGGCGCTCGGCGTGCGTTCCGCCGCCGAGATCCTGAATCTCGTCGTGATCAGCGCGGCGATCTCCGCGATCAACAGCGACATCTTCGGCGCGGGCCGGATGATGTACGGGATGGCGCTGCAGCGCCAGGCGCCGCGCGCGCTCGCCGCGATGTCAGCGCGCGGCGTGCCGTGGGTCACGGTGCTCGTGATGGCGGGCGCGCTGCTCATCGGCGTCGTGCTCAACTATCTGATGCCGAAGGACGTGTTCCTGATGGTCGCCGCGATCGCGACGTTCGCGACGGTCTGGGTCTGGCTGATGATCCTGCTGTCGCAGGTCGCGATGCGCCGCCGGCTGAGCCCGGCCGAGACCGCCGCGCTGAAGTTCAAGGTGCCGTTCTGGCCGATCGGCCCGGCGCTCACGATCGCGTTCATGGCGTTCGTGATCGCGATGCTCGGGTATTTCGACGATACGCGCATCGCGCTCTTCGTCGGCGCCGCGTGGCTCGTGATCCTCGCGCTCGTGTTCTATACGCGGGTCAGGCCGCGGCTTCCGGCCGTCGCGCGCTGACGCGCGACGCGCGCGGCGCGCCGGCGGCGCCCGCGCGCGATCAGCCGTGCGCGGACGCGGCGCTCGCCGACGCCCCCTGCGGATGGGCTTCGTCGTATTCGTGCTTCTGCGAAATCGCGTTGTACAGGATCGTGCCGATCACGAGCACGACGGCCACGACGATCAGAATCGCCACGCCGAACACCGGATTCTTCTTGCTGCGCGGGTCGTTCATCGCCTGCTGCGCTCCGTCAAAAAATCGTCAAGCCGGCATTCTACGCGCAACCGCGTCCGCGTCGCCGCCCGCCCCGCCCGCCTTGCCCGTGCCGCCCGCCGCGCGCCATTCGTCAGATGTTTTGCGAACGATTCGCATATGGGAATCGTTCCCGTTTCGCATTACAATCCAAATCTTTCATTTTGTAATTTTCATTCCGCGACGGCCGCACGCCCCGCCTGCCGGAGCGTCCGTCCATCGCACGTCCCTAGCCGGAGCCCTCCATGTTCCTGAAGCAAGCCCGCCCGCTGCTGCGCACGCTCGCGTTCGCGTTCGCACTCGCCGCCGTCGCGCCCGCCGCGCAGGCGGCGAACGAAGTCAATCTCTACACGACCCGCGAGCCGAAGCTGATCCAGCCGCTCATCGACGCGTTCACGAAGCAAAGCGGGATCGCCGTCAACACGGTGTTCGTCAAGGACGGGCTCCTCGAGCGCGTGAAGGCGGAAGGCGCGCGCTCGCCGGCCGACGTGCTGATGACGGTCGATATCGGCAACCTGCTCGATCTCGTCGACGGCGGGCTCACGCAGCCGGTGCGCTCGCAGCCGCTCGACGACGCGATCCCCGCGAACCTGCGCAGCGCGCGCGGCGACTGGTATGCGCTGTCGCTGCGCGACCGCGTGCTGTACGTCGACAAGAACATGAAGCTCGACGCGATCACGTACGAGTCGCTCGCCGATCCGAAATGGAAAGGCAAGGTCTGCATCCGCTCGGGCCAGCATCCGTACAACACCGCGCTCGTCGCCGCGATGATCGCGCACGACGGCGAAGCCGCGACCGAGCAGTGGCTGCGCGGCGTGAAGGCGAATCTCGCGCGCAAGGCGACGGGCGGCGATCGCGACGTCGCGCGCGACATCCTCGGCGGGATCTGCGACGTCGGGCTCGCGAACGCGTACTACGTCGGTCACATGAAGCACGCGGAGCCGGGCACCGACGCGCGCAAGTGGGGCGACGCGATCAAGGTCGTGCGCCCGACGTTCGCGAACGCGAAGAGCGGCGGCACGCACGTCAACGTGAGCGGCGCGGCCGTCGCGAAGCACGCGCCGAACAAGGACAACGCGGTGAAGCTGCTCGAATACCTCGCGTCGCCGCCCGCGCAGGCGCTCTACGCGCAGGCGAACTACGAGTATCCGGTGCGCGCGGGCGTGACGCTCGATCCGGTGATCGCCGGCTTCGGGCCGCTGAAGGTCGATCCGCTGCCGCTCGTCGAGATCGCGAAGCACCGCAGGCGCGCAAGCCAGCTCGTCGACAAGGTCGGCTTTGACAACTGACGCCGCCGTCGCGCGCCGCCCGCTCGCGCGTGTTCGCGCGGGCGTCGGCGAGCGTCTGCGCGCGCTCGCCCCGCGTGTCGCCGCGCGCGGGTGGCTCGCCGCCGCCGCGGCGATCGCGGCGCTCGTCGCGACGCCGCTCGCCGCGCTCGCGTGGTCCGCGCTCGGCGCCGATCTGTCGCACTGGCGCCACCTCGCCGAATTCGTGCTGCCGCAGGCGACGGCGAACACGCTCGCGCTGCTCGCGGGCGTCGGCGCGATCGTCGCGTGCGTCGGCACGGGCGCCGCCTGGCTCGTCACCGCCTACGACTTCCCCGGACGCCGCACGCTCGCATGGGCGCTGCTGCTGCCGCTCGCGGTACCGTCGTACATCGTCGCGTTCGCGTACCTCGACCTGCTCCATCCGATCGGCCCCGTGCAGTCCGCGCTGCGCTGGATGCTCGGCTTCGACAGCCCGCGCGAATTCCGCCTGCCCGACCTGCGCTCGCTGCCGGGCGCGATCGCCGTGCTCGGCTTCGTGCTGTATCCGTACGTCTATCTGTGCACGCGCGCGATGTTCGTCACGCAATCGGCGAGCCTGATCGAAGCCGCGCGCACGCTCGGCGCGGGCCGCGTCGAGACGTTCCTGCGCGTCGTGCTGCCGCTCGCGCGGCCGGCGATCGCGGTCGGCGTGAGCCTCGCCCTCCTCGAGACGCTGAACGACGTCGGCGCGTCCGAGTTCCTCGGCGTGCAGACGCTCACCGTATCCGTCTACACGACGTGGGTCACGCGCTCGGACCTCGCGAGCGCCGCGCAGATCGCGCTCGCGATGCTCGCGATCGTGTTCGGCGCCATCGCGCTCGAACGCTACGGCCGCCGCCGCGAGCGCTACGCGCACGGCCGCCGGATGCGCGCGATCGAGCCGCGGCGGCTGCGCGGCGCGGCCGCCGTCGGCGCGGCGGCGCTCGGCTGGCTGCCGGTCGTCGCCGGCTTCGGCGCGCCCGCCGCGTATCTGGTCCACGAAACCGCGAAGCGGCTGCATCTCGTGGGCGGCGTGTCCGGACAACTGCTCGCGAGCCTCGCGAACACGCTTGCCGTCGCGCTCGCCGCGACCGTCGTCACGCTCGCGTGCGGCATCGTCGTCGCGTGGGCGACGCGCCGCGCGCGCGACAGCGCCCGCGTCCAGCCGAGCCGCGTCTGCGCGCGGCTCGCGAGCGTCGGCTATGCGGTGCCGGGCACCGTGCTCGCGATCGGCCTTCTCGCGCCGCTCGCGCTCGCCGATCGCGCGATCGCCGCCGCGTTCGACCGGGACGGGCTCGTGCTGATGGGCTCGGCGGCCGCGCTCGTGGTCGCGTATGCGATCCGCTTCCTCGCGATTCCCGCCGGCAGCATCGAGGCCGGACTCGCGCGGATTCCCGCATCGCTCGAGCAGGCGTCGCGCACGCTCGGCGAATCGGCGGGCATGACGCTCTGGCGCGTGCATCTGCCGCTGTTGCGCCCCGCGCTCGGCGCGAGCGCGCTGCTCGTGTTCGTCGACGCGATGAAGGAGCTGCCCGCGACGCTGCTGCTGCGCCCGCTCAACTTCGACACGCTCGCGACCTGGCTCTATGCCGAAGCCGCGCGCGGCACCTACGAGGAAGGCGCGGTCGCCGCGCTCGCGATCGTCGTGGCGGGACTGGCGCCCGTGATCGTGCTCGCGCGCACCCAACTGAAATCCGGATCCTGAGATTCACGCCATGCTGCTCGAACTGAACGCCGTCACGCTCGCCTACGACACGCCGCGCGGCCGGCGCACGATCGTCGACCGCCTGAACCTCGCGCTCGAGCGCGGCGCGATCGGCTGCCTGCTCGGCGCGTCCGGCTGCGGGAAGACGACGGTGCTGCGCGCGATCGCGGGCTTCGAGCCCGTGCGCGCGGGCGAGATCGTGCTGGCGGGCGCCGCGCTCGCGAGCCGCGATGCCGACGTGCCGCCGGAAAAACGCCGCGTCGGGATGATGTTCCAGGACTACGCGCTGTTCCCGCACCTGTCCGCGCAGCAAAACGTCGAGTTCGGGCTGCGCCGCGCGCCGAAGGCGCAACGCCGCGCGCGCGCCGCGCAGATGCTCGAGCTCGTCGGCCTCGCCGACGCGGCGAACGCGTATCCGCACGAACTGTCGGGCGGCCAGCAGCAGCGGATCGCGCTCGCCCGCGCGCTCGCGCCGTCGCCGGAGCTGCTGCTGCTCGACGAGCCGTTCTCGAATCTCGACGTCGACACCCGCGAGCGGCTCGCGTTCGAGGTGCGCGACATCCTGAAGGCGGCGGGCCACACGGCGCTCTTCGTCACGCACAACCAGGCGGAAGCGTTCGCGCTCGCCGACCGGATCGGCGTGATCGACGACGGACGGCTCGCGCAATGGGACACGCCGTACAACCTCTATCACCATCCGGCGAGCGAATTCGTCGCGGATTTCGTGCGGCGCGACGCGCTCGCCGACGAGCGCCGGCGCGCGCTCGAGCGGGGGCGCTGAGCGGCAGCGTCGAACGCCGGCGCCGCGCGGGCTCGCCGTGCTTCAACCCGCGACGCCGTCGCGCACCGGCAGCGCGGTCGAATACTTGATCTGCTCCATCGCGAACGACGAGCTGACGTCGAAAAGCGGCACCGAGCGGATCAGCTTCTTGTAGATGCGGTCGTAGTCGTCGATGTCCGCGACGACGACCCGCAGCAGATAATCCGTCTCCCCGCTCATCCGGTAGACCTCGACGACTTCCGGCATGTCGCGCACCACCTGCGTGAAGCGCGCCGCCCACTCTTCCGTATGCTGGTTCGTGCGCACCGCGACGAACACCGTCGTGCCGACGCCGAGCTTGCGCGGATCGCACAGCGCGACTTGCGCGCGAATCGTGCCCGTCTCCTTGAGCCGCTGGATCCGTTTCCAGCAAGGCGTCTGCGACAGATTCACGCGCTGCGCGAGTTCGGCGATCGGCAGCGTCGCGTCCTCCTGCAGCAGCTCGAGCAACTTACGATCGATCGCGTCCATTTCCCCAGTCCCTAGCAAATAGAAAATTATTCTATTCATTGTTCGCATGAGGAAACAATATGGAATCCGTTTCTCCGAGTCGACCGGTATAAATACGTACCGGACCCGCACAACGTCGCTGCGGGAAAAGAACGACCGAGTCAACGATGAACCACGCCGCCTCCCTCATCCCGCAGGCACCGGATGCGCCCTCGAACCAGCGCGAACGCGAGCGCGCGACGTCCGCGCCGCGTCGCGCACTCGCCGCGCCGACGCCGATCGAGCGTTTCTGTGCGCGAATCGACGCCGCGTTCGACGCGCTCGCCAACGAATCCGCGCCGTCGCGACATCCGGCGTTCGCACGCGAACTGCGCGCCGCGCTCGCGCAAGCCGTCGCGGCGCCGGGACTCCTCACGCCCGCGCAACGCGAAAGCGGCGCGGCGGGCTATCGGCGCCATCTGCTCGCCGCCGACCCGCTCGGCCGCTATGCGGTCGTGTCGCTCGTGTGGCGGCCCGGCCAATGGAGCCCCGTGCACGGCCATCATACGTGGTGCGGCTACGCGGTGCTCGAAGGCGAGCTCACGGAGATCGTCTACGGCTGGAACGACGCGGCCTGCCGTGCGATCGACGCGCGCAAGCGCGCGCGGCCGACGGGCGCGGCGTCTTATGTCTGCGCCGGGCGCGCGGCCATCCACCGGCTCGGGCATGCGGGCGCGCCGGCCGACGCGCCCGCGATTTCGCTGCACGTGTACGGCGTGGCCGGCGAGCAAGTGGCGACGCACGTGAACGACGTCGTCGCGGTCGACGCCGGCCCGTATGCGTGAGCGCGCGGCCGTCGGCCCCGATGCGAACCCGGGACCGGCGACGATTCGACGCCGCGGCGTTCGCGCCGACGCTCGCATCGGCGCGCCGGCTTGACCATCTCGCGTCGCGAGACGGAGGGAAACGCAATCGCCGCGGCATGACCGCGTCGTGCGGCTCGCTCGATGCCATTCGAGACGGCAATCGAGAACGCGCGCCCGACGCATCGGCTCGATCCCGCCGCGTTCGCCGTCAAGAAGAACCTGACGAGACTTGCCGCCGCGGTGCCTTCGGCTCGATACGGTGAGATCGGGCCCATCGGTCACGTGCGCCGGCAGTGGCGAACCCGCTTCGCCTTCGGCGCCGAGAAAGCGCCAATCGCATCCGCAGCGACGGTCCTGATCGTCCGCGTCATGGCATCCCGCCCCAAAAACGAAACGGCTCTCGCGAATGCAAGCACCGGCGCGACCCGCCCTCTCGTAGCCGACCGCGCGCCCGGCCCGCCGGCTTGATAGACTCCGACGCGTCCTCACGATGCACGACACGATGCGCACAATCGACATTCTGGCGATCTCGGGCAGCCTGCGAGCCACCTCGATCAACACCGCCGTGCTGCAAGCGGCCGCCGCGCTCGCGCCCGCAGGCATGCGCGTCTGCCTGTTCCGCCGGCTCGGCGAGTTCCCGCTGTTCAATCCGGACTTCGACGATCCGATGCCCGAGCCGGTCCAGGCGTTTCGCGATCGGCTGAACACGGCCAACGGCGTGCTGATCGCCAGCCCCGAGTACGCGCACGGCGTGACGGGCGTGATGAAGAACGCGCTCGACTGGGTGGTCGGCTGCGAGGCGATGGTGTGCAAGCCGGTTGCGGTGCTCAACGCGTCGCCGCGCGCGACGCATGCGGACGCGGCGCTCAAGGAGACGCTCGCTGTCATGTCGGCCTCGATCGTTGCGGATGCATCGGTTGCGCTGCCGATTCTCGGCGCGAAGCTCGACGCCGAAGGCATCGCGTCGCATCCGGAATTCGCGAGCGTGCTGTCCGCGGCGCTGCGGGCGCTGCAGCGCGATATCGGCATCCGCGACGCGAGCGCGGCGAACTAGCCTCGATCGCACGCGTTCATGCGCGCCTGGACGCGGCTTCCGCGCACCTGCCGGGCGGGCGAGCCATGGCCCGTCGAGCCACGACTTCGCCGCCACGCGTCGCGCGCGGCATGCGCATCAACCGCTCGACGCGTCCCGCTTGCCCGCAGCCGCCGCACGAACATCGGCGCGCTGCTCGACGCGCGCGTCGGCGCCGCCCTCGCCCTGCCGTTCGCCGTCGCGTCCCGCGCCGTCGTGCGCGACGCGCTCCGGACCGCGCTCGTCGCGCTTCTCATCGCGCGCCGTCTCGCCCTTCGCATCCTCCGCCGCGACACCGCCCGTCGCCGTCGAATAGACGCGCATCTGCGGCAGCGGAATCTCGATGCCGGCGTCGTCCATCCGCCGCTTGATCCGCGCATTGAACGCGCGCATCACGGTCGACTGCTGCTGCGGCCGCGTGCGGATCTGTCCCTTGACGACCATCCAGTTCGGCTCGAAGCGGTCGAGCCCCCATATCTCGACCGCGCCCAGCATCAGCCGGCGCATCGCGACGTCGCTCCACAGATCCGCGCCCGCATCGCGGATCAGCCGCGTGACGTGGTCGAGATCGGCGGAGAACGGCGCGCGCACTTCGAACACCGCACAGCCGTAGTCGCGCGACAGGTTCTTGACGATCTTGATCTGCGAGAACGGGATCGAATGCAGCGCGCCCTGCCCGTCGCGCAGCCGCACCGTGCGGATCGTCAGATGCTCGACCGTGCCCGCATGGCCGCCGTCGACGTCGATCCAGTCGCCGACCGAGATCGTGTCCTCGACGATGATGAAGAGCCCGGTAATGAGGTCCGACACGAGCGACTGCGCGCCGAAGCCGACCGCGAGGCCGATCACGCCCGCGCCGGCGAGAAGCGGCGTCACGTTGATCCCGAGATTCGCCGCCGTGACGATCGCGGCGACGGTGACGATCGTCACGAACGCGACGTTGCGCACGAGCGGCAGCATCGTGCGCGCACGCATGCTCGGATTGCGGCTCTTGCCGCGCGAACTCGCCGAGCTGAGCGCCTCGAGGATCGCGGTGTCGACGACGATCCACGCAAGCCACGCGACGAACAGCGTGACGACGATCGCCGTCACCGCCTGCGCGATCCCGCGCGCGGCGACGCTGTGCTCGACGATCCGCGCGAGCGAGATCCCCCACAAGCGCGACGTCAGTTCGACGTAGCCGAGCCAGACGAAGAGCGTCGCGAGCGAGCCCGCGAAGCGCACGAGCCGCGCGACGTACGCGGAGCGGTGGCGGCGCTTGCGATGGGTCGGATGCGGGCGCGTGACGCGCAGCGCGACGGCCGACAGGAAGAACGCGAGCACGAGCAGCAGCGCGCTCACGATCGAGATGCGCAGCAGATCGGACGACGAACGGCTGCCGAGCAGCGTGCCCGCCACCGCCGCGAACGCGAGCAGCAGCACGGGCGCGGGCCAGAACGCGGCCGCGAAGTCGGCCATCTCGGTCGTCGCGCGATGGCCGGTGCGCTGCGCGTGGCTGCGGTTGCGGATCAGGTGCGCGACGGGCCGCCGGTACGCGAGCGCGAAGCACGCGCAGAGCACGGCGGCCGCCATGCTCGACACGGTCGACACGAGGCTCGACAGGTCGACGCCGAGCTGCCACGCGATGTCGCGGTTGAGCGCCGCGTCGCCGAGTGCGCCGAACGCGCCGATCAGGCGCAGCAGCCCCCACGAGCGCCCGATCAGCACGCGCCCCGCCGCGCGCCGGTGGCCCGCGCTGAAGAGCGCGAACATGATGAGGCACAGCGACGCGAACACCGAGCCCGACACGATTGCGTACGCGACGACGAGCGCGAGCGTGCGGCCAAGCGAATCGGGCAGGCCGCGCGCGATCGCGAGCACGGCGACGAACGACACGATCCACGGCCCGACGCGCCGCAGCGCGAAGATCAGCATGTCCTTCGCGCCCGGGTTCGGATCGAGCTTGACCGCGATCCCGCAGCGCGCCCAGACCCGGTGTTGCGCCCAGATCAGAAACGCCGCGCACGCAAGCCAGCCGGCCAGCATCAGCACGAGATCGAGCAGGATCTGCGCGGGCGGCTGCGGCCCCGCGCCGCTTGCGAGCCCGTACAGCTCGCTGCCCGCCGCGCGAAAGCGTGCGGACCAGTAGCGCAGCGGCGTGTCGCGATCGCGCAGGCTCGCCTCGACGGACGCCATCCCGGACGCGATCGCGCCGAGGAGCCCCGTGCCCGTCGCGCCGGACGCCGCCGCGGCGGCGGACGCCGTCTGCGCGACCTGCGCGGCGAGCGCGACGCCGCGCAACTGCTTCAGTTGCGCGACGAGCTGCATGCGCTGCCGGTCGTTGTCGAGCATCTTGATGACGGAGTCGAACGAGCGCGCGATCTCGGCGGCGCTCGCGGGCGACGGCGCGGATGCGGGCGCGGCGGCCGATGCGCCCGACGCCGGCGCGGCGGCGTCCGACGCGGCGGCGGGCGCGATCAGCTTCTGGAGGGTTGCGAGACTCGGATTGGTCGCGGCTCGCGCGGCGGGCGGCGCGCCGGCAAGCACAAGACCGGCGAACGCGAGTACGAGCGCGGCGGCGCGCGCCGCCGAACGCCGCGCGATCGCCCCCGCGACGATCGACGAACGGGCGGCGACCGCCGCGAGAACCAAGGCGGCGCCGCGAGCGAAGAGCAAGCGAGGCGAAATCGGCATGCGATCGTATGGGTAATGACGACGATCGCCAGTGTAGCCCCAACGCGCGCGCCGCCTGCTTCGACGCGCGCCCGCCATGACGACGCGGCGCACCGGGGGGGACCCGGTGCGCCGCGCTCACGACCAGGCGTCTCGGCTAAGCGCCCCGGCCGATCGGCATGGATGCCGCGGACACCGCACGCGACGCGGCCGGCGCCCGCGCCGCGATCAGTACGCGACCGTCGCGACCTGGCGAACGAAGTGATTCTGCTCGATCTCGTCGACGAACGCGACCGCGTAGTCTTCGGCCGAGATCTTGCTGTTGCCGTCGGCGTCGACGATCAGCTTGCCCGCGCCCGTGCGGAACGTGCCGGTGCGCTCGCCGGGCGCGATCAGCGCGGCGGGCGAGAAGAACGTCCAGTCGAGGTCCTGCACCGTCGTCAGGTAGTCGTACGCGTCGCGATGCGCGAGCGCAACGGCCTTGTACGCGTCCGGGAAGCCTTCGGTATCGACGAGTTGCTTGCCGGGCGCGACTTCGAGCGTGCCCGCGCCGCCCACGACGACGACGCGCTTCACGCCTGCCTTGCGCGCGCCTTCGACGAGCGCCTTCGCCACGTCGACGACCTTCGACGCATCCTCCTGCTTCGGACCGTACGCGCTCGCGACGACGTCCTGGCCTTCGAGCGCGGCGGCGATGCTCGCCGCATCGAACAGGTCGGCCGCCTTCGCGGTCACGTTCCCGGCGCCCGCCGCCGGACGACGCGACAACGCCGTCACCTGATGGCCGCGGCGCGCCGCCTCGGCGGCGATCCGCGAGCCGATCATGCCGGTCGCGCCGAACAGAGCGATTTTCAAAGTGCGTTGCGTCATGTCGATTCTCCTGGTAAGCGAATATGTAACTAAATTAATTACATATTCAATCGAAAAAAGAGGGATCCACGATCCCCATCATAGTCAACTCGTCCGCCCGTCGTCACCGCCGCGCGGCGTTTCATCGGGCGACAGCCCTTGGCCTTTCATCCTTCGCGAGCCCGTTGTCGGGCCAGCGACGAATCCCAACTCAGTCGGCAGCCGCCGCGCACGTCCTATGCGACGCGCGCCGCCGCTTCCCGCTTGACCATCCAACGACTCAACCACTCGCCTGCGCGCCGCCCGGCTGCCCGGACGCCTCCGAACGCAATACGTCGGCCGTCACGTCGGCGAGCGTGCGCGTCGCGAGCGACGCCTCCATCGCCCGCTGTGCGTCGCCGATGTAGTCGGTCAACACGCCCTGGATGTGCCGTCCGACGAGGCATGCCGGATTCGGCGTCTCGCGGTGCAGCGCGAAAAGTTGCGCATCATCGACCGCGCGGTAGACGTCGAGCAGCGTGATGCTCGACGGCTCGCGCGCCAGCAGCGCGCCACCGCCCGCGCCGAGCTGCGACGTCGTGAGCCCCGCCGCCGCCAGCATCGACAGCAGGCGGCGAATCAGCGCCGGATTCGTGTTCACGCTGCCCGCGATCATGTCCGACGACAGCGGCACGCCTTCCTGCAGCGACAACAACGCGAGCGCGTGGACGGCAAACGCAAACCGGCTGCTCGTATTCATGATTCACCTGCAGCGGCGTGCGCTCGCACCCCGCTTCGACGACAATGTGTAACCATATTAATTACATTTAACCCGGGACGCAAGCGGAGTTTACTTGCTCGCCGCCGAATCGCTTGCGGCGGCCGCGCCCGAGGCGCCCAGCGCGGCCGTCTGGCTCCATTGCTGCAGCTTGCGGCCGGCCGCTTCGAGACTCGTGCCGGCCGCGACGGCGGCTTGACCGAGCACGGCGGACGCGGCGCCCTGCAGGTGCGCCTGCGCGGCGGCCGACACCGAGCTCGCGGTGACGGGCGGCACGGCGGACGCCGCCGACGCGACGCCCTGCTTCGCCGCCTCGATCTGCTGATTGACGAAGCTCGCGACCTGGTCGAGCTTTTGCGTCGTCTGGCTGGCCGCGCGGGCGGCGGCAACGGCCGCGGTATCGGGCGGCGGCGGCGCACTCGCTTCTTCCGGCTTCTTGCATCCGGCAAGCGCGGCGGCGGCAACGGCCGCGAGCGCGGCGGCGTACATCCGGCTGCGGCCGGTACGGGAAACGATGGCGGTTGCGTTGGCGATCTCGATCGTCATGGCGAATGGCGCGGCAAAGCGGCTCCGTGTGGCGAAAAAGCCATGATACGACGCGCCGACGCGCACCTGTCCGCTTCCGTTTCTTTTTTACATGTCGTTGCCGCATGGGCGACGCCGCGCACAGCGCCCGCGCGGCCGGTCACCGCCCGCGCGAGCCGCTCCCGCGCCTGCGCCCGCGCCCGCATCGCGAGACGCCCGTCCATTCATACAAAAGCAATTCAAAAAACTTTCATTTATAAAAAATAAACTTCCATCCAGTTTTCATCGCTGTCCGCCGCGCTCGATGTCGGCGCGTCCGCGTTTTCCGTCGCCCACAACAACTGGATTCCCCATGCCCGCGTTGCCCAATCCCTCCCGCCGCCATGCCCTGAAGATTCTCGCCAGCGCGCCGATGCTGCCGCTCTCCGGCGTCGCGCTCCCCGCCCTGCTGTCCGGTTGCGGCGGGGACGACAACGTCGCGGCCGCGCCGCCCGCGGCCAGCTTCGCGGCCGCCGCGTTCGCGCCGATGGCCGCGCCGACGCTCGCCGACCCGGCCGCGATGGCGACGACGACCGTCGGCTCGACGCTGTCGGTATCGTTCAGCGACGGCTCGACGCGCAACTACAAGCTCGCGTACCGGCCGTTCTTCGTGACGGGCGACCAGGTGCCGGACGGCAAAGGCGGCACGATCCTCGCGGGCGGCTACTACGACATCAACAACCGGCCGATCGTCGACGCGACGGTCGCGGGACGCGAGCGCCAGTTCTTCTCCGACTGTCCGGACGGCAGCTCGCTCCTCACGCTCAAGGACGCGAAGGTGCCTGGCGTGAAGGGCAACACGGTGTTCGCGGTCGTCCAGTTCGAATACGCGACGCGCAGCCAGAACGGCGATTCGGCGTACGGCCAGCTGCCGTCGCCGATCGCGGTGCTGACGCTCGATCAGGACCCGGCGACGGGCGCGCTCAAGCTCGTCAAGTACCACAACGTCGACACGTCGGCCGCGCACGGCCTGTGGATCACGTGCGGCGCGAGCCTGTCGCCGTGGAACACGCACCTGTCGAGCGAGGAGTACGAGCCGGACGCGACGAAGGCCGCGACCGACGCGCAGTTCAAGGCGTTCAGCCGGAACACTTTCGGCAGCGACACGGCCGCGAATCCGTACCACTACGGCCACCTGCCCGAGATCGTCGTGAACCCGGACGGCACGGGCGCCGTGAAGAAGCACTACTGCCTCGGGCGCATCTCGCACGAGCTGATCCACGTGATGCCCGACCAGCGCACCGTGATGATGGGCGACGACGCGACGAACGGCGGCCTCTTCATGTTCGTCGCGGACAAGCCGGCCGACCTGTCGGCGGGCACGCTGTACGTCGGCAAGTGGACGCAGACGTCGGCGGCGGGCGCGGGCGCGGCGACGCTCACGTGGATCAGGCTCGGCCACGCGACGAGCGCCGAGATCGAGGCGCTCGCGAACCGGCTGAAGGCGTCCGACATCATGGACGTCGCGACGACCGACCCGGCCGATCCGACGTTCGCGAAGATCCACTTCGGCGGCAAGTTCAACTGGATCCGCGTGAAGCCGGGGATGGAGCTCGCGGCCGCGTTCCTCGAGACGCACCGCTACGCGGCGCTCGCGGGCGGCAGCATGGCGTTCACGAAGCTCGAAGGGACGACCGCGAACGCGAAGGACAAGGTCGTCTACATGGCGATGTCGCGGCTCGAGACGTCGATGGTGAAAGGCAACGCGGTGTCGCGCGACGTCGCGCTCGACAAGAAGATCGCGGCGGGCGCCGTCTACGCGCTCGGCATGCGCGGCGGCCAGCGCGACACGTCGGGCGCCGCGATCGACAGCGAATGGGTGCCCGTCGACATGAGCGCGCCCGCGGCGCTCGTCGGCGAGGACCTGGCCGCGGCCGACGCGCTCGGCAATCTCGCGAATCCGGACAAGATCGCGAATCCGGACAACCTGAAGTTCTCGGAAAAGCTGCGCACCCTGTTCATCGGCGAGGATTCGGGGATGCACGTGAACAACTTCCTGTGGGCGTACAACGTCGACACGAAAAAGCTGTCGCGCGTGCTGTCGTGCCCGGCGGGCGCCGAGTCGACGGGCCTGCACGCAGTCGACGAGATCAACGGCTGGACCTACATCATGAGCAACTTCCAGCACGCGGGCGATTGGGAATCGCCGCTGCACGACAAGGTGAAGGGCACGCTCGATCCGCTCGTGCGCGCGAACTACAAGGACCGCTTCGGCGCGAGCGTCGGCTATCTGACGGCCGAGCCCGCGGCGATCCAGCTCAAGAAGGCGTGACAACCGGCTCTATTCGTCGTCACGGCTGATTCGCCGGCGCTCGACGCCGGGTTGGCGCGATGCCCTCGTGGCACCGCGCCTTTTTTTATGCGCGCTCGCCGCGTGCGGCGGCGCCGTTCGGCAAAGACCGGACAGGCCGACATCCTTCCGCACACATCCCAATATATGGAACAGCCAATCAAGCTGTGAACGGCAAAAAAAAAGCGCCACGGAGACCGTGGCGCTAAAAAAGTTCTAGCCATTCCGAGGGCCGTGCTAGAACCTGAGAGACTGCATCGAACGTCGTTCCCGACTAAACTAACGAAACAACGTTTCGAAATTAGGAGACATTTTTTCCGTTTCCGGCCGACAAGTCAAGCGAAAAATACATGCTCCCTCCTCATTCCCGACGGTGCGCGACCCGACATTTCCCTAATAAACTCAGGGAAAATCAGTAAATATTGCGCATCGTGAAAGATTATGGCGAAGCGTGCGCATTTTCCGGTATTCGTCTTACAATTTATAAAAATCTGAAATCAAGTTTCGAAAAAGAGAGATATCCGTGACGACACGCTCCAACGCCCAACCCGTTTCCCGGGAACGGGAAGCCACCTCCGACGAAATCACGGCCCTCGCGCGCGGCTTGGCCGTCCTGCGTCGCATCGCGGCCTCCGATGCCCCGGTCAGCAACCGGGAACTGGCAGAATTGACAGGTATCCCGAAGCCAACCGTGTCGCGGATCACGGCGACGCTCGTCAGCGCCGGATTCCTGTTCCAGTTGCCCGACAGCGAGCGCTTCGTGCTGACGGCGTCGGTGCTCGAGCTCAGCAACGGCTTCCTGCGCAACTTCGACATCCGCGCGCGCTCGCGGCCGTTCCTCGTCGAGCTCGCCGAAAAGACCTCGCTGTCCGTCCACCTCGCGGTGCGCGACCGCCTCGACATGGTCGCGATCGACGTGATCCGCCCGCGCTCGGCGGTGCTCGTCACACGGCTCGAGACCGGCTCGCGGATGGACATCGCACGCACGGCGGTCGGCCGCGCGTACCTCGCGGCGCTCGAGGACGACGCGCGGCGCGAGCTGATCGGCGCGCTGCAGGCCGCGGCGGGCGACGACTGGCCGTTCGTCGTCGCACGGCTGAATTCCGCGCTCTCCGATATCGCGCAGAACGGCTATGCGATCGCGATCGGCGAATGGCGCGAGGAACTGAATGCAATCGCAGCGGGCTTCGTCGCGCCGACCGGCCAGCGCTACGCGGTCAACTGCGGCGGTTCCGCGCACCAGTGCACGCCCGACTTCCTGCGCTCGGTCGCGGTGCCCGCGCTACGCGAGTGCATCGCGAAGATCACGCGCGAGATCGGCGGCTCCGCCTGGCCGGACCGCGCGCGCTGACGCGCAGTCTTTCGCCATGCCTGCCGCCGCGGGCGGCACGCGGGCCGCGATGCCCACGCCCGACGCGCGCCCTTCGCCCTTCGCCCTTCGCCCTTCGCCCTTCGCCCTTCGCCCTTCGCCCTTCGCCCGCAGCCCGCAGCCCGCAGCCGACAACCGCACGCCCCCGCAAGCCGCCGCCCCGGCCGCGCGATCGCGCGCCGTCATCATCCGTTCATCTGTAACGACCGTAATTCGTTGAAAGATTGGATGCTGGACTGTAACCGTCATGGGGACGTAGCATCATGCAACCTCGCGCCGCTAACGGCGCACCCCGCTCTTTCGCGACGCGACCGGGCCGCAGCCGGCCCGCGCCGATCGCGAACGCGGCTCATCCGCGCCTGTCGTACGCGCTGCACGCCGACATCCAGATCGAACCGATGGACAACCAAGAAAAGCCCGCTCCCCGCTCTCCCGCCCACCCGCCGTCGGGCCCCGACGCGCCCCGCTCGCACCGCAAGCTGATCGCGTTCTGCACGCTCGCGGTCGTCGCGATCGGCGGCCTCTTGTGGTGGCATCCATGGAAGGACGGCGCAAGCGGGGCAAGCGGCGCGACCGCCGCGAGCCAGCCGGGCGGCGCGCGCAAGCGAGGCGGGCCGGCCGCGCTCGCGAACCTGCCGCAGCCCGTCCAGGTCGCGGCCGCGGCGCGCGGCGAGATGCCCATCGTCCTCAACGCGCTCGGCACGGTCACGCCGCTCGCGAACGTGGCGGTCAGGACCCAGCTGTCCGGATACCTGCAGTCCGTCTCGTTCCAGGAAGGCCAGATCGTCAGGAAAGGCGACGTGCTCGCGCAGATCGATCCGCGTCCGTACCAGATCACGCTCGCGAACGCGCAGGGCGCGCTCGCGCGCGACGAGGCGCTCCTCGCGACCGCGCGCCTCGACCTGCAGCGCTACCAGACGCTCGTCGCGCAGGATTCGATCGCAAAGCAGACGGCCGACACGCAGGCGTCGCTCGTCAAGCAGTACGAAGGCACCGTGCAGATCGACCGCGCGGCGATCGACTCCGCGAAGCTCAACCTGACGTACGCGCGGATCACGGCGCCCGTGTCGGGCCGCGTCGGCCTGCGGCAGGTCGATCCGGGCAACTACGTGACGCCGTCGGATACGAACGGCATCGTCGTCATCACGCAATTGCAGCCGATGAGCGTGATCTTCACGACGTCGGAAGACAACCTGCCGTCGATCCTCAAGCAGGTGAACGCCGGCAGCAAGCTGTCGATCACCGCGTACAACCGCAACAACACGACGCCGCTCGAAACCGGCGTGCTCGACACGCTCGACAATCAGATCGATACGTCGACGGGCACCGTGAAGCTGCGCGCGACGTTCGAGAACAAGAGCAACCTGCTGTTCCCGAATCAGTTCGTCAACACGCGCCTCCTCGTCGACACGATGCGCGACGCGACGATCGTGCCGACCTCGGCCGTGCTGACGGGCTCGATCGGCCAGTTCGTCTACGTCGTGAAGCCGGACAACACCGTGACCGTGCGCAAGGTGAAGCCCGGCCCCGTCGACGGCGAGCGCACGAGCATCGTCGACGGGCTCGCGGTCGGCGAGCGCGTCGTGACCGACGGCTCCGACCGGCTGCGCGAAGGCTCGGCGATCACGATTCCGGCCGAGCAGCCGAAGCACGCGTCGGGCGCGAAAGGCGCGTCGGCCGCGTCCGGCGCGCACAAGCGCCGCGCGGCGTCGCAGGCCCAGTCGCAATGACGCCGGCTGATCGATGAATCCGTCCCGCGTCTTCATTCTTCGCCCGGTCGGCACCGCCCTCCTGATGGCGGCGATCCTGCTCGCCGGCCTCGTCGCGCTGCGCTTTTTGCCGCTCGCCGCACTCCCCGAGGTCGACTATCCGACGATCCAGGTCCAGACCTTCTATCCGGGCGCGAGCCCCGAGGTGATGACGTCGTCCGTCACCGCGCCGCTCGAGCGGCAGTTCGGGCAGATGCCGTCGCTCAACCAGATGTCGTCGCAGAGCTCGGCGGGCGCGTCCGTCATCACGCTGCAGTTCAGCCTCGACCTGCCGCTCGACGTCGCCGAGCAGGAAGTGCAGGCGGCGATCAACGCGGCCGGCAACCTGCTGCCGTCGGACCTCCCCGCGCCGCCGATCTACGCGAAGGTCAATCCGGCCGACGCGCCCGTCATCACGCTCGCCGTCACGTCGAAGACGCTGCCCCTCACGCAGGTTCAGGATCTCGCCGACACGCGGCTCGCGATGAAGATCTCGCAGGTGGCGGGCGTCGGCCTCGTCAGCCTGTCGGGCGGCAACCGGCCGGCCGTGCGGATCCAGGCGAACCCGCTCGCGCTCGCGTCGTACGGCCTCAATCTCGACGACCTGCGCACGACGATCTCGAACCTGAACGTCAACACGCCGAAGGGCAACTTCGACGGCCCGACGCGCGCGTACACGATCAACGCGAACGACCAGCTGACGAGCGCCGAGCAATACCAGGACGCCGTCGTCGCGTACAAGAACGGCCGGCCCGTGATGCTGACCGACGTCGCGAAGATCGTCGCCGGCTCGGAGAACACGAAGCTCGGCGCGTGGGTCGATTCCGAGCCCGCGATCATCCTGAACGTGCAGCGGCAGCCGGGCGCGAACGTGATCCAGACGGTCGACAACATCAAGGCGATCCTGCCGAAGCTGCAGGAATCGCTGCCCGCCGCGCTCGACGTGCAGATCGTCACCGACCGCACGACGATGATCCGCGCCGCCGTGCGCGACGTGCAGTTCGAGCTCGGGCTCGCGGTCGCGCTCGTCGTGCTCGTGATGTACCTGTTCCTCGCGAACGTCTACGCGACGATCATCCCGAGCCTGTCGGTGCCCTTGTCGCTGATCGGCACGCTCGCGGTGATGTACCTGTCGGGCTTCTCGCTGAACAACCTGTCGCTGATGGCGCTCACGATCGCGACGGGCTTCGTCGTCGACGACGCGATCGTGATGATCGAGAACATCGCGCGCTACGTCGAGGAAGGCGATTCCGCGCTCGAAGCGGCGCTGAAGGGCTCGAAGCAGATCGGCTTCACGATCATCTCGCTGACGGTGTCCCTCATCGCCGTGCTGATTCCGCTCCTCTTCATGGGCGACGTGGTCGGGCGGCTGTTCCACGAGTTCGCGATCACGCTCGCGGTGACGATCGTGATCTCGGCCATCGTGTCGCTCACGCTCGTGCCGATGATGTGCGCGAAGCTGCTGCGCCACACGCCGCCGCCCGAGAGCCACCGCTTCGAGGCGAAGGTGCACGTGCTGATCGATCGCGTGATCGCGCGCTACGGCATCGCGCTGCAGTGGGTGCTGAACCGGCAGCGCTCGACGCTCGTCGTCGCGTTGCTGACGCTCGCGCTCACCGCCCTTCTCTACGTCGAGATTCCAAAGGGCTTCTTCCCGACCCAGGACACGGGCGTGATCCAGGCGATCACGCAGGCGCCGCAGGCCGTGTCGTACGGCGCGATGGCCGAGCGGCAGCAGGCGCTCGCGGCCGAGATCCTGAAGCATCCGGACGTCGAGAGCCTCACGTCGTTCATCGGCGTCGACGGCTCGAACATCACGCTGAACAGCGGCCGGATGCTGATCAACCTGAAGCCGCGCGACGAGCGCAGCGAGACGGCGAGCGACGTGATCCGCTCGCTGCAGCAGCAGGTGTCGAACATCCCCGGCATTTCGCTCTACATGCAGCCGGTGCAGGATCTGACGATCGACTCGACGGTGAGCCCGACGCAGTATCAGTTCATGCTGACGAGCCCGAATCCGGACGAGTTCACGACCTGGGTGCCGAAGCTCGTCGAGCGGCTGAAGAAGGAGCCGTCGCTCGCCGACGTCGCGACCGACCTGCAGAACAACGGCAAGTCGGTCTACATCGAGATCGACCGGGCGACCGCCGCGCGCTTCGGGATCACGCCCGCGACCGTCGACAACGCGCTCTACGACGCGTACGGCCAGCGGATCGTGTCGACGATCTTCACGCAGTCGAACCAGTACCGCGTGATCCTCGAGTCCGAGCCGCAGATGCAGCACTACACCGAATCGCTGAACGGCATCTACCTGCCGTCGGCGGGCAGCGGCCAGGTGCCGCTCTCGACGATCGCGACGTTCCACGAGCGGCCGGCGCCCCTCCTCGTGTCGCATCTGTCGCAGTTCCCCTCGACGACGATCTCGTTCAACCTCGCGCCGGGCGCGTCGCTCGGCGAGGCGGTCAAGGCGATCGACGCGGCCGAGCGCGACGTCGGGCTGCCCGCGTCGTTCCAGACGCGCTTCCAGGGCGCGGCGCTCGCGTTCCAGGCGTCGCTGTCGAACCAGCTGTTCCTGATCCTCGCCGCGATCATCACGATGTACATCGTGCTCGGCGTGCTGTACGAGAGCTACATCCATCCGATCACGATCCTCTCGACGCTGCCGTCGGCGGGCGTGGGCGCGCTGCTCGCGCTGATGATCACCGGGCACGACCTCGACATCATCGGGATCATCGGCATCGTGCTGCTGATCGGCATCGTGAAGAAGAACGCGATCATGATGATCGACTTCGCGCTCGAAGCCGAGCGCGTCGAGGGCAAGCCGCCGCGCGAGGCGATCTATCAGGCATGCCTGCTGCGCTTCCGGCCGATCCTGATGACGACGCTGGCCGCGCTGCTCGGCGCCGTGCCGCTCATCGTCGGCTCCGGCGCGGGCTCCGAGCTGCGCCAGCCGCTCGGGATCGCGATCGCGGGCGGGCTCATCGTGTCGCAGGTGCTGACGCTCTTCACGACGCCCGTGATCTACCTCGGCTTCGACGCGCTCGCGCGCCGCATCCGCGGCTTCTTCGATCGCTCCGGCTCGACGGCCGCGCATCCGGACGCGTAAATGAACCTGTCGCGTCCGTTCATCACCCGCCCCGTCGCGACGACGCTGCTCGCGCTCGGGATCGCGCTCGCCGGCCTGTTCGCGTTCGTCCAGCTGCCCGTCTCGCCGCTGCCGCAAGTCGACTTCCCGACGATCATGGTGCAGGCGTCGCTGCCCGGCGCGAGCCCCGAGACCGTCGCGACGAGCGTGACGAGCCCGCTCGAGCGGCACCTGGGCTCGATCGCGGACGTCTCCGAGATGACGTCGATGAGCTCCGTCGGCAACGCGCGGATCGTGCTGCAGTTCAACCTGAACCGCGACATCGACGGCGCCGCGCGCGACGTGCAGGCGGCGATCAACGCCGCGCGCGCCGACCTGCCCGCGAGCCTGAAGAGCAACCCGACGTATCGCAAGGTCAATCCGGCCGACTCGCCGATCATGGTCGTGTCGCTGACGTCGAAGACGGCGTCGCCCGCGAAGCTGTACGATGCCGCGTCGACGGTGCTCCAGCAGTCGCTGTCGCAGATCGACGGAATCGGCCAGGTCAGCCTGAGCGGCTCGGCGAACCCGGCCGTGCGCGTCGAGCTCGAGCCGCAGGCGCTCTTTCACTACGGAATCGGCCTCGAGGACGTGCGCGCCGCGCTGTCGTCGGCGAACGCGAACAGCCCGAAGGGCGCGATCGAGTTCGGCCCGAACCGCTATCAGCTATACACGAACGACCAGGCATCGCAGGCGTCGCAGTACAAGAATCTCGTGATCGCCTACCGCAACCACGCGGCCGTGAGCCTCGCGGACGTGTCGACCGTCGTCGATTCGGTCGAAGACCTGCGCAACCTCGGCCTCGCGAACGGCGAGCGCGCGGTGCTCGTGATCCTGTACCGGTCGCCGGGCGCGAACATCATCGAGACGATCGACCGCGTGAAAGCGGCGCTGCCGCAGCTGACGGCCGCGCTGCCCGCCGACATCAAGGTCTCGCCGGTGCTCGACCGCTCGAGAACCATCCGCGCGTCGCTCGCCGACACCGAGCACACGCTCCTCATCGCGATGAGCCTCGTCGTGATGGTCGTGTTCCTGTTCCTGCGCAACTGGCGCGCGACGCTGATTCCGAGCGTCGCGGTGCCGATCTCGATCATCGGCACGTTCGGCGCGATGTACCTGCTCGGCTTTTCGCTGAACAACCTGTCGCTGATGGCGCTCATCGTCGCGACGGGCTTCGTCGTCGACGACGCGATCGTCGTGCTCGAGAACATCTCGCGCCATATCGAGAACGGCACGCCGCGGCTGCAGGCCGCGTTCGACGGCGCGCGCGAGGTCGGCTTCACGGTGCTGTCGATCAGCCTGTCGCTCGTCGCGGTGTTCCTGCCGATCCTGCTGATGGGCGGCATCGTCGGGCGCCTGTTCCGCGAGTTCGCGATCACGCTGTCGCTCGCGATCGGCGTATCGCTCGTCGTATCGCTCACGCTGACGCCGATGATGTGCGCGCGCCTCCTGCCCGAAGCGCACGATCCGCGCGACGAAGGCCGCTTCGCGCGCTGGCTCGAGCGCGGCTTCGAGCGGATGCAGCGCGGCTACGAGCGCACGCTGTCGTGGGCGCTGCGCCATCCGCGCACGATCCTCATGACGCTCGTCGCGACGATCGCGCTCAACGTGTTCCTGTACATCGTCGTGCCGAAGGGCTTCTTCCCGCAGCAGGACACGGGCCTCATGGTGGGCGGCATCCAGGCCGACCAGACGACGTCGTTCCAGGCAATGAAGCTCAAGTTCACCGAGATGATGCGCATCGTCAGCGCGAATCCGAACGTCGCGAACGTCGCGGGCTTCACGGGCGGCGCGCAGACCAACTCGGGCTTCATGTTCGTCGCGCTGAAGGACAAGCCGGGGCGCAAGCTGTCGGCCGACCAGGTGATCCAGCAGCTGCGGCCGCAGCTCGCCGACGTCGCGGGCGCGCGCACGTTCCTGCAGGCCGCGCAGGACATCCGGATGGGCGGCCGGCAGAGCAACGCGCAGTATCAGTTCACGCTGCTCGGCGATTCGACGGCCGAGCTGTACAAGTGGGGGCCGATCCTCACGGAAGCGCTGCAGAAGCGCGCCGAGCTCGCCGACGTGAACTCCGACCAGCAGCAAGGCGGCCTCGAGGCGATGGTGACGATCGACCGCGCGACGGCCGCGCGCCTCGGCATCAAGCCCGCGCAGATCGACAACACGCTGTACGACGCGTTCGGCCAGCGCCAGGTATCGACGATCTACAACCCGCTCAACCAGTACCACGTCGTGATGGAAGTCGCGCCGCAGTACTGGCAGAGCCCGGAGATGCTGAAGCAGGTGTACATCAGCACGTCGGGCGGCAGCGCGAGCGGCGCGCAGACGACGAACGCCGCGGCGGGCACCTACGTCGCGACGTCGGCGGGCACGTCGGCGGCCGGCACGTCGGCGCAGAGCGCCGCCGCGATCGCCGCCGATTCGGCGCGCAACCAGGCGCTCAACTCGATCGCGTCGAGCGGCAAGTCGAGCGCGTCGTCGGGCGCGGCGGTGTCGACGTCGAAATCGACGATGGTGCCCCTGTCCGCGATCGCGAGCTTCGGGCCGAGCACGACGCCGCTGTCGGTCAACCATCAGGGTCTCTTCGTCGCGACGACGATCTCGTTCAACCTGCCGCCCGGCGTGTCGCTGTCGAAGGCGACGCAGGCGATCTACCAGACGATGGCCGAGGTCGGCGTGCCGCCGACGATCCAGGGCAGCTTCCAGGGCACGGCGCAGGCGTTCCAGCAGTCGCTGAAGGATCAGCCGATCCTGATTCTCGCGGCGCTCGCGGCCGTCTACATCGTGCTCGGGATCCTGTACGAGAGCTACATCCACCCGATCACGATCCTGTCGACGCTGCCGTCGGCGGGCGTGGGCGCCCTCCTCGGCCTGCTGCTCTTCAAGACCGAGTTCAGCATCATTGCTCTGATCGGCGTGATTCTCCTCATCGGCATCGTGAAAAAGAACGCGATCATGATGGTCGACTTCGCGATCGATGCGTCGCGGCAGGGCAAGTCGTCGTTCGATGCGATCCACGAGGCGTGCCTGCTGCGCTTCCGGCCGATCATGATGACGACGATGGCGGCGCTCCTCGGCGCGCTGCCGCTCGCGTTCGGCCGCGGCGACGGCGCCGAGCTGCGCGCGCCGCTCGGGATCGCGATCGCGGGCGGGCTGATCGTGTCGCAGATGCTGACGCTCTATACGACGCCCGTCGTCTATCTGTACATGGACCGGCTGCGCGTGTGGGCCGAGAAGCGGAGGAATCGCGGCGCGTCGGGCGGCGCGGCGATCGCGGGCGAGTGACGCGCCGGGCGGGCTCGACGCGGGCGGGGCGCGCCGATCCGCGCGGCGCCCGCGGCACGCGCGCCGGCCTCGCGGATCGTCGGCCGTGCGTTGACATGCCGTCTCTCGCGCCGCGCCCGGGCGACGGCGCCGCGCCGCCCGCATCGCGCGAAAGCGCGTCGCCCGGCCTCTCCGTCGCGTGCGAAGCCGCCGTGTCACAAATGCTTACGCCTGATACGAAGCCCGTCGTCTATTCATGAATGAGCGGGCCGCGCAGCCGGCGGGAAAAACCACCGCCGCGCCGCGCCGCCCGCGAACGCCCCGGCACCGGCGATCGGCACGGATCCGCGCACTTGCGCCGTCATGTGCGCCAGCCCGCCGCCGCGCGCCGGACCTTGATCCGAATCTCGTTTCGGCGCCAACGATCGGACGCGAATTCGGCATACACTTGTACGTTCGTCGTCAGTCCCTCGTGGAGGGCGCCATTGACGCAGCGCAATGCAAGGAGCGGTTTCATGTCGATGAAGGTACTGCTGATTGGCGCGTCCGGCCGCACGGGCCGCGCGCTCGCGGACCTGCTGCTCAAGCAGCAGGATTTCGAGGTCACGGCGCTCGTGCGCCGGCCGGATTACGCGCTGCCGGGCGCGAAAGTCGTCGTCGCCGACCTGGAAGACGACTTCTCGTCCGCGTTCAGCGGCATCACGCACGCGATCTACGCGGCGGGCTCCGCCGAATCCGAAGGCGCGGCCGAGGAGGAGCGGATCGACCGCGACGCCGTTGCGCGCGCGGCCAAGTATGCGAAGGCGCACAACGTGCAGAAGCTCGTCGTGATCAGTTCGCTGAGCGCGTACTGGCCGGAGCGCAGCCCCGAGTTCCTGCGCCATTACTCGCAGATGAAGCGCGAAGGCGACGACCGCGTGATCGCGTCGGGCATCGACTACGTGATTCTGCGGCCGGGCCCGCTGTCCGACGATCCGGGCATCGGCAAGATCGCGCTCACCGAGGAGCGGCTCGACAACGCGCCGCCTGTCGCGCGTCAGGACGTCGCATGGGCGGCGATCGAGGCGATCAAGCTCGGCATCTCGAAGAAGACGATCGGCTTCGTCGGCGGCGGCGTGCCGATCGAGCAGGCGCTGCGCGCCTGAACGAACGGGCCGGGCGCGCGGCGCGTCCGCCGGCCCCGGCTGCCGGCATCGCGCCCGGCATGCCCCCCGCCGGCGCCCGCTCCAGGCGCGGCTGCCGCATCCCGCCCCCGCGCCCGAGACGCGGCCGCCGCCGTCACGGCTGCTTGTGCGACGCCGCCCACGCCTTCACCGCGTTCAGCGTGTTCTCGACGTGCTTGTCAGGCGACAGGCTCGTGTACCCATAGAGAATCTTCCCCTCCGGCGAAATCACGTACGACACGCGGTTCGCCTTCGAAATCGCCGGCAGCTTCGCGTCGTATTCGCGGATGATCTTCGCATCCGGGTCCGCGGCGACCGGGAACTTGCTGCGGCACTCGCTGACCGAAAACTTCGTCAGCGTGCCGATGTCGTCCGCCGACACGCCGATCACCGTCGCACCATACTGTTTGTAAGCGTCGACCGCGTCGGCGAACGCATGCGCCTCGATCGTGCAGCCGGTCGTGAACGCGGCCGGATAGAAGTACAGCACGACGGGCCCTTTCTTCAGCGCGTCGGCGAGCGAGTACGTGTAGGTCTTGCCGCCGAGCGACGCCTGCGCGCTGAACTCGGGCGCCGCGTCGCCGACCTTCAGCACCGCATGGGCCGCGACCGTGTACAGCGCGAAGAGCGCGGCCGCCGCGCCCATTGCCAGTTTTCGATTCATCTGAGTCCTCGTCTTCGAATGTCCATACGTTCAACAGGGTCTGGCGCCCGGCAAGCCGGCCGCACGCGTTCGCATCCCGAACTGTCGCACATGACGAAATGCTCTAGATCGTTTCTTCCCTGACACTAAAGAATCGGCACAATGCGCCGTTATTGCGTCCGGACACCGGTTCCAGCCCCTTCACGCCAGCGAGAAACATGGAAGCCATCAGGAACAAAACGCCCCGCAAGGGCTCCTGGCGCGCCGCACTTCACAAGCTCCGCCGCTTCGCTTGGTCGGGCGGCGCGCTGATGCCCGCGCGCGCCGGCACGCCGCGCGCCGACGATACGGTCCGAAGCTGGTTGGAGCAAACCGTCGGTGCGGTCGATTTCCTCGCTCACGTGGATCGCGATCTGCGCTTCCTGTACGTGTCGGACGCGAGCCTGCGCTTCATCGGCTACCACCGCGACTATCTGCACACGCTGACGCTGCGCGACCTGATCCCCGAGCAGGATACCGCGACGCTCGACGGCCTGCTCGCACGCGCGTCGGAGACGGGCGACGTCGAGAAGGCGACGCTGTGCCTCGTCAAATCGCTGACCTACCCGCTCGACGTCGAGGTGCGCGCGGTGCGCAGCCGCCATCACGGCGTCGACGGCTTCGCGATCGCGGCGTTCGACGTGTCGTCGTGGCGCGCGATCGAGGCGCGGCTCACGTACGAGCTGCACCACGATCCGATGACGGGGCTCGACAACCTGTCCGCGCTGCTGCCCGCGCTGATGCGCGCGCAGCAGACGGCCGACGAAGGCGGCGGCTGCACCGCGCTCATCCTCCTCGATCTCGACGACTATCAGCGGATCAACCGCGCGCTCGGCTACGACGCGGGCGACGCGCTGCTGCGCGACACCGCGCAGCGGCTGCAGCGGCTCGCGACGCGCGGCGAGAGGCTCGCGCGCGTCGCGAGCGACAAGTTCGCGGTGATGCTGAGCGCGCCGACGCGCGTCGCCGCGATCGACGCGGCGGAGGCGCTCGCGCGGCAGCTTCAGACGGCGGTCCAGCAGCCTTACGCGCACGGCGGGCAAGCGGTGCACCTGTCGGCGAGCGCCGGCATCGCGATCTACCCGGATGCGCGCGCCGCCTCGAAGCACGCGCAGCATCACAGCCCGCTCTTGCGGCGCGCGGACCGCGCGCTCGCGCAGGCGAAGGCGGCGGGCGGCAACGCGCTCGCCTTCCATCAGCCGACCGACGACCCGGCCGACGCCGAGCGCCTGAAGCTCGAAGCCGATCTCTACAACGGCGTGCGCAACGGCGAGTTCTCGCTGCACTTCCAGCCGATCACGAAGAGCCACACGGGCGCCGTCGTCGGCGTCGAGGCGCTGATCCGCTGGCACCATCCGGTGCACGGACTCGTCGCGCCGGCGACGTTCATTCCGCTCGCCGAATCGATCGGCCTCATCAACTATCTCGGCAACTGGGTGCTGAAGGCCGCGTGCATGCAGCTCGTGTCGTGGGACCGGCAAGGGATCGCGCTGCAATACGTGGCCGTCAACGTGTCGCCGCAGCAGTTTCGCGATCCGCGCTTCACGCAGAGCGTGCGCGACGCGATCAAGCTGACGGGCATCGACCCGTGCCGAATCGTCCTCGAGATCACCGAAAGCCTGCTGATGCACGATCCGAATCACGCGAAGACGCTGCTCGAGGAAGTGACCGAGCTCGGCATCCGATTCGCGGTCGACGACTTCGGCACCGGCTATTCGAGCCTCGCGTACCTGCAGAGCTTCCCGCTCGCGAAGCTGAAGATCGACCGCAGTTTCGTCGAAAATCTGTTGACGTCGAGAAATGACCGCGCGATCGTGTCGGCGGTCGTCGGCCTCGCGCAGACGCTCGAGCTCGAGCTCGTCGCCGAGGGCGTCGAGACCGAGGCGCAGCGCACGCTGCTGACCGAGATGGGCTGCAACCACATTCAAGGCTGGCTCGTCTGCCAGGCGCTGCCGTCGGAGGAACTCGCGCAGCGCTTCGAAGCGCAGGAGCTGTATCTGCACGAAACCGCGTGACGCACGCCGCGGGCTTTCTCAATCACTGATCGTATGCCAATCACCGCACAACTGCCGCGAACGGCGCTGCTCGACAAGCTCTGGGCCCGGATGAACGAGCGCGGCGATTTTCCGCTGCTGTCGGACGCGCTGCGCGCGACGATGGCCGCGATGAAGAACGACGACCTCGACTTCACGGCGCTCGTGCGCGTCGTGCTGTCGGACTTCGCGCTGACGCAGAAGGTGCTGCGGCTCGCGAACTCGGCGATGTACATGGCGTTCGGCGGCAACATCACGACCGTCACGCGCGCGCTGATGGTGCTCGGGATGGACGCCGTCGGCCATCTCGTCGTCGGGCTCAAGCTCGTCGACCACTTTCATCAAAGCGCGCCGCGCCGCATCGACGCGAAGCTCGAACTGAACCGCGCGCTGCTGTCCGGCTGCGTCGCGCGCAAGCTGACCGAGCACGTCGACCTGCGCGCGGGCGAAGAAGCGGTCGTCTGCACGCTGATGCGGCAGGTCGGCAAGCTGCTCGTCGTCTGCTATCTCGACGCCGAGTGGGAAGAGATCCGCCGGCGCGCGGCCGAGCATGACGACGACGACGAAGCCGCATGCCGCGCGGTGCTCGGCGTCGGCTTCGACGAAATCGGCCTCGAGGCGGCGTCCCGCTGGCGGCTGCCGGAGCTGATCCGCGCCGGCATGACGCGCTTCGACGCGAACGACGGCGCGCCGCACGACGTCCAGTGGCTGCGTGCGGTGAGCCACTGCTCGACCGAGGTTGCGGCCGCGCTCACGTCGATGCACGCGCAGCAGCGCGACGCGCGGATCGCGGCGCTCGCGCATCGCTTTCACGGCGTGCTCGGCGCCGATGCCGACGAGCTCGCCGAGATCGCCGCGTCGCTGTCGCGCGAGGAGACGAGCGACACGGTGATGCGCGAGATCGTCGAGCTGCGCGCGAACGCGGACAAGATCGCGCGCGGCGCGTCGAACCCGCAGGCGTGCCTCGAAGCGGGCCTCGCGGATCTGCGCGCGCTGCCGTCCGAGCACGTGCTCGGCCCGGTGCTCGCGCTCGCGTCCGAAAGCGTGCTCGCGGGCCTCGCATTCACGCGCACCGTGATGTTCGTGCGGCGCGACGACGGCACGTTCGCCGCGCGGCTCGGGTTCGGTCCGGACGTCGACGCGCAGCTCGAGCGGTTGCGCTTTCACGAGACGTTCGAGCCCGACGTGTTCCACCTCGCGATCACGAACTCGGTCGGCATCTTCATCGAGAACGCGCGCGACCCGAAGATGGTCAAGCGCCTGCCCGCGTGGTATCTGGACGCGTTCGACGACTCGCGCGCATTCGTGCTGCTGCCCGTGGTCGCGGAGCAGAACGCGGTCGCGCTGCTGTACGGCGACTGGGCGGCCGGCCAGCCGGCGCGCAAGATCACGCAGCAGGAAATGGGCGTGCTCAACGAGCTCGCGGCCGAGCTCGGGCGCTTCTTTCGCGGCGCGCAGGGCGACGACAAGTGACGCGCGCGATCATACGCGGCCACGCACGACGCATATCACCGCCCTTCGGTCAAAAGCGGCAAACGGGCTCGCCCCGTTTGCCGCTTCGTTCTTTCACGACTTGATCGCACGCGAAACGCGCGCCGCCCTGCCCCGCCCGCGTGCCGCAAGCCCGCGTGCCGCAAACGCGGCAAGCGCGGCCGCCGCGCGCACCCGCGTTACGGCCGGCCCGCGTAATACCGCGCGGCGGCCGCGATCTCGTCGGGCGTCATCTGCCGCGCGACGTTGCGCATCTGCTCGCTGATGTCGTTGTGCCGCGCGCCCGATGCGAACGCCTGCAACTGCGCCTTGATGTAGACCTCGGGCTCGCCTTCGAGCCACGGCCCGCCGACCTTGTTGTCCATCCCGCCGTGGCACGACGCGCACGGCGCGATGTTGCGCATCGGCGCGCCGCTCGCGACGATCTTCGGCGGATTCGCGGCGGGCTTCGCCGCGGCGCGCGGCAGATATGAATAGAACGCCGCGAGATCGCGCATGTCCTGATCGGACAGATTCACGACCATCGGCGCCATCACCGCGTTCGTGCGCGCGCCCGCCTGGAAGTCCTTCAGCTGCTTGTAGATGACGGCCGCATACTGGCCCGCGAGGTTCGGCGAATTCGCGTCGCTCATCCCGCGCGCGCCGTGACACATCGTGCAGCGCATCGCGAGCGTCGCGCCGCGGCCGATCGACAGGCTGTCCGTCCGCGTCATCATCTGCGGCGTGACGACGACGGCGCTCGTCTTGACCGTCGCCGGCTCCGGCTGCGACGGCAGCCACGCGCGCGGCACGCCGGCCGCGCTGCAGATCGCGTTCCAGATGCCCTGGAACTGCGCATCCTTCTGCACGGACGGCAGCCAGACGAAGCCGATCAGCACCGACGCGACCACCGCGAACAGCGTGAGCCCGACGCTGACCGTAAACCAGCGGTTGCGAATCGAAAACAGACGTTCCGTGCTCATCGTTGCGCCCCCATGTAGATCGCCGGCACCGACGGTTGCTTGAGCGCCATCAATTGCGCGATCGGATAGCCGTAGTTGACGACCGTGAGGCCGATCATCAGCGCGACCCACAGCCCGAAGCTGTTGAGCGCGACGGGCAGCGTCTTCGGCTCGTGCACGGCCGAGCTGAACGTGAACTCGGCGGGCTTGACCTTCGCGCCGCGATGGCTGCGTATCAGCACGACGAAGAACAGCACGGCCGACGCGACGAGAATCAGCGCGCCGACGACCGACATGATCACCCAGATCGCCTGCGGCGCGAGCGCGGGATCGCTGTAGTCGTAATAGGCCATCCGGCGCGGCATGCCGAGGATGCCGACGTAGTGCCACGGGAACGTCGTGACGATCATCCCGACGAACCACAGCCAAAGCTGCGTCTTGACGAGGCGCGCGCTGCCGAGCGCGCGGCCCGTCAGATGCGGCCACAGCTCGTATGCGATCGCGAAGTACATGATGACGACCGCGCCGCCGAAGATCAGGTGGAAGTGGCCCGTGATCCATTGCGTGTTGTGGATCGTCGAATCGAGCTGGTAGCTCATGTTGATGAGCCCGCCCGCGCCGCCGAAGCCGAGCATCACGAACGAGAACGCGACGGCGAGCATCATCGGCTCGTGCCACGGCAGCGCGCGCAGCCAGCCGAACGCGCCCTTGCCGCCGCGCAGCCGCGCGGCGATCTCGACCGACGCGCACACCGTGAACACCGTGAGGAGCGTCGGCACCGCGACGAGCGCCGTGAACACCGACTGCAGAAACTTGAAGCCCGAGCCGACCTGCGGATCGGCGAACAGGTGGTGAATGCCGATCGGCATCGCACCGACGAGGAACAGGATGAACGAGATGCGCGCCATCCCGTCGCTGTACAGCTTGCCGCCGATCGCGCGCGGCACGAGCGTGTAGTACGCGATATACGCGGGAATCAGCCAGAAGTAGACGATCGCATGCAGCGTCCACGAGAAGAACACGCGCGCGAGGCCCGCGTCGATCGTCGACTTGAGCCCGAGCGCGACGGGCAGGATCTGGAACAGGATCTCGATCGCGGCGCCGACCGCGGTCCAGCCCCACAGATAGGCGCCCGCGACGTTCGCGAACATCGCGAGCGGGATCGGCGCGCCCGGATTCGCCTTCTTCCACGCGTACAGGTTCACCGACATCAGCGCGACCCAGATCCACGACCCGACGACGACGAGCACGACGCCGAGGTAGTAGAACGGACTGCCGATCATCGGCGGATAGAACGTGTACAGCACCGACGACAGGCCGAGCGACACGGGCGTCATCGCGACGACCGAGCCGAGCGCGATCAGCCAGAAGCCCGTCCACGCCCAGCGGCGGCCGACGAGCGGCATCTTGAGCGCGAGCTCGCTGATCGCATAGCCGAAGCCCATCGCGATCAGCGTCGGGAACACGTAGCCCATCACCGAGCCGTGCGCCGTCACCGAACGGTAGTAGAGCTCGGGATTGCCGAGCCACGGATGTAGCGGACTGCGCGCGAGCATCTGCCACGCGCCGAGCAGCAGCGCGACGCCGAAGACCGCGAACGCGAGCCAGAAATGGGCGAGCACCAGTCGATTATTCTTTAACACAGCTCAATCTCCGCGCGCTGGACGCCAGTTTGTCGAATTCCGCACGGTCAATGACCTTGACGTGCGCCCACATCCCCTCGTGCCCCGTGCCGCAATACTCGTGGCACGGCATCAGGTGCTCCTTCGGCTTGTCGAAGGTCGTCCTGAACGTCGCGACGTAACCCGGCTCGAGCATCGAGTTGATGTTGGTGTCGGTGATGAGGAAGCCGTGCACGACGTCCGCGCTCGTCGCGCGAAACGTGACGGGCGTGTTCGCCGGCACGAGGATGCACTGCGGCGTGAACGAGTACTGCTGGCCGATCACGCGCACCGTGACCGAGCCGTCCGGCTCGCGCGCTGTGCCGAGGTTGCTCTCGACGAATTCGCCCGAGACATGCAGCGTCGTCGGGTCGATCGTCTCGACGCGCGACGGCGGCATCATCGCCCAGTGAAGGCCGGTGTACACCATCATGGCGACGAGGACGATCATCAGGCCGACGGCGAGGATCGCCCACCTGCGCTCGATCCGGGCCGCGAGCTGCGCGCCGTCGAGACGGTCTGGCATAGGTTGTTTGGACATGGGAGCCGGATTATTGGATCACGCCGCGAGGCAGGAAGACGAGAAAGTAGAAGGCGAACCACAGCGCGATCACGATCGCCGTCGCGGTGCCCGCGAGCGCGAGCGCGCCGCGCGGCCCCGCGCGGACGATCTCGTCGACCGCGTCGTCGTGCGGATCGGGGTCGCCCCCGCGTCGTTGGGAAGTGTCGCTCATGATGTCCTCAATAGAGCGGAGCGGAACGCAGCGCGTTGGCTTCCTTCGCGGAAACCGGCGCGCCGCGGTTGCCCCAGGCGGTGCGGATGAACGTCGTCACGGCGGCCACCTCGTCGTCCGACAGCGACTGGGCGAAAGGCGGCATGCCGTAGGGCTCGGGATTCTTCGCGGTGCCGGGCGCGTAGCCGCCGTTCAGCACCATGCGGATCGGATTCACCGCGGACGTCATCTGGATCGACTGGTTGCCCGCGAGCGGCGGGAACGCCGGCGTCTTGCCGCGGCCCGTCTTGCCGTGGCAGCTCGCGCACTGCGCGTCGTAGATCTTCGCGCCGAGCTTGTAGAGGCGCGTCTCTTCCGACGCGGGCATCTTCGCCGGCGGCGCGGACGCGGATTCGCTGCCGCGCTGCGGCAGCGACTTCAGATAGACGGCCATCGCGCGCACGTCGTCGTCGGACAGGTGCTGCAGGCTGTCGTAGACGACCTCCGCCATCGGCCCGTACACCGCGCCGCGATGCGACGCGCCCGCCTGCAGCAGGCCCGTGATGTCGGCGATGCTCCAGTCGCCGAGCCCCGCTTCCTTGTTCGACGTGAGCGACGGCGCGTACCACGCCTGCATCGGAATCAGCCCGCCTTCGAACGCGTTCGATTCCGAGCTGCCGCCGAGCGCATTGATCGCGGTGTGGCACATCGAGCAGTGGCCGAGCCCCTGCACGAGATACGCGCCGCGGTTCCATTCGGCCGACTTCGCGTTGTCCGGCTGATACTCGCCTTCCTTGAAGTACAGCGTGCGCCAGCCGATCAGGAGCTGCCGGTTGTTGTACGGAAAGCGCATGTCGTGCGGCCGGTTCGCGAGCTTCACGGGCGGCACCGAGCGCAGGTACGCGAAGATCGCGTCCGAGTCCGCGCGCGTCACCTTCGTGTACGCGGCGAACGGCATCGCCGGATACAGCAGCGAGCCGTCGCGCGAGCGGCCGGTGTGCATCATCGAGTAGAACTCGTCGGCCGTCCATTTGCCGATGCCCGCCTCGTCGTCGGGCGTGATGTTCGGCGAATACAGCGTGCCGAACGGCGTCGGCATCGCGCGGCCGCCCGCGAAGAGCTTCTCGCCCGGCACCGTATGGCACGCGATGCAGTCGCCCGCGCGCGCCAGATATTCGCCGCGCCGGATGGTCGCCGCGTCGTTCGACGGCTGCGCGGATGCGACGGACGCCGCGCCCGCGGCTGCGAGCAGCACGCCGGCGAATGCGAGCGCGCTGCGGAATTTGACGATCAATTGCTTGTGCACCGAGGCCTCCATTAGCGCGGTTCGCTACCGCATGCGAGCGGCATGTCGAGCGAGCCCGCGGGGGCGGGCGACGGATTGGCGGGCGCGGGCCGCGACGCGAGCCACGCCGAGATCGCGGTCACGTCGGTGTCGGTGAGCCGGGATGCGACCTGCTGCATGCAGTCGGGCGCGATCGACGCGCGCGTGCCGTAGCGCCATTCGCCGAGCTGCGCGCTCAGGTATTCCGCATGCAGGCCGAGGAGGCCCGGCACGGCGGGCTCCATGCCGGTGAGCGCCGCGCCGTGGCACGACGCGCACGCGGGAATCTTGCGCGACGGGTCGCCCGACCTCACGAGCTGCTGCCCTCGCCCGAGCACCGCGGGCGCGGCGGCGGGCGCCGCGATCGCCGGGAACGGCGGACGCCGGCTCGCGAAGTGGTCGGCGATCCGATGCAGGTACGCGTCGGGCAGATACGCGAGCAGGTAGTTCATGGGCGGATACTTGCGCCGGCCGTCGCGGAACGCGACGAGCTGGTTGTACAGATAGCCGGCGGGCTTGCCGGACAGGCGCGGGAAGTAGTCGTTCGACGTTCCCTCGCCCTGCCTTCCGTGACACGCGGCGCATGCGAGCACGCGCGCCTCCATCGTGTCGGGCGCGCGTTCGGTCTGCGGTTCCTGGGATAGCGCCGTCTGGCTCAGCAAGGCGCACAGCACGGCAAGTGCAGCGGTGGGTCTCGAGGTCACTGTCATCCTCTCCGGCAAGGCATCCCGTTCCCGCCATCGACGCGAGCCGCCCCTGCGGATCGTGGGGTAAGCGGGTGCGTCGCCGGCACCATCGCTTTCTTTGGTCTCATGGGAACTTGTTGTTCAAATTTTCAATGTCGCGAAAATCTCATGAGCACCGTTGCCTTGCATTGATTCATGTCAATTAAATACCTCTTTTCGCTGATAGTCGATCGGACGCGCGATCGCAAATCTCGTTTTTTGAATTTAGTCGCTCATGCGCGAAGCGCAACGTTTCGCGACGCCGCACGCGCCGTCGCGATTTTTCTCTTATGCGGCAATGCGTTACGCGCGGCGAGCCCGCGCGAGTCGTCGTCGCTGCGGCGCGCGGGACGCGCCGCCCGCGGCCGCCCGAGCGGCCGGATCAAGGCCGTGCGTCATATCCGCACGGTGCGGCGCGCGCCGCCGCGTTCGATCGCGATCTCGAGCGAGCCCGCCGGCGCCGTGCTCAATCGATCGCGCACGTCGTCGATGGCCGACGGGTCGACATGCTTGCCGTCGATCTCGACAAGCACGTCGCCGTTTTCGAGGCCGTAGCGGCCGAGCTCGTCCGGCCGGTTGTGGAACAGCTGCACACGGCCGTCGACGTAGCGGATCGCGATCGTGCGCAGCGGCTGCGGATCGTCCTGCGTGAAGCGGCTCGCGTCGTAGCAGAACTCCATCGTGCTCGGCACGAACATGTAGCGATCGAGCCGCGCGAGGAAGTTCATCCCGAGCATGTCGCCGCCGCCCTCCGCGACGCGCAGGCCGCCGATCGGCTTGCCGTCGAACGACAGCCCCTTCGCGAAGTAGTCGAGCGACTGCCCGACGCCCTTCACCGACAGGCTCGGCACCGTGTCGCCGAGCGGCTTCGCGGCCTTGTGGCTTGCGAGGAACGCGAGCGTCGGCGCGGACACGATCGAATGGCGCGCGCCGGTATCGAAACGGAACATCGTCCATTGATCGCCGAAGTCGACGCTCACGGCGGGCGACTGGCCGAAGCTGTCCTGATACGGGACGCAATGCTGGAAGCGCTGCCCGGCGGGCGGATGACGCCAGACCGTCAGCGTGCCGCTGCGATTGTCGGCGACCCAGCTCAGTTGGCGAAAGATCTCGATGCCGACGACACCGTCGATCTGCGTGCCGAACGCCTGCGACAGCAACGACAGATCGAGACCGAGCCACGGATAGAAGCTCGGCACCTCGAAGCTGCCGAGCGCGAGCGGCAATGGCTGCCACAAGCGCACGCGCTCCTGCGGCAGCACGCCGTCCGCCGTCGCGAGGCCTTTCGCGAGCATCGCCCGGTACGCGATCGGAATCTGTTCGTCGGTCGACGGCTGCGTGATCGACTGCGCGAGCCGGTTGTCGATCACCGTGTGGCTCGCGCCCGTGTCGACGAGAAAGTGATAAGTCTTGCCCGCGATCGCAACGGGCACGACGAATCCGCTCTTCGGCTTGAACGATGCGGTCAGCACGGGCGTCGCGCCGCCGCGCTGCGGCTCGGCGCGCTCGCCGCAGGCTGTCGCGAGGAGCACGGTTGCGCAGACGAGCGCGAGGGTCGACAGCGCGCGCGGCGCGCGACGGCGGATAGCGGATTTGGAGCATGCGGGCGACTGCGAGGAAACGAATGCGTGTTGAACCATGAATGGCGGATGCGTGATGCGAAAGTGAAGAGGGGCGGACGATCGCGCGGGGCGGCGCATCGCGTCGTGCAGCGCATCGCATCGTGCAACGCGCCGTGCAACGTGCGCGCGGCGCTTGTCCGCGCGATGAAATGCACATGTAAGGGTCGACGATTCTATAGAAACGCCGTTTCGTCCGCTGTCGACTTTTGTTCGCCCGCTTTCGAATGATGCCGCGTGCTGCTTCGGCATCGCGCCGCCGCCCGCCCGCACGGCCGAGGCACGACGGCCGCCTCGTCCCGCCACGCCCACACGACGCTGGAGCGGCTGATCGCCGACGCGGAGCCCACTGCATGCGACGCGCTGCGCGAAAAAGGCACGCGATGCGCGAAGCTCGGCTTCGCTGCGCGTCGCGCAATTGCTCGACGCGACGCGCGCGCATCCGATCCCGATCACCCGGCCGTTCGTCGACACGCGGCGCGGCGCCCGGCTCTACCGACCGTCGGAACGCGTGCGGGGAACGCCGCCATCGCCGCTGCGCGGTCCGTTCACGAAGGAAGGCGGCGAGATCGCGATCGATCCGCGCGACCCGCGAGCCGGGCGCTGACGCACACGGCGGCCGCCGGGCGCCGCCGCGTCAATTGCGCAGTTCGCCGCTCTGCAGGACGGTCACCTCGTGCGACTGCACGAGCGGAATGTGAACTTCGATCGACGTGCCCTGCCCCGGCGCCGTCTGCACCGACAGCGTGCCCTGCACCAGATAGGCGCGCTCGCGCAGACCGACGAGCCCGAACGAATTCGGCTTGCGCGGATTCGCGGTGTCGAAGCCGACGCCGTCGTCGCGGATGCTCAGCATCACCTCGTCATGATCGGCGATGAGCCGGATATCGACGTGCGACGCACGCGCATGGCGCCCGACGTTCGTCAGCGATTCCTGCAAGATGCGGAACGTCGCGCTCGCCTGCGGCTCGACGAGATCGAGCTCGGGCGGATCGATGACGAGCGTGCAGCCGATCCGGTGCCGCTGCTGGAACGCCTGCACGAGCCACTGGATTGCCGGGACGAGCCCGAGATCGTCGAGCATCAGCGGCCGCAGATCGGATGCGATCCGGCGCGTCGCCGCCACCGCGCCGTCGAGCAGTCCGCGCATTTCCAAAAAGCGTCCGGCGAGCTCGTTGCCCGTCGTCGACACGCGTTCGAGATCGAGCCGCAGCATCGCGAGCGTCTGCGCAAGCTCGTCGTGCAGCTCGCGCGCGATCCGGCCGCGCTCCTGCTCGCGCGCGGTCGAGCTGATCGCGGCGATCTCGCGCAGTTCCTCGCGCGAGCGCGCGAGCGCCTCCTCCGCGCGCTCGCGTTCGGCGATCTCGCGCCGCAGCTCGCGGTTCACGGTCATCAGCTCGCTCGTGCGCTCGGCGACGCGCTGCTCGAGCAACTCGTTCGCTTCGTTCAGCTGGACGGTCTTCTCCTGCACGCGCCGGTGCTCGATCCGCTCGCCGTGCAGCGCGAGCACCGTGCGCGCATACAGCTTGCCGTTTTCGAGCAGCAGCGCGAGCAGTACGAAGCTCGACGCGACGAGGCCGTAGATGCGCCCCGCATAGAAACCGAGATCGAAACGGCCGCGATTGAGGACCGCCGACAGCGCGATGTCGAGAAGCCACGCGCACAGCACGACGACGAGCCACAGATCGAGCACCGAGTGCGGCCGGCGCAACGCGAGCAGGATCAGCGCGCCGAGCGTCAGCAGCCAGACCGTCGTGACGACGCCGCGCATGAGCGGCGTGTAGTGCTGATTCTGCATGATGGCCGGCAGCAGTTCGCGGCCGCTCGTCGCCAGCGCGGCGAACGCGCCCGTCGCGACGACCGCGGTGCCGATGCAGACGATCACGGGCAGCACGACCCGCCCCGTGTAGAGCGGCTGCCCGCGCTCGCCGCGGCTGACGAACGTATAGGCGATGACGCAAAGCGGAAAGCCGCCGTGCCAGAACATGTAGAGCCACGCGGTGGTCTGCGGGCCCGCGTCGAGCAGCCCGTTCTGCAGGAACAGGCCGGGGAACGTGAGCATGTGCACGCTCGCCATGAAGCCCGTGAACAGATAGCCGCCCGCGAGCACGACGAGGGACTTGGTGCGCAGGATGCCGAACTGGCCGAGCAGGAGGCCCGCCGTGATCAGATCGCAGATCACGATCGCCGACTGATAGATCGGGATGAACGCCCACACCTGCGGCATCTGGATACGCACGAACGGCGCGAGCGTGGCGAACAGGACCACGGACAGCACCACCGCCGTCATCGCGAGCCGACGCTCGCGGCGCTCAGGCTGCAATGTCGACAGGAAGATTCTCGATTCGTCCGCCAACTCGCCCATTCTGGTTCTCCTCACCCCGCGAGCGTGCTCGCTCGGGCACGTCGCGCGATCCCGTTCAGCGCGACTATTATGAAATCGATCTTGCTTCGTGAAAAGCGGACGCGCATCGGCGCGGCACGGGCGGCCGGCGTGGAGCAGCGGGCTCGGGCGCTGCGACGCAGCATCGCCCCGCATCGGCAGCGGCGGATGGCTTGCGCGGCGACGGGCCGGTCGACCGCGGCCGGCGCGCTTTGGGCGACGGGCGACAGACAATGGGCTTCGGGCGGCGAACCGCGACGGCGGTCTATCGGGCGACTGAGCGCCACCTGCACGCGCGGCGCCGCCCGCCCCCCGTTTCCCTTTCCGTGATCGAGCCGCCACGCAATCGCCCCGCGTCGCCCGAAAGTCGCGCGAACCCATCTCGCCCGCCGGTGCCCCGCGCTTGCGAGCCCTCTCCCTCCGATACGACCTGCGCGCGCGATGCGGTTCGCCGCAAACGCGCAAGCATCGGCACGCGAGCATCCATTGCCGCGCGCACACCCGAGCTTCGCACCGCGAGGCCGGCCGCGCACCTTCGCTCGAGCGCGCCGCATCCGCAAATTCTCTCGCACGAAATCGATAGCAGAACAAAGTGGAAGCCGGCCATTGACCCGCTTTGCGCGCGCCGACGATGATGGCTGCGAATCCGCAGCGCGGCCGCACGGCCGTGCATCACGCCGCGACAAGCCGCATCGCGCGCAAACACCGCATCGACACACGAGCCACATGACCTCTCACGACACGCCCCGCTCCACCGCTCCCCGATCCGTTCATGACGACACGCGCCGCCTGCTGCTGAAGGCGGCGGGCGCGGTCGCGGCCGCGCTTGCCGCACCATTGTCGGGCGGCCTCGCCGCACTGTCGGCGAGCGGCGCCGCGCACGCGCAACGCAGCGCGAAGACGCTGCGGATCGGCTATCAGAAATACGGCAACTTCGTTGTGCTGAAAGCGCGCGGCACGCTCGAGAAGCGGCTCGCCGATCAGCATGTCGCGATTCAATGGATCGAGTTTCCCGGCGGCCCTCAGCTGCTCGAAGGCCTGAACGCCGGCGCGATCGACGTCGGCACCGTCGGCGAGACGCCACCTGTCTTCGCGCTCGCCGCCGGCGTCGACTTCGTCTATGTCGGCAGCGAGCCGCCCGCGCCGCAGGGCGAAGCGATCGTCGTGCCGCACGATTCGCCGATTCGCAGCGTCGCCGATCTGCGCGGCAAGAAGATCGCGCTCAACAAGGGCTCGAACGTCCACTACCTGCTCGTCAAGGCGCTGCAGCGCGCGAAGATCGATTACCGCGACATCACGCCCGTATATCTCGCACCCGCGGACGCGCGCGCGGCGTTCGCGCAGCGCGGCGTCGACGCATGGGTGATTTGGGATCCTTATCTCGCCGCGGTCGAGCGGCAGACGAACGCGCGCGTGATCGCGAACGGCGAAGGGCTCGTGAACAACACGCAGTACTATCTCGCGAGCCGGAAGTTCGCCGGAGCCGAGCCGCAGCTGGTGCGCGCGCTGCTCGACGAGGTCGGCGCGGTCGACCGCTGGGCGCGCGAGAACCTCGCCGCGGTCGCCGCGCAGCTATCGCCGCTCGTCGGTCTCGACACCGCGACGCTCGAGCTCGCGTTGAAGCGCGCGAGCTACGGCGTGCAGCCGATCGACCATGCGGCGCTCGCGTATCAACAGCAGATCGCCGATACGTTCGCGAGCCTCAAGCTGATTCCGCGCAAGATCGACGTCGCCGCCGCACGCTGGCAAGCGGCGTAGTCGCTCGCGAATCCTCGCGAATCGCAACGCAATCACATCGAGCGAAGCGCCCACGCGTTGCGCGGCAGCGGCGGACGATGGGTCGACATGCCGTGCGGGCGGCCGGCTACGGAGCGATTTCTCGCCGCGTCCGGCCATCGCTGACCACATCAAGATCATCCCGGCGAAAAGGCACGAGCGCATCGATCGATGCATCGCCACGCTCGACGCTGGTGTGACCGCGCGATGCGCGCGAGGCCGACGCGCATGACAAGCCGGTCGTTCGCGACCGATTGATTGCCCGTCGATCGTCGATTGCCGAGCAATCGCGAAGACGTATTCGACGATGCGCCACCCGATGCGCGGCGCGACTCACCGCATGGCTTTCCGTCAGCCCGCGCCGCCTTCGCCTCGCTCCGGCACACGGCCGTCCCCGCCCGCATCGGCCGCACCACTGCCGACGACAGGCCCGCACCATGATTCGGGGCTGCTCCAGAACGCGTTGAACTGGAACCGGCGACGCGCTCGCGCGGAAGACTTCGCGTCGACCGCTCCGATCCGCTCGCGCAGCTCGACCGGTCGCCCGCATGCCTTCAGCCGCTCGACGATCGCGGCGAGCGTGCCGTCCGCGGACCATTCGTCGAAGCGGCGGCGGCAGGTCGGCGACGAAGGATAGCGGCGCGGCAACGCGCCCCAGCATTCGCCCGTCGTCAGCACCCACAGCACGGCGTTCGCGACCGCACGCGCCTGCGCGCGCGGCCGGCCGCAGCGCGTATTCCGCACCGGCTGCGTAGCCAGCAGCCCCTCGATACGCGCCCATTCGTCATCGCTCAACTCTTCGAACTGCATCGTCAGCCCTCTTCGAGAAATCGGCGGAAATGCGCATGCCCACGACGTGCACAACGCCGATGAAACGCCTGTCAGCCGCGACAAACGCAGAGCGTCTGCCGCGCGGGCCTCGTGCAATCGTTCGGAATGTAGGCGAGCGCACGCAACGCCGCCGAAGGCGACGTCATGCGGGCGCCGGATGGAATACCGACAGCGTGCGGATCAAAAGCCGCACGATACACGAACCCCCTTCCCCAGATAAATTCGTTGTTGTTCTAAGTAAATCTCAGGATCTCGATCCGACTCCATCGAGCGCGCATCGCGTCGAAGCGATGCGATTCGCCGCGGCCGGCCCCGCCATCCGCGGCGGGACGCGGATGGGCGAACATGTTCGTTCGGGCGCTCCGGATTCGGTGATCCGTTTGAGCGGCGTTCCCACGCGGCGATTCGATTGGAGCGCAATATTACACGCGGGCCGCGAGAAATCCAACGCCGTCGCTATCGGCGGCGCTGCGGCGGCGCATCAATGGTTCGCGTGAGATCATGCGCGAGCCTTGTCCCGACGGCCCGCGCGCCGCCTCATGCGCCGCGGAGCAGCCGGCTGCGGGTGAACGCGCGATCGCTGCGCAGCTTGTCGAGAAACGCGTCGGACGGCACCCGGTCGAGGTCGGTCACCACGTAGCCGATGTCGCCGCGCGTCTGCAGATGCTGTGCGACGATGTTCGCGCCGTCCTGCGCGAGCAGCGTGTTGAGCACCGCGAGCACGCCCGGCGTGTTGCCGTGCACGTTCAGGAGCCGCGCAGCCGACGTGCATTCGCCCGGGCTCACTTGCGGAAAATTGACGGCGCCCGCGCTATCGCCTCTCGTCAGGAACGCGACGAGCTTCGACGACACTTCCGCGCCGATGCTCTCCTGCGCTTCCTGCGTGCTGCCGCCGATGTGCGGCGTCAGGATCACGTTCGGCAGCCCTTGCAGCACCGACTCGAAGCGATCCACGTTGCTCTTCGGCTCGCGCGGAAACACGTCGATCGCGGCGCCGCCCAGGCGCTTCTGCACGAGCGCATCGCGCAGCGCGTCGATGTCGACGACGGTGCCGCGCGACGCATTGATCAGGATTGCATTGGATTTGAATTGCGCGAGCACGTCCGCATCGATCATGTTGTGCGTCGATGCATTCGCGGGCACGTGCAGCGTGACGACGTCCGCGAGCGCGATCGCTTCGCCGAGCGAGCGCGCGGGCTGCGCGGAGCCGAGCGACAGCTTCGCCTGCACGTCGTAATAGACGACCTTCATGCCGAGCGCCTCCGCGAGCACGCCGACCTGCGCGCCGATGTTGCCGTAGCCGACGATCGCGATCGTCTTGCCGCGCGCCTCGAACGATCCGCCCGCGCCCTTCGCCCACTCGCCCGCATGCGCGAGCACGCTCTTCTCCGGCACGCGCCGCAGCAGCAGGATCGCCTCCGCGATCACGAGCTCCGCGACCGACCGCGTATTCGAAAACGGCGCATTGAACACCGGAATGCCGTGATGCGCGGCCGCCGACAAATCGACCTGCGACGTGCCGATGCAGAAGCACCCGATCGCGAGCAGATGGCGGGCGGCGTCGATCTCGTTGCGCATCAGATGCGTCGCCGAGCGGATGCCGACCAGTTGATGGGGCTGCAGCGCGTGCTTGAGCTCGTCGCCGGCGAGCGCGCCCTTGCGCCGCTCGATGTCGACGTGCGCATCGGCGAAATGCAGGGATGCGCTGTCGTGAATGTTTTCGAGGAGAAGAACGGAAGTCATGTCACCCAGCGTGATGGTCGAACCATGGAGGAAGTCGGGAATGTCGTCGACGCGGCGCCCGCCGCTCGCGCGTAGGCTACCTATGCCGTTCGCGCCGCGCGAGCCGCGCGCTACGCATTTCGCGTCGCCGCTCGAAAATCGTATGCCTTGCGGGAATACAACACAAGGTTATCGACATGTCCTACTGTGCGTGGGGAATTGCCGCTTGATGTGGTTGAAGGAATGTGGACGATGTGTCGCGAAAACGCATCGATGCGAATGCAAACATCCCTGCTCCCGACAGGTGTACTCGGACTGCACGTTGCGCGCACTTCACGCCTGCTCCGTGCCCGGTTGCGCTCGAACGACCCGCAACGCACGTCGCATGCGACGCTTCGCGGACCGCAAGACCGCGCGTCGCGCTCAGCGCCTGCTGCTCGGCGACGCGCCGGTCCAACGCCTGAATGCCCGGCTGAAGTTCGCGCGATCGGTGTAGCCGACACGCACCGCGATCTCCTCGACCGTCAGTTGCGTGCCCTCGAGCAGGCGCAGCGCGTCGCGCAGCCGGATCTCGTCGAGCAGCGCCGAATACGTCGTGCCGTAGTCGCTCAGCTTGCGCTTGAGCGTGCGCTCGGACAGATGCAGCTCGCGCGCGAGCGCGTCGAGCGACGGGTAGCCGTCGCTGCCGCGGATCAGCAGATTGCGCACGCGCTCGACGATGCTCTCCGCGTAGCCGAGCCGCGCGAGCTCTGCTTCGCACTGCTGGACGATCATCTGCGCGGTCTGCGCGTTCGCGGTCTTGATCGGCTCGTCGAGAAGCGCCGCTTCGCAGCGGATCTGGTTCGCGGGCGCGTCGAAATGGCAGCGGGGAAGACGATCGCGATAGCGCACGAAGTAAGGCGGCTCGGGCCACTCGAAGCACAGCTCGGCGTTCGCCTTCATCGTCCTGTCGTGCGACGGCGTGAGCAGCGAGTTGAACAGGATCGCCGTCTCGACCATGAAGTTCTCGACCGCGAACTGGCGCAGCCTGCCGAGCGGGAACGCTTCGAGGATGTCGATCTGCACCGTGTGCTCGAGTTCCGTGAGCCGTATCGAAAAGAACGGCACGCGCGTCGGCAGATAACGGATGCCGAGCTGGATCGCCTCGCCGAGCGTCGCGCAGCTCATCAGCCCGAAGCCGATCATCCCCGACTTCGTCAGGCTGCTGCGCAGCCCGATCTCGATCGCGATCGACGGATCGTTCGTTTTCCCGAGCAAATTGAATACGATCGCCGCCTGCTGCAGCGGCGTGATGCGCGCGTCCGGCTCCTCGAGCTTCGCGCGCGTGACGCCCGTGTTCGCGAAAATGTCCGCGTCGGCAATGCCGCGCTCCTCCGCGAGCATCAGCATGAAAAGCGCATAGGCGGACGAGACGGTCGCCTTGTTCAACTGCCTCGTAGGGTCCGGAACGGACGTGGCCATACATCGACTCCGAGCGGTGACCGGCCGATTATAGCGACAGATGGCCTGATATGACCCATCGCGGCGCCGCAAATTGGCCTAAAATGACTCCCCCTTTGGCACGACCGACCCTCACGGCGAATGCGCATACGGTTCTAAGATGGCGTCATCGGCATACCGCCGATTTCAGGGATACGGATTCGAACAATGAGTAAGTCCAAGACTTTGCGCTTCAAGAGCGACGCGGAAAAGGTCGCGTATGTCCGCAACGAGGTCAATGCGGCAAGCGACGCACTGCGCGCGAAATATCCGCTGCTCGACAATCAGAATCTGGTCGGCGCGACCGTGATGGCGCTTTGCGTCGCGACGCTGCTCGCCAGCGCGTATCTGTACGCAAAGGGCACGATCGCGTGGTACGTCGCGCTGCCTGTCGCGACGCTCGCGACGTCGCTGATCCACGAGCTCGAGCACGACCTGATCCACTTGATGTACTTCAAGAAGACGCCGTGGGCCTATCATCTGATGATGACGCTCTGCTGGCTCACCCGGCCCGGCACGATCAATCCGTGGACGCGCCGCCGGATGCATCTGCACCATCACAAGGTGTCGGGCGGCGAATCAGACCTCGAGGAATACGGGATCACCAACGGCGAGCGCTGGGGCGTGAAGCGTCTGCTGATGCTCGCGGACGGCATGCTCGCCGTCGCGCTGCGGCCGCTCGGCATGCGCCGCAAGATGTTGCAGTACGTCGCGGCGCAGCCCGCGCAAGCGCGCGGCGATCGCGTGCGGCTGCGCATCGAGCAACTGATGTCGTACATGCCGATCGGCCACGCCTATTACGTGCTCTGGCATGCATTCATCGCATATCACGCCGGACTCTTCGCGCTGCATGCGCTCGGCTATCAGCCGGACGTGCCGGCGCTCGTCCAGCAGGCGATGCATATCGTCGACTTTCTCGCGGTAACCTGGCTCGGGCCGAACTTCGTGCGCAGCTTCTGCATCAACTTCATCAGTTCGAACATGCACTACTACGGCGACATCGATTCGCGCAACGTCATCCAGCAGACGCAGGTGCTGAATCCGTGGTGGCTGCTTCCGGTGCAGCTGTTCTGCTTCAACTTCGGCAGCACGCACGCGATTCACCACTTCGTCGTGCGCGATCCGTTCTACATTCGCCAACTGACCGCGAAGCGGGCCCATGCGGCGTTGCGCGCGGTCGGCGTGCGCTTCAACGACATCGGCACCTTCCGGCGCGCGAACCGCTGGAACGAGCCGCGCGTCGCGTGATGCGCGCAAGCGAAGGCGCGGCGCTCAGTCGCGCCTTCGCCGACGCTCATTGCGCGCACCCCAAAAAACGCCGCCGGACGGTTGTTCGACGGCGTTTCCTCATTTCCGGCGCATATCCGGGCGCGCGGTGCGCGTGTCGCTACAACAACGGACAATGCGTCACATTCGTGCCGCGCTCGACGCACGACTGCTCGTAGTCGCGAAGATATGCGCGCTCATCGTCGGTGAGCAGATCGAGATCGATCAGATCCCAGTCGTAGCCGACGGTCACGAGGTTCTCGAACGCCATCTTGTCCGGCTCCTGCTCGCTCGGATGGATGACGACGATGTTCTCGATACGCACGCCACCCTTGCCCGGCACGTAAATGCCCGGCTCGACCGAGATCACCGCGTTCGGCACGAGACCGTACTTCGAACCCAGGCTGAATCGCACGCCGCCTTCGTGCACGTGAATGCCGATGCCGTGCCCCGTGCCGTGATTGAAATCGTAGCCGTGCGCGCGACAGACCTCGCGCACGGCCGCGTCGACTTCCGCGCCCGTCGCATCCTTCGAGAAGCGCGTGACGAGCCCCTTGATGCACGCCTTCAGCGCGACCGTGTAGATCTCTCGCTGCCACGGCTGCGGCTGCGTGTCGGCGCAGGTCCGGCGCAGCACGACGCGCGTGCAGTCGGTCGCGAAGCCGCCTTCGAAGTACGCGCCGCTGTCGAGCAGCACGAGCTCGCCTTCCGTCAGCTCGATGTCGGGACTCGCCGCCGTGTAGTGCGCGGACGCGCTATTCGCACCGTTCGCCGCAACCGTCGTGAAGCTCAGCGCCACGGCCGAGCGCGCGGCGTATGCATCGCTGATCACGCGCGCGAGATCGTATTCGGAATGCCGCTTGCCCGGCTCGCCCGTCTTCGCCCAGCGCATCGCCTCGGCGATCGCTTCGGAGCTGCGCGCGAACGCGTCGCGAAACTGGTCGAGCACTTCAGGCGTCTTGCTCGCACGCATCGCCACGACCGGGTTATGGTCGACGTGACGGGCCTCGGGCCAGATTCGTCGCACCGTATCCGGCAGCGCGCAGTTGACCGCTTCGAAGCCGTAGCACACGTGCTCGACATCGAATTGCGCGAGGAAGCGCTCGAGTTCGGCGGCGTCGTTGCGGATCACGCGCAGCGCCGGATACGACTCGATCTGTACCGGGCAGCGATCGCAGCCTTCCGGCAGGAACAGCGCGACCGCCTCGCCGACGACGAACAGGAAGCCGAGGTGCGACGACGCGCACGGCAGATGGTAGCCGCGGCTGTTCAGCAGATAGCTCAGATCGTCCGCCGCGCAGGTCAGGAACGCGACCTTCGCGTGCGGATCGCCGAGATGCTCGCGCGTCCGGCGATTCAGCGTCGCGATGTTCTCCGCGATGCCGGTGCCCGTCATCGAGCGCGGCAGTTCGAAAATCGGCCGCTCGACGGTCCAGCCCGGCAGTGCGATCGCCTTGTCGATCTCGCGGCCGGCCAGGCTCGTCCATTGCAGGCCGGCGCCTTGCGTATGCGCGAACAAGCGCTCGCGCTGCGCGACGCTCAAACGCAACGCGTCGTAGCCGACGCGCCGGAGTTCGGTTGCATGCGCAACGAGCCAGTCGGCGATCGCGGGCCACATCGCGGCGTTGAGCCCGAGCTTCTCGACGTGCACGTGCGCGGGATCACACTGCTTTTCCGCCTGCAGGTGATAGCGGCCGTCGACGAACAGCACGAACTGCGGCGCACCGATCCGCTTCGCCGCAGCGGCGCTCAGGAACACACCGGAGCCGACCGAACCGTCGAACCCGGACAGCGCATAGCGTGGGTTATTGCAGCGCGGCAGCCATTCGGTGATGTATTCGTCCTGAGACGTGATCACGAGCGCGTCGAGCTGCAACGCGTCGAGCAGCCGGGAAAGCCGTGCGTGCGCGTCGACAACCGATGCGTCGTATGGAGTGAGGTCGGAGAAACTGTATTTCAATCGATCGATCATCGGATGCCCAAATTGATATCAGTAAGCGCACGCGGCCACGCTCCAGCGGCCGACAGGCAAAAAAATTACCTTTCGACCGAAATTGCGTCAAGCTTAAATTTTTGTCCTGCTTAAACGAACGCAACCTTCCGAATTGGCGGAACGCCCGGTCGCACACGCATTCCGCGCGCGATGCCCGACGATGCGGCGCGCTCCGTGAGGGCGATGCAGCCGCCTACGCGGCGGTCGATGTCGATGTCGTGGCTGACGAGCAATTCGCCGATGTGGAGTGGGCGCCTGGCGAAACCGGCATGTTTGTGCGCTTGCCTCATGGACGCGTCGGGCGTCGGCGTCGGCTCGTCGAACAACGGGCATCGAAACTCGTTCGCCGGTGCGCACAATCGGCATCCTCTGACGCTCGCAACGGCCGGACAGCGGGTTGCCGGTGAATTGCAATGACAAAGGTGTGCGCCCCACCCCGTCTCGATCCTGCGCCCTTGTCATCCGTTAGTGAATGCAACCGAATCCGTGACGGCGCAGCGGTTCGGAGAACGCACGATCGATCGCATGCGCCGGAAGAGATCTGGCAAATTTGAAGAGGGCTGGATCGGCGCGCGCCTCACGGCGGATTTCAAATCTGTCGATCCACGTCAGCGCGGTGCGATTGCACGCCACGTCAGTGGTGCGCGCTACCGTGTCGGGCCAAGCCGTACGTTGGTGCCTGACTGGAGCAGGAGCTTGGGTAAGAAGAGGGGCGCTGTCCGGCGGCGTGGCGGGGGGGGGAGTCGTGGGCGGCAGGCCGAGGCCATCCGCGTGATGCGAGCGCAAGAAAGACAAAACCCCCGCCTGACAGGGCGGGGGTTTTGAGAGGGGGAGCCTGACGATTACCTACTTTCACACGGGCAATCCGCACTATCATCGGCGTAGAGTCGTTTCACGGTCCTGTTCGGGATGGGAAGGGGTGGGACCGACTCGCTATGGTCATCAGGCAAAGAGGGTTGTCGCGCTGCTTCGCAACGCGACCAATCTGGGAAGAAGCAGTAATCCTGGGGTTGTGAGGTTGTATCTCACACGTACGCGGTACTTCAACCGCAGTACGTCGAGTGCTTCACACTCGACGTTCGACATTCGTAAAGCGCTGAAGCGCTAACGACTGTCGAAACAGACTTGTTATAGGATCAAGCCTTACGGGCAATTAGTATCGGTTAGCTGAACGCATTACTGCGCTTACACACCCGACCTATCAACGTCCTGGTCTCGAACGACCCTTCAAGGGGATCAAGTCCCCGGGGAAGTCTCATCTTAAGGCGAGTTTCCCGCTTAGATGCTTTCAGCGGTTATCTCTTCCGAACATAGCTACCCGGCGATGCGACTGGCGTCACAACCGGTACACCAGAGGTTCGTCCACTCCGGTCCTCTCGTACTAGGAGCAGCCCCCTTCAAACTTCCAACGCCCACGGCAGATAGGGACCAAACTGTCTCACGACGTTTTAAACCCAGCTCACGTACCTCTTTAAATGGCGAACAGCCATACCCTTGGGACCGGCTACAGCCCCAGGATGAGATGAGCCGACATCGAGGTGCCAAACACCGCCGTCGATATGAACTCTTGGGCGGTATCAGCCTGTTATCCCCAGAGTACCTTTTATCCGTTGAGCGATGGCCCTTCCATACAGAACCACCGGATCACTATGACCTGCTTTCGCACCTGCTCGACTTGTCGGTCTCGCAGTTAAGCACGCTTATGCCATTGCACTATCAGCACGATTTCCGACCGTACCTAGCGTACCTTCGTACTCCTCCGTTACGCTTTGGGAGGAGACCGCCCCAGTCAAACTGCCTACCATGCACTGTCCCCGACCCGGATCACGGGCCAAGGTTAGAACCTCAAACAAACCAGGGTGGTATTTCAAGGACGGCTCCACCGAAACTAGCGTTCCGGTTTCATAGCCTCCCACCTATCCTACACAGATCGGTTCAAAGTCCAATGCAAAGCTACAGTAAAGGTTCATGGGGTCTTTCCGTCTAGCCGCGGGTAGATTGCATCATCACAAACACTTCAACTTCGCTGAGTCTCGGGAGGAGACAGTGTGGCCATCGTTACGCCATTCGTGCAGGTCGGAACTTACCCGACAAGGAATTTCGCTACCTTAGGACCGTTATAGTTACGGCCGCCGTTTACCGGGACTTCAATCAAGAGCTTGCACCCCATCATTTAATCTTCCGGCACCGGGCAGGCGTCACACCCTATACGTCCACTTTCGTGTTTGCAGAGTGCTGTGTTTTTATTAAACAGTCGCAGCCACCAGTTTATTGCAACCCCTTCACCCTTCCCCCGCAGGGGGGTCAAGCTACCAGGGCGTACCTTATCCCGAAGTTACGGTACCAATTTGCCGAGTTCCTTCTCCCGAGTTCTCTCAAGCGCCTTAGAATACTCATCTCGCCCACCTGTGTCGGTTTGCGGTACGGTCATCGTTAAACTGAAGCTTAGAGGCTTTTCTTGGAACCACTTCCAATTGCTTCGCGACCTAAGTCGCTCGCGCCACACCCTTGAATTCCGCACCCGGATTTGCCTAAGTGCCTTCTCCAATGCAGCGACCGGGACTTCCAACACCCGGACAACCTTCCGCGATCCGTCCCCCCATCGCATTTAACAATGGTGCAGGAATATTGACCTGCTTCCCATCAGCTACGCATTTCTGCCTCGCCTTAGGGGCCGACTCACCCTACGCCGATGAACGTTGCGTAGGAAACCTTGGGCTTACGGCGAGGGGGCCTTTCACCCCCTTTATCGCTACTCATGTCAGCATTCGCACTTCCGATACCTCCAGCACGCTTTTCAACGCACCTTCGCAGGCTTACGGAACGCTCTCCTACCATGCGAGCAAAGCTCGCATCCGCAGCTTCGGTATATAGCTTAGCCCCGTTACATCTTCCGCGCAGGACGACTCGATCAGTGAGCTATTACGCTTTCTTTAAAGGGTGGCTGCTTCTAAGCCAACCTCCTGACTGTTTTAGCCTTCCCACTTCGTTTCCCACTTAGCTATATTTGGGGACCTTAGCTGGCGGTCTGGGTTGTTTCCCTCTTGACACCGGACGTTAGCACCCGATGTCTGTCTCCCGTGATTGCACTCTTCGGTATTCGGAGTTTGCTATGGCGGGGTAATCTGCAATAGACCCCCCAACCATGACAGTGCTCTACCCCCGAAGGTGAGACACGAGGCACTACCTAAATAGTTTTCGGAGAGAACCAGCTATTTCCAAGTTTGTTTAGCCTTTCACCCCTATCCACAGCTCATCCCCTAACTTTTCAACGTTAGTGGGTTCGGACCTCCAGTACGTGTTACCGCACCTTCATCCTGGCCATGGATAGATCACTTGGTTTCGGGTCTACGCCCAGCAACTGAACGCCCTATTCGGACTCGCTTTCGCTACGCCTGCCCTATTCGGTTAAGCTTGCTACTGAACGTAAGTCGCTGACCCATTATACAAAAGGTACGCCGTCACCCCTTGCGAGGCTCCGACTGTTTGTATGCATGCGGTTTCAGGATCTATTTCACTCCCCTCCCGGGGTTCTTTTCGCCTTTCCCTCACGGTACTGGTTCACTATCGGTCGATCACGAGTATTTAGCCTTGGAGGATGGTCCCCCCATCTTCAGACAGGATTTCACGTGTCCCGCCCTACTTGTCGTACACCTAGTTCTTTCATACTGTTTTCGCCTACAGGGCTATCACCTGCTATGGCCGCACTTTCCAGAGCGTTCGGCTAACAATACAAATAAAGAGTACAGGCTCTTCCCATTTCGCTCGCCACTACTTTGGGAATCTCGGTTGATTTCTTTTCCTGCGGTTACTTAGATGTTTCAGTTCACCGCGTTCGCCTCACATAGCCTATGTATTCAGCTATGGATACTCCATTCGGAGTGGGTTTCCCCATTCGGACATCTACGGATCAAAGCTCGTTTGCCAGCTCCCCGTAGCTTTTCGCAGGCTACCGCGTCCTTCATCGCCTGTGATCGCCAAGGCATCCACCACATGCACTTGTTCGCTTGACCCTATAACGAGTCTGTCTCTTCGACAGTCGCTACAGGTTGAGTTCTCGCGTGTCGCTCAGCGTTAGTGCTTTAGCACTTACGCGGAGCCCACACTACGTGTGTGCCGTATTCCAAAATCGAGCCGAACAATGAAGTTCGAATCATCTTGAGATACTTCGATACAATCACAACCCGGATAACTTCCACGTCCATCTCAAGACGCTTCCGCTATCCAAATTACTTGCTTCTTCCAGATTGTTAAAGAACGACAGCCGATATGGTGTTACTCATATCACTCTGACTGGCTCAATCGCCAATGGCAAATGCTCGTCTCACACGTCACTTTCGTGTGATCCAAACGCTTCCCATTGAAGATTGGTGGAGGCAGACGGGATCGAACCGACGACCCCCTGCTTGCAAAGCAGGTGCTCTCCCAGCTGAGCTATGCCCCCATACCGAGACTTCACCCAGGTTCCCTGCGCCAGACAACTTGGTGGGTCTGGTTGGATTCGAACCAACGACCCCCGCCTTATCAAGACGGTGCTCTAACCGACTGAGCTACAGACCCCTGAGCCTGTCCTAAATTTACAGCCGATAAGCGTGAGCGCTCAACGCAGCGGTTAAGCTCGAGAAAGGAGGTGATCCAGCCGCACCTTCCGATACGGCTACCTTGTTACGACTTCACCCCAGTCATGAATCCTACCGTGGTGACCGTCCTCCTTGCGGTTAGACTAGCCACTTCTGGTAAAACCCACTCCCATGGTGTGACGGGCGGTGTGTACAAGACCCGGGAACGTATTCACCGCGGCATGCTGATCCGCGATTACTAGCGATTCCAGCTTCATGCACTCGAGTTGCAGAGTGCAATCCGGACTACGATCGGTTTTCTGGGATTGGCTCCCCCTCGCGGGTTGGCGACCCTCTGTTCCGACCATTGTATGACGTGTGAAGCCCTACCCATAAGGGCCATGAGGACTTGACGTCATCCCCACCTTCCTCCGGTTTGTCACCGGCAGTCTCCTTAGAGTGCTCTTGCGTAGCAACTAAGGACAAGGGTTGCGCTCGTTGCGGGACTTAACCCAACATCTCACGACACGAGCTGACGACAGCCATGCAGCACCTGTGTATCGGTTCTCTTTCGAGCACTCCCACCTCTCAGCAGGATTCCGACCATGTCAAGGGTAGGTAAGGTTTTTCGCGTTGCATCGAATTAATCCACATCATCCACCGCTTGTGCGGGTCCCCGTCAATTCCTTTGAGTTTTAATCTTGCGACCGTACTCCCCAGGCGGTCAACTTCACGCGTTAGCTACGTTACTAAGGAAATGAATCCCCAACAACTAGTTGACATCGTTTAGGGCGTGGACTACCAGGGTATCTAATCCTGTTTGCTCCCCACGCTTTCGTGCATGAGCGTCAGTATTGGCCCAGGGGGCTGCCTTCGCCATCGGTATTCCTCCACATCTCTACGCATTTCACTGCTACACGTGGAATTCTACCCCCCTCTGCCATACTCTAGCTTGCCAGTCACCAATGCAGTTCCCAGGTTGAGCCCGGGGATTTCACATCGGTCTTAACAAACCGCCTGCGCACGCTTTACGCCCAGTAATTCCGATTAACGCTCGCACCCTACGTATTACCGCGGCTGCTGGCACGTAGTTAGCCGGTGCTTATTCTTCCGGTACCGTCATCCCCACCCAGTATTAGTCGGTAGGATTTCTTTCCGGACAAAAGTGCTTTACAACCCGAAGGCCTTCTTCACACACGCGGCATTGCTGGATCAGGCTTGCGCCCATTGTCCAAAATTCCCCACTGCTGCCTCCCGTAGGAGTCTGGGCCGTGTCTCAGTCCCAGTGTGGCTGGTCGTCCTCTCAGACCAGCTACTGATCGTCGCCTTGGTAGGCCTTTACCCCACCAACTAGCTAATCAGCCATCGGCCAACCCTATAGCGCGAGGCCCGAAGGTCCCCCGCTTTCATCCTCAGATCGTATGCGGTATTAATCCGGCTTTCGCCGGGCTATCCCCCACTACAGGACATGTTCCGATGTATTACTCACCCGTTCGCCACTCGCCACCAGGTGCAAGCACCCGTGCTGCCGTTCGACTTGCATGTGTAAGGCATGCCGCCAGCGTTCAATCTGAGCCAGGATCAAACTCTTCAGTTCAAACCTGTTACTGTTTTCGGTTGTTTCCAACCGGTCGCTCACTCAAAGCTGACAGGTCGTGAATTGCTTCACAAACCTGACTTACTTTCGTGTGAGACTCTTGATACTTTCGCTTTCGATCCGTAGATCGTCCGCCCCATCAAGCGCCCACACTTATCGGCTGTTCATTGTTAAAGAGCATATCCGCGAGAAGCACTTCCTACTTCGAACCGCCTTCTCAGCAGCGCTGCGTTGTCCGCAGCAGAGAAATGAGATTATGATCACTTATTCGCAGCGCGTCAACAACTTTTTTACCGCCTCGCCGCGCACCGCCTGGATCTTCTTCCCGCTTCCCCTCTCGCGTCCCGTCACCGTTACCGCGAAAGAGGCGTGATTCTAGACATAAGATTCGTACCCCGCAAGGGGGTTTTCGGAAATTCTTTTGTCTTTTTACATTCACACTCCGAACGCGCTCGCATATTGTCTATACGGAAAACTGTCAAAAGGCCGGCAAACCGCTGAACATACGCGGAACGGACTAAAATGATAGGTTCCTCGCATCCAACCATGTCAATCTATGCGCCAGCGAACCGCTAAACGCCTCCCTCCCGATGCCGACAAACTGGTCGGTCTGTCGCTCGCGCTGTTTGCGTCCGGCAGCCGCGTCGAAGATCGCTTCTGGGAAGCCAAGCTCGACGCCTTGCTCGCAAAGATCGTCCGCAACGGCAACCAGACCACGCTCGACGCCGCGCTCGATCATCTCCAGCAGAATCATCCGGACGCCTACGGCGCCCTCGCCGACATGGCCGAGACGCACAGCGAATCGCTGTCCGTCGAGCACGACGGCAAGCCGTACGAGGCGCTTCTCGTCGCAGTCCCCGTCCTCGCGTGGACCCGCTACATGATTCCGTCGGGCTCGCTCAAGATCGAGATCGCCGACGTGTTGCGCACTCATTTGCAAGCACACGTGCTCGCGCAAGGCACGCTCGTCGCGATGACGCCCTTTTTCTACAGCATCGATCAATTGCCGCGCCATCACGTCGAGACTTACCGCCTCGCGCAGCAGCTCGCACATGCGGCGCTCGGCAACCATCCGGTCAAGCTCAACTTCGGCGACCTGCCCGAGACCTCGCCGATCCTCGCCGATCCGCGCTTCCTGCTTGCCGTCGTCGCCGCGCCCGCCGGCGCTCCGCTTTTCCGCTGGCAGGAAGAAGAGCACGGCTCGCGCATCGAGCGCGGCCAATGCCTCGAGCAATGGGCTGCGCAAGGCGGCGTCAATCTGTCGGCCGCGCTGCCCGGCTGCGAATTCGAGTGCCTGCTGCCCGACGCGTACTACTCCGCGTGCCGCGACGCGGACGAGCGGATCCGTCCGCACACCGTACGCACCGCGATCCGCTATCTGTTCGACACGATCGGCGCGCCGCCGCAGGAACTGCGCGCCGTGATCGCCGGGTTCGGCGAGCGTCGAATCGACGAATATCGCGTCGCGTTCACGCGCCGCGGCAGCAACGACGTCATCTATGGCGTCGTTTGGCCGCTCTATGGCCGCGAGAACGGCGAGGCGGCGGTCGACGAAGCGACGCTCGAAGCCGAGGCGCCCGCCGACGGACCGCTCGAGGACATCGCGTCGCTGTTGAAGGAAGCGGGCGTGACCGACATCCGCCGCCATGCCGGCCGCTTCGAACCCGAATATTGCGACGATTGCGGCGTCCCGTTGTACGCGGACCCGCTCGGCGAGATCGTCCACGCGGAGATGCCGGAAGACGCGACGCCCGCGCAGCCGCACTTCCACTGAAGCCCCGCCCGACTCGCGCTGTCCGGCGCGAGAGGTCCATCGAAGGCCGCCTCGAGCTCGCGCTCGAGGCGGCCTTCGCACTCTTGCTTGTCTGAATTTTTCTTATGACTTTCAGCCAGGCCGACATTTTGTAATGCCTTTGTCATTATTGAGGAGATGGCACTCGTTGTTTTCTCGATCAATCGGATAAGCGGAGGCATAACATGAGGTTTCTGGTGCTCAACTCCGACGCAGAGCGTCGCGACGGCTTGAAAACCCTGCTGCGTCAAATCGACCGACATGCCGGCTACAACGACGCCAAGGACTGGCGGCAGGCGCAACGGCTCATCAAACAACAGAGCTTCGACTTGATTGCAGTCGACTGGCAGGACATCAAGCGGCTCGGCGATCTACACGCGCTTTGCCGGGCCTGCGCGCCGACGCCCGTCGCCGCGCTGACCGACGACGCGTCGCCGGAGCACGCGCAAGCGCTATTCGACGCCGGCGTGCTCGGCGTCATTCCACGTTCGACGCGCCCTCACCTCATCGTTCGCGCATTGGAAATGGTGCTGCTCGGCGGACACTACATCCCGCCGAGCGCGCTGAACCTCACGGAGCCGGCCGCACGCGCGAGAGACGGCCGCGTAGACGCGATCGTCAGCCAGCTCCCGCGCAGGAAACGCTCGGCGTGCAGCCTGCTCTCGCCGCGCCAGGCGCAGATCATGCGTTTCGTCCACATGGGCAGCACCAACAAGATGATCGCGCGCACGCTCGGCATCAGCGAAGGCACGGTCAAGATTCATCTGGCCAGCATCTTCCAGCAATTGGGTGCGACAAATCGCGCCGCCGCGGTCGCGATCTACAACGGCTGGCTGCCGCCGCATCTCGAAGTGCTGCTGTCCGCGCGCGACAGCTCGCCGAAGCCCGTACACGGCGCAGCCGGCTCCGTGCCGCTGCGCCCGGCGAAGACGCAGCACAGGTACCCGCTCGTCGCCGAGAACGAATCGTCTGCCCAGCCGCTCATCGCGGCCGAACCGGGCGCTCCGTTCAAGGCGAACGAATAGCCGGCAAAACCCGCGTAGAGGGTGAATCCATTCCCATCTTTTGTATTCAACGAGTAATATAAAAACATGGGTTTCCTCTACACGCCGCTTCCGTTCTGGGTCGCCGTCGGTGGCTGGATCGCCGCCGGGGGGCTGCTCGCCTTTGCGTTGTGGAGGCGTCCATTCGGTCGTCTGCAGGATGCGACGCTGCAGCATGTGTGGCTCGCGCTCGTGACCACGATCACGGTGCTATGGGCGTCCAATGCATGGCTCGACGACGGCCTCGTCATGCATCTCCTCGGTGCGACGCTGCTCGTCACGCTGTTCGACTGGACCCTTGCGCTCGTCGCAATGGCGGCCGTGATCGGCGTCGCGGCGGCCGTGTTCGACGCGACCTGGCAAGGCGTCGGGCTCACCTATCTCGTATACGGCGCGCTTCCCGTCGCCATATCGGCGCTGCTGCAGCGCGCCGCGCTCGCGTGGCTGCCGCACAATCTGCCCGCGCTCATCATCGGCCAAGGCTTCGTGTCGCCTGCGATCACGGTGGGCGTCGTCGCGGCCGCGGCGGCCGGCGTGCAGATCGCGCTCGCCGACGGCACGCTCGTCGTCGTCCCGTCCGGCTATGCGCTGAACGCATTGCTGCTCGCGCTCGGCGAAGCGTGGTTCACCGGCATGGCGACCGCGTTGATCGCGGTCTACCGGCCCGCATGGGTCACGACCTCCGACGTGCGCCGCTATCGCCTCGGCGGACCGCGCGCGTGAGTTCGTCCGCTTGACGAAGCGCGCGTAGACGCGCACACACCCGGCCATACGGGCAATCGCTCTACTGCCGCGCCGAAAAATTACGCTAAGATGGAACCCTGCTCTTCATCGGGCATCTCATGTGCCTGGTGTCTCTATCGCGCTTATCTCATACCTCCAGATGGACAGCTTTCCCGCCTCGCATCGCCTGCTCGGCGCGCTCGGCAAGCTGACGGCCTGTGTTGCGGGCCTGTCGCTCACGTTCGCCGCACCCGCGTTCGCCGACTTGCTCGATCAACGCGCCGAACTCATCAACAAATACGTCAATGAAATGCACGCCGATCCGCTCGTCGCGGATTGCGCCGCACACGGCAGCTTCATAGCCAGCACGTCGAGCGCTTTCGATCATGTCGAATTTCCGCCGAACGCGTTCGACAGCGGCAACGCTTCGATCACGCCGTGGAACGACTCGTTCGACGAAGGCAAGCAGCGCGTGAAGGTCGACAACATCGTGACCGTCGAAGGCCTCGGCGTGCGCAGCAGCGGCGGCGACCCGGAGCACCTGAAGTTCCGCTGCGGCTATGTCGGCACGCAAATGCTCGCGTTCAGCTGGAACGATCCGGTGCCGCCCGCGAAGCCGCGCGTCGAGCGCACGACGTCGTCGAAGAAAAAGCTCCGCGCGCACTCGGGCAAGGGCAAGGTCAAGGCAAAGGCGGCAGGCAAGAGCAGCAAGCGATCGGCTGCGACGAAGAAGTCGGGCACGACGAAAAAAGTCGTAAAGAAGCGGTCGTCGCAGAAGTCGTGAAGCGGCCCATCGAACGCCGGTCCGAACGATGACGGCGTCGGGCGACGCGCGTCATGCGCCGCCGTCGGCTCGACGCAAAAAAGCCGGAGCGCGGCAAAGCCGCTCCGGCTTTTTCATTCGCGCTCCATTTCGCGCGCATCCGCTGCGCAGCGGCCATCGCTCAGGCGAAAGTCTGCACGTGCTCGAGAATCGCGCCCAGCATCGCCGCGCCGAGCGACGCACTCCGCGCACCGTTCCAGCCGACATGCTCGTCCGGCAGATTCGCGTTGTCCTTGAACGGCATCTCGAGCGTCAGCGACAGGCAGCCGAACCGGTGGCCGATGTACTTCGACGCGAGCTTCAGCGCATCTTCCTTGTACTTGCCCGGCGGATAGCCGTGCTCGTCCTGGAAATCAGGGCTCGCGCGCTTGAACGCGTCGATAAACGCGCGCTGCTCGACGCGCTGCTGCTCGGTGAAGCCCGGCAGCATCTCCGAGCCGGCCGCGAACACGTACGGCAAATCTTCGTCGCCATGGATGTCGAAGAAGAGATCGCAACCGATCGCGTGAATGGCGTCGCGCACGACGAGCACTTCGGGGCTGCGCTCGGCATCAGGCTCCATCCACTCGCGATTCAGGTTCGCGCCCGCGGCGTTCGTGCGCAGGTTGCCGTGCACGCTGCCGTCCGGATTCATGTTTGAAACGATGTAGAACGTCGCGCGATCGTAGAGCTTGCGCGCGACCGGATCGCCCGACCAGTCGCCCCAGCCGACGAGCCGCTTCACGAGCCCTTCGACGAACCATTCCGCCATCGACTCGCCCGGATGCTGGCGCGCGATGATCCACACTTTCTTCTTCGCGACGCCCGCTTCTTCGGGCGTGCCGAGCACGACGAGCGACATCGGCCGCCCTTCGACCGTGCGGCCCAGCTCGACGACGTTCGCATGCGGCATCTGCTGGACCGCGCCGAGGAACTCCGAATGACGCTCTTCGCCGTACGGCTCGAAATACGCGTAGTAGATGCTGTCGAAATCGGGCGTATGGTCGATCGTCAGCACCTGGCCGTCATACGACGTCGGCACGCGGAACCAGTTGACCCGGTCGTAGCTCGCGACTGCACGATAGTTGCGCCAGCCGGCCGGATACGCGCAGTCGCTCGCATTCTCGAACGTCATCACGCAACGCTCGCCGCGCGCGCCCGTCAGGCGGAAGTGGAACCATTGAGCGAACTCCGAACGATTGTCGCCGCGCACGCGCAGCCGGATCGCATCCGCGCGCTCGCACGACAGGACGTCGATCGCGCCTGCGTCGAAATTGCTCGTGATCGAGAGAGTCATTGCATCTCCTGGTAGCGGCGGCCGCGCCGGGCCGCCCGGAATTCAAGCGCCGACACGCCGGCGAAACACGTAGGTGTCGTCGTTCGACGCGGCTTCGTCGAACGCGTAGCCTTCCGATGCGAAGTCCTTCAGCGCGTCGGGCGACGCGATCCGCCCCTCGACGACGTACCGCGCCATCAGGCCGCGCGCACGCTTCGCGTGGAAGCTGATGATCTTGTAACGGCCGTCCTTCCAGTCCTCGAACACCGGCGTGACGACGCGCGCGTCGAGCAGCTTCGGCTTCACCGACTTGAAGTACTCGGCCGACGCGCAATTGACGAGCACGCGCGATGCGCCGTCGCGCGTCTTCAGCTCGACGTTCAGCGCCTGCGTGATCCGCTCGCCCCAGAACGCGTACAGATCCTTGCCGCGCCGGTTCGCGAAGCGGGTGCCCATTTCGAGCCGGTACGGCTGCAGCAGATCGAGCGGCCGCAGCAGCCCGTAGAGCCCCGACAGCACGCGGACGTGCCGCTGCGCATAGTCGAGATCGTCGGCCGACAGCGAGCGCGCGTCGAAGCCTTCGTAGACGTCGCCGTTGAACGCCAGCACCGCCTGCTTGGCGTTCGCGGGCGTCGACGTGCCCGACCAGTCCGCATAACGCTGGAAGTTCAGGCGCGCGAGCGGATCGGAAATGCTCATCAGCGTCCCGATCTGCTGCGGCGACAGCCGGCGCAGCTCGCCGATCAGTTCGGCCGCGTCGTTGGCGAACTGAGGCAGCGTATGGGTGGCAACGTGGGGCGGGGTTTCGTAGTCGAGCGATTTCGCCGGGGAGAGAACGATTATCATAGAGGCTCGCCGGCACGCCGTGCCGTGCAGTCAGACGAAAACCACCGATTGTAACGAATGCCAAGCCCCGACGCTCCGCGCGCCGGTCGCCGCGTGGTGCTCGATTCGAACGTCTGGATCGACATCCTCGTGTTCGACGACCCCGCCGCCCGCCCGATCCGCGATGCCCTAGAAACGGGCGCCATCACGGCGCTCATCGACGTTCGCTGCCTCGTCGAGCTCGAGCGCGTGCTCGACTACCCTCAGTTTAAGGCACGCTCGGTCGACAAGGCCGCTGCGCTCGCAACGGTCGCGCGCCTGTCGGAGCGCGTCGCAGGGCCCGATCGCGGCGAGCCGCGGGAGTCCGCCGCGACGACGGGCGCCGGCGTGGACCGCTCGCTTGCGATCGCATCATCGGCGGGCGCTTCGAATAGCCCGAATCCCTTGAACGCTTCGGACCTTCCGGATGCGACAGACGCGGCAGACGCGCAAGCGGACCGCACGGATTCGCCGTCGCCAGCCGACGCGGCCGCGCCCTCGCCCGCCGCAGACGCGCCGCCGCCGCGCCCGTTGCCGAAGTGCAAGGACCGCGACGATCAGAAATTTCTCGAGCTCGCCTATGCGGCACGCGCCGACTGGCTCGTGTCGAAGGACCGCGCGCTCCTGAAGCTCGCGCGCCGGACCGAGCGCGACTTCGGCTTCAGGATCGCGCAGCCCGCGCCGTTCGCCGCCAGCGCGCTCGCGGCCGACGCCTCCGAGCCGGCGTAAGCGACGCGCTTCGCCTCAACCCTTTTCGCACAAGCCACGATGGACGCACCGCACGACATGCCCACGACGCCCACCCTCCTCTCCCGCCTGCCCGACGTCGGCACGACGATCTTCACGGTCATGAGCGCGCTCGCCGCGGAAAAAGGCGCGGTCAACCTCGGCCAGGGCTTTCCCGATTTCGATTGCGATCCGCGCATCGTCGACGCGGTCGCGCGCGCGATGCGCGACGGCCACAACCAGTATCCGCCGATGACGGGCGTCGCGCCGCTGCGCGAGGCGATCGCGGAGAAGATCGAGCGGCTCTACGGCCGCCGCTACGACGCCGCGACCGAGATCACCGTGACGGCAGGCGCGACGCAGGCGCTCCTGACCGCGATCCTGTGCGCCGTGCATCCCGGCGACGAGGTGATCGTGATCGAGCCGACTTACGACAGCTATCTGCCGTCGATCGCGCTCGCGGGCGCGACGCCCGTGTTCGTCACGCTCGACGCGCCCGACTACGCGATTCCGTTCGACAAGCTCGCCGCGGCGATCACGCCGAGGACGCGCGCGATCCTGATCAACACGCCGCACAATCCGACGGGCACCGTATGGCGGGAGGCGGACATGCGCGCGCTCGAAGACATCGTGCGCGGCACCAATCTGCTGATCGTGTCCGACGAAGTCTACGAGCACATGGTCTACGACGGCGCGCGGCACGAGAGCGTCGCGCGCTATCCGGAACTCGCGGCGCGCAGCATCGTCGTGTCGAGCTTCGGCAAGACCTTTCACGTGACGGGCTGGAAGGTCGGCTACGTCGCCGCGCCCACCGCGCTGATGGCCGAGTTCCGCAAGGTCCACCAGTTCAACGTGTTCACGGTCAATACGCCGATGCAGTTCGGCCTCGCCGATTACCTGCGCGATCCCGAGCCATATCTGACGCTGCCCGCGTTCTATCAGAAGAAGCGCGACTTCTTCCGCGCCGGGCTCGCGAACACGCGCTTCAAACTGCTGCCGTGCGCGGGCACGTACTTCCAGTGCGTCGATTATTCGGCAATCAGCGATCTGCCCGAAGCGGAATTCGCGCAGTGGCTGACGACCGAGGTCGGCGTCGCGGCGATTCCTGTATCGGCGTTCTATCACGAGTCGCACGAATCGGGCGTCGTGCGTTTCTGCTTCGCGAAGCGCGAAGAGACGCTCGCCACCGCGCTCGAGCGGCTCGCGCGTTTGTAAATCCGGCGTATGAGCGGGCCCCGCACGGGCCGCCGCGACCGCCCGTCGCCGTTGCGCGGTCAGGCGGTCCGTCGCGCCGCCGGCATGGCGGCAAACGCGCGCGCGATGCGCGAGACGGCCAATCGGCCTTCGCGCACCGCGCGTGCGTCACATGGGGCGGGGTCGCCTCAACTCGGCTTCGCAAGCCCCGCGATGAACGCCTTGCGCTCTTCGCTCACGCGCCGCGCCGCCGGCCGCTCCTCCTCGATGCGCTTCACGTACGACTTCCAGTCGATTCCGGCATCGGCGAGGAAATCGCGGCCGTAAACCGCTTTCGTCGCAAGCGCGACGACCGGCAAATGGATGAACGCAGCGACGTCGGCGATGCCGAACGTGTCGCCGAGCACGTAAGGCGAGAATTTCGCGAGCCGCTTGAAGCCGTCGAGCGCGCGCGGCATGCGCTTCTCGACGTGCGCCTTCGTGCCGTCGCTGACCTTGCCGCCGAAGAACGCCTCCGGAAACAGCTCGCGCACGTTCCATTCGAGATACAGCTCGAGCACCGTCGTGATCTCGCGTGCCTTCGCCGCCGCGAACGGATCGGCCGGGAAGAGGCGCTTGCCGGGATGGGTCGCGGCGAGATATTCGACGATCGCCTGCGATTCGCTGATCGCGCCGTGCTCGGTCAGCAGATACGGCACCTTGCCGAGCGGCGTGTCGGCGAACAGTGAGGGATCGTCGATCGGCAGCTTGACGAGCGTTTCCTCGAACGGAATGTCGTGCTCGAGCAGTACGAACTTGACCTTGTTGTAATAGTTGGACAGCGGTAAGCCACAGAGCCGAAGCATCGAAGTCTCCTTCGTCATGGGAAAAGGGCCGCGCGCGATGTGTCCCGCACGTCGGTCGGCGTGACGCCGAAAAGCACGTTCATGCTAGTCTAAAGCAACTTCGAAGCGCGTCGCGGCGTTCGCGCCGCGGCACGTTTCGAGCACCGCCTCAAAAATGCCGGCCAAGCCGGCCGGGACGGCGCCCGCGCCGCGCGACGCATGCACGCGGCGCGCCGTTCCCGACGCCTATCGCATTCAAGGAGACTCACCGCATGAGCGCAGAACTGCTCGCGTCGCGCCCGCCCGAAAGCGAATCGACGCTCGTCCTCACGCTGTCCAACCCCGGCGCGCGCAACGCGCTGCATCCCGACATGTACGCCGCCGGCCTCGAAGCGCTCAACACGGCCGAGCGCGATCCGTCGATCCGCGCGGTCGTGCTGACGGGCGCGGACCGCTTCTTCTGCGCGGGCGGCAACCTGAACCGGCTGCTCGACAATCGCGCAAAGGAGCCCGCCGTGCAGGCGGCGAGCATCGATCAGCTCGGCGAATGGGTCACCGCGATCAACACCGTGACGAAGCCCGTGATCGCCGCGGTCGAGGGCGCGGCCGCGGGCGCGGGCTTCTCGCTCGCGCTCGCGTGCGACCTCCTCGTCGCCGCCGACGATGCGAAGTTCGTGATGTCGTACGCGCGCGTCGCGCTCACGCCCGACGGCGGCGGCTCGTGGTTCCTCGCGCGTGCGCTGCCCCGCGCGCTCGCGGCCGAGATCCTGTTCGAAGGCAAGCCGGCCGCCGCATCGCGGCTGCATGAACTCGGCGTCGTAAACCGCCTGACGAAGCCGGGCGCCGCACGCGACGAGGCGATCGCGTGGGCCGACGAGCTCGGCAAGATGTCGCCGAACGCGCTCGCGCGGATCAAGTCGCTGATCGCCGACGCGCAGACGCAGCCGCTCGCCGCACACCTCGTCGCCGAACGCGATCACTTCGTCGAGTCGCTGCACCACGCGGACGCGCTCGAAGGGATCACCGCGTTCCTCGACAAACGCCCTCCCGTCTACAAACGCTAAAGCCCGCCCATGTCCTATCAATTGCCGAAACGCCGCCGCATTTATCTGATGCGGCATGGCGACGTCACCTACTTCGACGCGAGCGGCCGTCCGTTCGACCAGGACGCCGTGCCGCTCAACGAGCGCGGCCGGATGCAGGCGAGCGCCGCGGGGCGCGCGTTCGCCGAGCAGAACGTGCGTTTCGACCGCGTGATCACGAGCGGCCTGCCGCGCACGATCGAAACCGCGCGGCGCGTGCTCGCGGAGATCGATCAACCGCTCGACATCGACATCGAGCCCGCGTGGCGCGAGATTCGCGGCGGCTTCCTCGCCGACATCCCGCCCGAAGAGCAGGAAGCCGCGTTCCTGCGCGTGCTCGACGGCATCGTCGCCGAGCACACGCGCTTTCTCGGCGGCGAGACGATCGGCGAGCTGATCGACCGCGTGTTGCCGCCGCTCGCCGCGCTGCGCGCGGATCCGTCGTGGGACACGGTGCTGCTCGTGCTGCACGGCGGCGTGAATTGCGCGCTCCTGTCGCACGCGACGGTGCCCGGACATCGGCTCTTCATCGGCACGCTGTCGCAGTCGGCGGGCTGCATCAACGCGCTCGACGTCGGCGAGCGCGACGACGACTGGGTCGTGCGGCTCGTCAACTACTCGCCGCCCGAAGCGCTGCACCGCGACATCCGCAACACGACGATGGAAGTGCTGTATCACCAGTTTTTGCAAAGCACGCGCGAGTAGGCGCGTCGCACGGATCTGGAGGAGACGATGGCAGCCGAGAACGATCCGAAGTCCAAGCCGACCGATTACGCCGCATTTGAAGGCACGCGCCCCGTCGGCGATGCGCAGCGCTTCGACGTGGACGCGCTGAGCGCGTGGCTCGCCGAGCGCGTCGACGGTTTCGCCGGCCCGCTTTCCGTCGAGCAGTTCAAGGGCGGCCAGTCGAATCCGACGTTCAAGCTCGTGACGCCCGCGCGCAGCTACGTGCTGCGCGCGAAGCCCGCGCCCGCGGCGAAGCTGCTGCCGTCCGCGCACGCGATCGAGCGCGAGTATCGGGTGATGGCCGCGCTCGCGGACACCGGCGTGCCCGTCGCGCCGATGCTCGCGCTCTGCGACGACGAAAGCGTGATCGGCCGCGCGTTCTACGTGATGGCGTTCGTCGACGGCCGCGTGCTGTGGGATCCGTCGCTGCCCGGCATGACGCCCGCGGAGCGCGGCCGCCATTACGACGAGATGAACCGCGTGATCGCCGCGCTGCACTCGATCGATCCGCGGACGGTCGGGCTCGCCGATTACGGCAAGTCGGGCAACTATCTCGCGCGTCAGATCGCGCGCTGGAGCAAGCAGTATCTGGCTTCGGAGACCGAGCCGATCGACGCGATGCACCGGCTGATCGACTGGCTGCCGCGACATCTGCCGCCCGAGGCCGAAGACGACGCGCGCGTGTCGATCGTGCACGGCGACTATCGGCTCGACAACCTGATCTTCGATCCGCACGCGCCGCGCGTGCTCGCGGTGCTCGACTGGGAGCTGTCGACGCTCGGCGACCCGCTCGCCGATTTCGCGTATCACTGCATGGCGTGGCACGTTACGCCCGAGCGCTTTCGCGGCGTCGCCGGGCTCGATCTGCCGGCGCTCGGGATTCCCGACGAAGCGCATTACGTCGCGCGCTACTGCGAGCGCACCGGCCTGACGATCCCCGGCAACTGGAACTTCTATCTCGCATACAACATGTTCCGGATCGCGGCGATCCTGCAGGGCATCATGAAGCGCGTCGTCGACGGCACCGCGTCGAGCGCCCAGGCGCTCGACGCCGGCCAGCGCGCGCGGCCGATGGCCGAGCTCGCGTGGCGCTACGCACGGCGGCGCGCAGGCTAGCGGCCCCACTCTTTCACCGAACCGACCGACAGGCGAGGCAGCCATGCATTTCGATTACACCCCGAAAGTCGAAGCGTTGCGCGCGCGGCTCAACGCGTTCTTCGACGAGCACATCTATCCGAACGAGCGCGCGTTCTACGAAGAAATCGCGCGCAACCGGCGCGCCGGCGACGCATGGCAGCCGGTCGAGCTGATCGAGACGCTAAAGGTGAAGGCGCGCGCCGCGGGCCTGTGGAACCTGTTCCTGCCCGATTCGACGCGCGGCGCCGGCCTCACGAATCTCGAATACGCGCCGCTTTGCGAAATCATGGGTCGCGTGCCGTGGGCGCCCGAGGTCTTCAACTGCAACGCGCCCGACACCGGCAACATGGAAACGCTCGAGCGCTACGGCGCCGATGCGCACAAGGCGACGTGGCTCGAACCGCTGCTCGACGGCACGATCCGCTCGGCGTTCCTGATGACGGAGCCCGAGGTCGCGTCGTCGGACGCGACGAACATCCGGACCCGCATCGAGCGCGATGGCGGCGACTACGTGATCAACGGCCACAAGTGGTGGTCGTCCGGCGCCGGCGATCCGCGCTGCAAACTCTACATCGTGATGGGCAAGACGGATCCCGACGCGCCCCGCCACGCGCAGCAATCGATGATCCTCGTGCCGTCCGATGCGCCCGGCGTCACCGTGCGCCGGCCGCTCAACGTGTTCGGCTACGACGACGCGCCGCACGGCCACATGGAGATCACGCTCGAGAACGTGCGCGTGCCCGCGTCGAACCTGCTGCTCGGCGAAGGACGCGGCTTCGAGATCGCACAGGGGCGGCTCGGGCCGGGCCGCATCCATCACTGCATGCGGCTCGTCGGGCTCGCGGAGCGCGCGCTCGAACTGATGTGCCGGCGCGCGTCCGAGCGCATCGCGTTCGGCAAGCCGATCGCCGCGCAGACGGTCACGCAGGAGCGGATCGCCGAAGCGCGCTGCATGATCGAGCAGGCGCGGCTTCTCACGCTGAAGACCGCGTACATGATGGATACCGTCGGCAACAAGGGCGCGCGCGGCGAGATCGCGATGATCAAGGTGGTCGCGCCGAACATGGCGTGCGAGGTGATCGACTGGGCGATCCAGGCGCACGGCGGCGGCGGCGTCAGCGACGATTTCCCGCTCGCGTACGCGTATGCGAGCGCGCGGACGCTGCGCTTCGCGGACGGCCCCGACGAAGTGCATCGCAACGCGATCGCGAAGCTCGAACTCGCACGCCATGCGAGCGCGCCGGCACGAGGAAGCTGACGCGGCGGCGATCGGCGGCAGGCGTCGGCCGCGCGCGCCGACGCGATCGCCGTCTTGCGCGCGGCGGTGCGGGTGGCAGGCGTTTCGAGTTCGCTCCGGCGAACCGGCGAACCGACGAACCAACAAACCGGCAAATCGCCGGGTCGCCGAACCGAGGCCGCGCGGCGCGCATCGAAACGAAACGCGGCGGCGCGCCACGCGCGGGCGTCGTTTCCTCCGCCGGCGCGGCCGTCTGCAGCGCCGACGGATCTATGCTCTAATTTCCCGCGTGCCGCGGCGCCGTGACGGCGCCGCATCGACGAACCGTCACAAAGGAACGACGATGATCGACGTCTACAGCTGGGCAACCCCGAACGGCCACAAAGTCCATATCCTGCTCGAGGAGACCGGCCTCGAGTATCGCGTGCATCCGATCGATATCGGTGCGGGCGACCAGTTCAAGCCGGAATTCCTGAAGATCAGCCCGAACAACAAGATCCCGGCGATCGTCGATCACGACGGTCCCGACGGCAAGCCGATCTCGCTGTTTGAATCGGGCGCGATCTTGATCTATCTCGCCGAGAAGACCGGCAAGTTCCTGCCGTCCGCGCCCGTCGCGCGCTACGCAACGCTGGAATGGCTGATGTTCCAGATGGGCGGCGTCGGCCCGATGCTCGGACAGGCGCACCACTTCCGCCTCTATGCGCCCCAGCAGATCGAGTACGCGATCAACCGCTACACGAACGAGGCGAAGCGGCTGTACGGCGTGATGGACAAGCGCCTCGCCGAATCCGCGTACCTCGCGAGCGACGGCTACACGATCGCCGACATCGCGACGTTCCCGTGGACCCGCTCATGGAAGAACCAGGGCATCGAGCTCGACGAATTCCCGAACGTGAAGCGCTGGCATGAAGCGATCGCCGCGCGTCCGGCGGTGCAGCGCGGCGTCGAGGTGCTGGCGTCGCTGCGCAAGCCGTTGCAGGACGACGATCGCGCACGCGAGATGCTGTTCGGCGCGACGCAGTACTCGCGCCACTGACGCGCGGCCGGCCGCGCGGCGACGGTCGCGGGTCACGTCGATCGAAAAGAAAAAGGGACGCGGTTCGACTCGCGTCCCTTTTCATTCCTGCCGCCTTCGCCACGCGATGCGCCGCCGCGACCGCGCTGCAAAGCCGCGAAACGCCGCGCGAGCGCTCAGAAGAAATGCAGCGTGACGAACTCCGCCGCGCATGCGTGCGCCTGCTTTTCGGGATGCTCGATCTCGACCGACACCGACCACGTCGCGCGCATGCCGCCCTGCGCGCCTTCGCTCACGTCCTTCACCGCGAAGCGCGCCCGCACGCGCGCGCCGACCGGCACCGGCCGCAGGAAGCGCACGCGATTGAGCCCGTAGTTCACGCTCATCCGCTCCTCGAAGCGGACCGCGTCGACCATCAGCGCGGGAATCAGCGACAGCGTCAGAAAGCCGTGCGCGATCGGCCCGCCGAATGGCGATTCGCGTCGCGCGCGCTCGGGATCGACGTGAATCCATTGCCGATCGTCGGTCGCTTCCGCGAAACGGTCGACGCGCGGCTGATCGACGGTAATCCAGCCGCTCACGAACGGCTCCCCGCCGACGAGCTCGCGCAGCGCCTGCGCCGACGCGATCGTCGGCAGCGCCGCTTGCCTGTCGTCCGTCGTGTCCGTCATGCGCGCTCCTTCGGCTCCCGCAGCCCGAACATCACCTTCGAGCGCACGGTGATGACCGTCTCGCCCTGCTCGTTGACGCCTTCCCATTCGGTCGTCACGATCCCGCGATCGGGCCGGCTCGCGGACAGCCGCTTGTCGAGGACCTTGTTGTACATCGTGATCGTGTCGCCCGAGCGCACCGGCTTGATCCAGCGGATCTCGTCGATGCCGGGCGAGCCCAGGCTCGTCGAGCCTTGCAGCACGTTGCGCACGAGCATGCCCATGAACACCGAGCACGTATGCCAGCCGCTCGCGACGAGCCCGCCGAACATCGACGACTTCGCCGCTTCCTCGTCGACGTGAAAAGGCTGCGGGTCGTACGCCTGCGCGAACGTGACGATTTCATCGGACGTGAATCGATGCTTGCCGACTTCGGTTTTACCGCCGACTTCCAGGTCTTCGTAACTGATACCCATCGAGCTTCTCCGTGAAATGAGACGGGCGGGCGCGCCCGCTCAGGCATCCTGCAATGCCGCGAAATCCGGCAGCGACGCAAAGCGTGCGAGATGATGATCGACGTCGCCGAGCGTCGTTTCGATGATCGACAGACGCTTGAACAGATGCGCGGCCGCGACCTCGTCGGTGACGCCCATCCCGCCGTGCAGCTGCACCGCCTGCTGGCCGACGAAGCGCGCCGCCTGGCCGATGCGGACCTTCGCCGCCGACACCGCCTTGCGACGCGCGTCGGCATCGTCGCTCGCATAGCGCACCGCGGCGAGATACGCGAGCGAGCGCGCCTGCTCGACATGGATCAGCATGTCGACCATCCGGTGCTGCAGCGCCTGGAAGCGCGCGATCGGCACGCCGAACTGCTGGCGCGTCTTCGTATAGTCGAGCGTTGCGCGATTGAGCGCGTCGAGCGCGCCGAGCGCCTCCGCGCACAGCAGCACGATCCCGTAGTCGGCGATCTTCTCGAGCGCGGACGCGTCGCGCTCGCCGCCGGCAAGCGCGCGCGCCGGCGTGCTCGACAGGCGGATCGTCGCCGCGCGCTGGCCGTCGATCGTCCGATAGTCGACGACATCCGCGCCCGTCGCACCGCGCGCCACCACGAACAGGCCGAGCGCGCCGTTCGGCAGCCGTGCGGGCGCGATCAGGGCATCCGCCTGCGCGCCGTGCTGGATGACCGACTTGACGCCGTTCAGCACGAAAGCATCGCCATGAGGCCGCGCGGTCGTCTCGATCGCGAACAGGTCGTAGCGCGCGTGCGGCTCGTGGAACGCGACCGCGAGCTTCGCGTCGCCCTGCGCCACGCGTTCGAGGAGCGCGGCGTCTTCGCCGCTGCCCGAGCCCGCGACGCGCACCGCCTCGATCCCGACCGCGGTCGCCCAATAGGGCTCGACGACGAGCGCGCGCCCGAGCTCCTGCATCGCGACGAGCATGTCGACGGCGCCGCCGCCGAAACCGCCGTGCGCTTCCGGCACGGGCAGCGCGGTGAGGCCGAGCCCGGCGAACGCGCGCCACTGGTCGGCCGACACGCCGGCATCCGAATGGACGATCGCGCGCCGCGCGTCGAAGCCGTAGCGCTCGTCGAGATAGCGGCGCAGCGCGTCGGCGAATTGCTGTTGTTCTTCGCTGAAGGTGAAGTTCATGGCGCCGCTCCTCACAGTCCGAGAATCATCTGCGCGATGATGTTCTTCTGGATTTCGTTCGAACCGCCGTAGATCGAAGTCTTGCGGTAGTTGAAGTAATACGCGGCAAGCGGCGCCGCGTCGTCGTCGCCCGCGACGCTGTGCTCGCGCTCGCCTTCGAGGAACGGTGCGTCGAACGGCGCGGCGAGCGGCCCGATCGCGTCGACCATCAGCTCGGTCAGCGCCTGCTGGATCTCGGAGCCCTTGATCTTCAACATCGACGCCTCCGGCCCCGGCCCGCGCCCGCTCGCCTCGCTGCTGACGACGCGCAGCACCGTGACTTCGAGCGCCATCAGCTCGATCTCGAGCGCGGCGATCTTCGCGGCGAAAACGGGATCGGCGATGAGCGGCTTGCCGTTCTTGCGCTCGCGCGACGCAATGCGCTTCAGGAAATCGAGTTCGCGCTTCGACGCGCCGACGCGCGCGATGCCGGTGCGCTCGTGTCCGAGCAGATACTTCGCGTAGGTCCAGCCATGGTTTTCTTCGCCGACGAGATTCCCGACGGGCACCTTCACGTCCTCGAAGAACACTTCGTTGACTTCGTGGTCCTCGTCGAGCGTGGTGATCGGGCGCACGGTGATGCCCGGCGACTTCATGTCGATCAGCAGGAACGAGATCCCTTCCTGCTTCTTCGCCGCGGGATCGGTGCGCACGAGGCAGAACATCAAGTCCGCGTACTGGCCGAGCGTCGTCCAGGTCTTCTGGCCATTGACGACGTAATGATCGCCGTGCCGCTCGGCGCGCGTGCGCAGCGACGCGAGATCGGAGCCCGAGCCGGGCTCCGAATAGCCCTGGCACCACCAGTCGGTGCCGTCGAGAATCCGCGGCAAATAATGGCGCTTCTGCGCTTCGCTGCCGTACTTCATCAGTACCGGCGCAACCATCGATACGCCGAACGGCAGCACGGGCGGCGCGCCGATCCGCGCGCACTCCTCTTCCCAGATGTGGCGCTGCGTCGCGTTCCAGCCGGGCCCGCCGTATTCGACGGGCCACGCGGGCGCGGACCAGCCTCGCGTGCCGAGCAGCCGATGCCAGCTCGCGAAGTCGTCGCGATTCAGACGTTTGTGATCGAGAACCTTGGCGCGCAGCGTGCGAGGCAGATTCGCCTCGAGCCATGCGCGAACTTCGGCGCGGAACGCGTCGTCGGCGGGGGAATAATCGAGATCCATGCGCAGTGTCTCCTCTGACCGCGCCGGCGGCCGCCGACGGCCGCGCAGCGATCAGCGGTCGATCACTGCAAAGGCTCTTTCAGCGCGGCCGGAACCGGCAGCGGCATCACGTCGATGCCTTCTTCGGCCAAGGCTTGCGCGTCTTCGGGCGTGGTGACGCCGCGAATGCTGCGCGCGGGCGCTTCGTTGTAGTGAATGCGCCGCGCTTCCTCGGCGAAGCGCTCGCCCACGTTCTCGGTCTTCGCGAGCACCTCGCGCAGCGCACGCATTGCCTGCGCCTGCAGTTCGCGCGGATCGGCCGGCTGCGCCTGCGTCGCGCCCGACAGATTCAGGCGCGGCGCGGACGGCATGCGGCTGACCTCGGTCGAACCGCAAACCGGGCATTCGACCAGCTTGCGGGACAACTGCGCTTCGAACTCATCGGCCGATGCGAACCAGCCTTCGAACCGATGGCCATCCGGGCACTGCAAATCGAGGACCTTCATGCTGAATCAGGGCGTGCTGCCAGTGTATCGCAAATAGAAATTTTGTGAACGGTCGTGCTAAATTAAGTTCGAAAAAGGACGCGATCGAACGAACCGACGGCACCGATTGTATCCCTTCGCACAGTCTCCCGCTCGGCCCGGCTCACGGCCGGATCGCGTCGCCGAGCGGCCACGCGCCCGACATCGCCTTCTCGAGCCACATCGTGCCGATGATCGTCTTGACGTCGCTGATCTGCCCGGTGCGCACCCATTCGAGCAGATCCGGCAGCGTCGCCGTGAACGTCTCGAGGAACTCGCCGTCGTCGAGCTTGCGCTCGCCCGCCGTCAGGCCGCGCGCGAGATAGATGTCGATGAATTCGGTCGAATACGAAATGATCGGATGAATCCGCGTGAGAAACACGTATTCGCGCGCCGTGTAGCCGGTTTCCTCGCGCAGCTCGCGGATCGCGCACGCGAGCGCGCCTTCGTTCGGATCGAGCTTGCCCGCCGGGAATTCGGCCATCACCTTGCCGATCGGATAGCGATATTGGCTCTCCATCAGCACGCGGCCGTCGTCGAAGAGCGGAATGACCATCACGGCGCCCGGATGCGTCACGTATTCGCGCGTCGCATGCTTGCCGTCGGGCAGGCGAACCGTATCGCGCTTGACCTTCAGGAACGAGCCGTCGTACACGGGCTCGCTTTCGATGCAAGTTTCGGTGAGGGTGGCGTCGTGATTCGGCAAGTCGGCCATCGGCGGCTCCGCAGTGGGGCGCGACGGCCTACGCCGTCAGCGCCGTTTGACGAGATACTGGAACGTGAAGCCGGGAAACGCAAACACCACAAAAAGACTGAAGGTGATCGCGTAAAACTGCCAGCCCTGTTCGAAGCGATTGCCGGCGCGCGATTCGAGCCAGAAGCCCAATGCGCCGACGACGAAATACAGCACGATCAATTCGCCGATCCGGATCCACGCGCTCTTTTTCGCCGCCGCCCCGCTCTTGAGCGGCACGACGGCGAACAGGCGCTGGTTCAGGAACGGCAGGTTGGCGCCCGCGAGCGCCAACAGCACGATGAACCAGCCGGCTGCCGACATTACAGCGGCAGCGTGTGGCTGATCGCCTGCAGGCAGATCGTCATCAGCGGGCCCGGCACGATGCCGAGCACGACGACTGCGAGCCCGTTCAGCACGAGGACCGTGCGCTTGCACGCGTCGCCCGCGATCGGGGTCGTGTCCTGCGGTGCGTCGAAGTACATCAGCTTGACGATGCGCAGATAGTAGAACGCACCGAACAGTGACGTGATGACGGCGAGCACCGCGAGCCACGTGAGGCCGGCGTTGACCGTCGCCTCGAGGACCGCGAGCTTCGCGTAGAAGCCGACCGTCGGCGGGATGCCGGCGAGCGAGAACATCATCACCATCATCACGAATGCGAACACCGGGCTGCGCTTGTTGAGCCCCTTGAAGTCGTCGAGCGTTTCGGCTTCGAAGTCGCGGCGTGCGAGCAGCATCACGACGCCGAACGAGCCGAGCGTCGTCACGAGGTAGACGATCGTGTAGAACATCGCCGAGCTGTACGCGCTCGCCGCCGACGACGGGTTGCCGTTGACGACGCCCGCGAGCAGGCCGAGCAGCACGAAGCCCATGTTCGAGATCGCCGAGTACGCGAGCATCCGCTTCACGTTGCGCTGGACGATACCCGTGATGTTGCCGACGATCAGCGACAATGCCGCGAGGATCACGAGCATTTCCTGCCAGTCGACGGCGAGCGGCAGCAGGCCCATCACGAGGAAGCGCAGGCCCCACGCGAACGCCGCGACCTTGGGGCCGCCGCCGACGAAGAGCGTCATCGCGGTCGGCGCGCCCTGGTAGACGTCCGGCACCCACATGTGGAACGGCACGGCGCCGAGCTTGAACGCGACGCCCGCGACGATGAAGATCACGCCGAACAGCAGCACCGCGTCGTTGATGCGGCCCGATGCGACCGCCTTCAGCACTTCGTTGAGTTCGAGCGAGCCCGTCGCGCCGTACAGCATCGAGATCCCGTACAGCACGAAGCCAGAAGCGAGCGCGCCGAGCACGTAGTACTTCATCGCCGCTTCGCTCGACTGCGCCGCGTCGCGACGCAGCGCGATCACCGCATACAGCGACAGCGACATCAGCTCGAGGCCGAGGTACAGCGTCAGGAAGTTGTTGCCCGAGATCATCACGAGCTGGCCGAGCAGCGAGAACATGCCGAGCAGGAACACGTCGCCGCGGAACAGATCGCGATCTTCGAGGTACTTGCGCGAGTAGACGAGCGTCACGGCGAAGCCGAGCGACACCACCGCCTTCATCACGCTCGCGAACGAATCGACGACGACCATCCGCGAGAAGAAGTAGTACTGCTGCGGATCGAGGGCTTGCAGCGCGAACCACACGCCGGCCGCGGCCGATGCGACGACCGCGATCAGGTACGTGAGGCGGCGGCCGGCCGCGCCGACGAAGGTGTCGTTCAGCCACGCGACGATGATGGCGACCATCACCAGCGCATCAGGCAACAGGACATTCATAGGTGCGTTTTGCATGATCTTTGTATCCTCCGCTCGCGCTTACTGGGCCAGCGGCAGTTTCGACTGCGCGACGTGGGAGAGGAGGTTTTCCACGGAAACGTGCATCACGTCGGTGAAGGGCTTCGGATAGAGGCCCATCAGCATCGTGAACGCGGCGAGCACGGCGAGCATCACGAACTCGCGGCGGCTGATGTCCTTCAGCTTCGCGACGTGATCGTTCGCCACCGCGCCGAAGTACACGCGCTTGTACATCCACAGCGTGTACGCCGCGCCGAGAATCAGCGTGAACGCCGCGCCGAACGCGATCCAGAAATTGAACTGGACGGCGGCGAGGATCACCATGAACTCGCCGACGAAACCCGACGTGCCCGGCAGACCGCAGTTGGCCATCGAGAACAGCATCGCGAACGCCGCGAACTTCGGCATCACGTTGACGACGCCGCCGTAGTCGGCGATCTGACGCGAGTGCAGGCGGTCGTACAGCACGCCGATGCAGAGGAACATCGCGCCCGACACGAAGCCGTGCGAGATCATCTGGACGATCGCGCCTTCGACGCCGAGCTGGTTGAAGATGAAGAAGCCGAGCGTGACGAAGCCCATGTGCGCGATCGACGAATACGCGACGAGCTTCTTCATGTCCGCCTGCACCATCGCGACGAGGCCGATGTAGATCACGGCGATCAGCGACAGCGCGATCACGACGGGGGCGAAGAAGTGGCTCGCGTCCGGCGTGATCGGCAGCGAAAAGCGCAGGAAACCGTATGCGCCGAGCTTCAGCATGATCGCGGCCAGCACGACCGAGCCGCCCGTCGGCGCTTCGACGTGCGCGTCAGGCAACCACGTGTGGACGGGCCACATCGGCACCTTCACCGCGAACGCGAGGAAGAATGCGATGAAGAGCAGCACCTGCGGCGTCATCTCGATCTTCGCGTTCTGCCACGTGGCGAGGTCGAACGAATGCGTCTGCGTGTACAGGTAGATCAGCGCGACCAGCATCAGGAGCGAGCCGGCGAGCGTGTACAGGAAGAACTTGAACGCCGCGTACACGCGGTTCGGGCCGCCCCATACGCCGATGATGATGTACATCGGAATCAGCGTCGCCTCGAAGAACACGTAGAACAACAGGCCGTCGGCCGCCGAGAACACGCCGATCATGATCCCCGAGAGAATCAGGAACGCGGCGAGATACTGCGACACGTGCTCGGTGATCACCTCCCAGCCGGCGATCACGACGATCACCGTGATGAGCGCGGTCAGCACGACGAACCACATCGAGATGCCGTCGACGCCCAGGTGATACGTGATGTTGAAGCGTTCGATCCAGGTCGTTTGCTCGACGAACTGCAGCGCAGCGGTGCTCGAGTCGAAGCCCGTGATCAGCGGGATCGTGACGGCAAGGCCCGCCAGCGAGCCGATCAGCGCGATCCAGCGCGCCGCGCCCGGATTCTTGTCGGAGCCGACCGCGAGCACGATGAGGCCGAAGACGATCGGCAACCAGATCGCGGTACTGAGAATCGGAAAAGAGTGCATTAGTCGTCCCCCGCCTTATTTGCCGCCGAGCGTTACAAACAGGGTCAGGAGCCCCAGCATGCCGATGATCATGGCGAACGCGTAGTGATAGATGTAACCGGATTGGAGGAAGCGGATCACGCCGGCGAACCAGCCGATGAAGCGCGCGCTGCCGTTGACGAGGCCGTCGATCACCACGACGTCGCCTTCCTTCCACAGACCGCGGCCGATCGCGATCGAGCCCTTCGCGAACACGACCTCGTTGATCTTGTCCATGTAGTACTTGTTGTCGAGCAGCGTGTAGATCGGGCCGAACGCGCGACGGATCACAGCCGGCAGATCCGGGCGCTTCAGGTACAGGAACCACGCGGTCACGACGCCTGCGAGCGCGAGCCAGAGCGGCAGCGTCGAGATCGAGTGCAGACCGAGCGCCGCCCAGCCGCGGAATTCCTCCGCCATCTCGGCGAGCGCCGGGTGGTTCTGGCCGATGAAGATCACCTTGTCGAACGCGACGCCGTGCTGGAAGAAATCGCCGTACAGCATCGGGCCGATCGCGATCGCACCGATGACGACCGACGGAATCGCGAGCAGCACGAGCGGCACCCAGACGACCCAAGGCGTTTCGTGCGGCTCGTGCGCGTGGCCGTGACCGTGGTCGTCGTCATGGCCGTGATGCGCGGCCGACTCGGCGCCGTGGTTGTTGCCGAATTCCTTCGGATGGCGGAAGCGTTCTTCGCCGTGGAAGACGAGGAAGTACATCCGGAACGAGTACAGCGCGGTGACGAACACGCTCGCGACGACCGCGAAGTAAGCGAAGCCCGAGCCCGGCAGGTGCGACAGCTTCACCGCGTCGATGATCGAGTCCTTCGAGTAGAAGCCCGAGAAGAACGGCGTGCCGATCAGCGCGAGCGAACCGACGAGCGACGTGATCCACGTGATCGGCATGTACTTGCGCAGGCCGCCCATGTTGCGCATGTCCTGATCGTGGTGCATGCCGATGATCACCGAACCCGCGCCGAGGAACAGCAGCGCCTTGAAGAACGCGTGCGTCATCAGGTGGAACACGGCGACCGGATACGCGGACACGCCGAGCGCGACCGTCATGTAGCCGAGCTGCGACAGCGTCGAGTAAGCGACGACGCGCTTGATGTCGTTCTGGACGATGCCGAGGAAGCCCATGAAGAGCGCCGTGATCGCGCCGATCACCGTGATGAACGACAGCGCGGCGTCCGACAGCTCGAACAGCGGCGACATGCGCGTGACCATGAAGATGCCGGCCGTCACCATCGTCGCCGCGTGAATCAGCGCGGAGATCGGCGTCGGACCTTCCATCGAGTCCGGCAGCCACACGTGCAGCGGGAATTGCGCGGACTTACCCATCGCGCCGATGAAGAGGCAGATGCACGCGACGGTCAGCAGACCCCATTCGGTGCCCGGGAAATGCAGCGACGCGAGCTCCGCGCGCTTCGCGAACACGTCGCCGTAGTTCATCGAGCCGGCGTACGCGAGGATGAGGCCGATGCCGAGCAGGAACCCGAAATCGCCGACGCGGTTCACGAGGAACGCCTTCATGTTCGCGTAGATCGCGCTCTCACGCGTGAAGTAGAAGCCGATCAGCAGGTACGACACGAGACCCACCGCTTCCCAGCCGAAGAACAGCTGCAGGAAGTTGTTGCTCATCACGAGCATCAGCATCGAGAACGTGAAGAGCGAGATGTACGAGAAGAAGCGCTGGTAGCCGTCCTCTTCCGACATGTAGCCGATCGTGTAGATGTGCACCATCAGCGACACGAACGTGACGACGACCATCATCATTGCGGTCAGCGTGTCGACGAGGAAGCCGATTTCGAGCTTCAGCGAGCCGACGTTCATCCATTCGTAGACGGTCGCGTTGAAGCTCGCGCCGCCCATCACGTCGAAGAAGACGATCGCGGAAAGAATGAACGAGATCGCGACGCCGAGAATCGTGATCCGGTGTGCGCCCTTGCGCCCCACTGCGTTGCCGAACAGCCCCGCAATCAGCGAGCCGGCCAGCGGAGCGAGCGGAATCGCCAGCAGCAGGTTTTCATTGAGTGTCGTTGACATAACAGCGTTGCCTGAAATTAACCTTTGAGCTGATCGAGATCCTCGACATTGATCGTGTCGAGCTTACGGAACAGAGTCACCAGAATCGCGAGGCCGATTGCGGCTTCCGCCGCCGCGACCGTCAACACGAAGAACACGAAGATCTGGCCGTGCACGTCGCCCAGGTAATGCGAGAACGCGACGAAATTGGTGTTCACCGCGAGCAGCATCAGTTCGATCGCCATCAGGATCACGATGATGTTGCGGCGGTTCAGGAAGATCCCGACGATGCTGATCGCGAACAGGATCGCGCCCAGCACGAGGTAATGAGCCAAGGTCAACATAGATTCTTCTCCTCCGCTTAGCCGTTGTTCCCGCCCGACGCGGCGTCGCTCGCGGCGGTTTCCGGCTGCGGCTTGTCGGCTTGCATCTTCACGAGGCGCACGCGGTCTTCGCGGCGCACCTTCACCTGCTCGGACACGCGCTGGCGCTTGCTGTCCTTGCCCTTCTGCGCGGTCAGCGCGACCGCGGCGATGATCGCGACGAGCAGCACGAGGCCCGCGATTTCGAACGCGAAGATGTAGTCGGTGTAGATGACCTTGCCGATCAGCTTCGTGTTCGGCATGCCGGCGAGCGCGCCCGCGGCCACGTCGCGCACGGGCGAGGCCGTCGCGCCGTAGCCGCGCCACAGGATCAGGGCCGTCTCGACGATGATGATCGCGCCGACCGCGGTCGCCATCGGCACGAAGCGCTTGAAGTCTCGGCGCAGCACGTCGACGTTGATGTCGAGCATCATCACGACGAACAGGAAGAGCACCATCACCGCGCCCACGTAGACGAGCACCAGCAAGATCGCGAGGAACTCGGCCTCGAGCAGCATCCAGATCGCGGCCGCATTGAAGAACGCGAGCACGAGGAAGAGCGCAGACGCCACCGGGTTGCGCGAAGTGATCACCTTCAGCCCCGACACCACGAGGAGCAGCGAGAAGATGTAGAAGAGTACGGTCGTGAAGTCCATGATTACCGGTTCATCATTAGGCCATTGTCAGGCGCGGTTGGCTGGCACCGCCGGGCGTGCCGCGGCATCGCCGCGGCTTGGGCCGACCCGTCCTCCGGGCCGGCGCACGTCAATCACCGATACCGCGCATCGGCGGCCTTCGCGGCCGCGATCTCCTTCTCGTAGCGATCGCCCACCGCGAGCAGCATTTCCTTCGTGAAGTACAGATCGCCGCGCTTCTCGCCGTGGTACTCGAGGATCTGCGTCTCGACGATCGAATCGACCGGGCAGCTCTCTTCGCAGAAACCGCAGAAGATGCACTTCGTCAGGTCGATGTCGTAGCGCGTCGTGCGGCGGGTGTTGTCCGCACGCGTCTCCGACTCGATCGTGATCGCCAGGGCCGGGCACACCGCTTCGCACAGCTTGCACGCGATGCACCGCTCTTCGCCGTTCTCGTAGCGGCGCAGCGCGTGCAGCCCGCGAAAACGCGGCGAGATCGGCGTCTTCTCTTCGGGGAACTGCACGGTGAACTTGCGCTTGAACGTGTAGCGTCCCGTCAGCGCGAGCCCCTTCAGCAGCTCGGTCAGGAAGAAGGTCTTAAAGAATTGTTGGATTGCCGTCATGATTTCGTCCGCCCCTTATTTCCAGATATTCAGCGGCGACATCATCCAGAAACCGACCACGACCACCCAGATCACGCACACCGGCAGGAATATCTTCCAGCCGAGGCGCATGATCTGGTCGTAGCGGAAACGCGGGAACGTCGCACGGGCCCAAATGAACACCGACAGCAGCGCGAAGACTTTCAGCACCAGCCAGAAGATGCCCGGAATGAACGACAGGAATTCGAACGGCGCATCCCAGCCGCCGAGGAACAGCGTCGCCGCCATCGCCGAGATCACGATCATGTTGATGTACTCGGCGAGGAAGAACAGCGCGAACGCCATGCCCGAGTAATCGATCATGTGACCCGCGACGATCTCCGACTCCCCTTCCACCACGTCGAACGGATGGCGGTTCGTTTCGGCGATGCCGGAGATGAAGTAGATGACGAACACGGGCAGGAGCGGCAGCCAGTTCCACGACAGGAAGTTGACGCCGTGGCCCGCGAAGAAGCCGTGCTGCTGCGAGTTGACGATCTCCGACAGGTTCAGGCTGCCCGCCGTCATCAGCACGAGCACGAGTGCGAAGCCCATCGAGATTTCGTACGACACCATCTGAGCGGCCGCACGCATCGCGCCGAGGAACGCATACTTCGAATTCGACGCCCAGCCGGCGAGAATCACCGCGTAGACGCCGACCGACGAGATCGCCATCGCGTACAGCAGGCCCGCGTTGACGTTCGCAAGCACCGCGCCCGCCTGGAACGGGATCACCGCCCACACGGCGAACGCCGGCACGACCGTCATCACCGGCGCGATCAGATACAGCCAGCGGCTCGCCGCCGACGGATGAATCACTTCCTTCAGCAGCAGCTTCAGCACGTCGGCGATCGGCTGCAGCAGACCGGCGGGGCCGACGCGGTTCGGACCGAGACGCACGTGCATCCAGCCGATCAGCTTGCGCTCCCACAGAATCAGGTACGCGACGCTCAGCAGGATCACGACGGCGACGACGATGATGCGCACGAGCGCCCACACCGTCGGCCATGCGACGCCGAGAAGCTGGGCTCCGCCCGAGTTGATCGTATCGAACAAGCTCATTTACGCCTTCTCCACCACCAGTTCACCGGACAGGCTGCCGAGCGCTGCGCCGGCAGGCGTGGCCGCCGACACGCGAACGACCATCTCCGCAAGATTCTCGTCGCGCACGGCCGGCAACTGCACCGTGCGATCGCCCTGGCGCACGCGCACCGCGTCGCCGTTCTTCAGACCGAGCTTGTCGAACAGCGCGGCAGGCAGGCCCACCTTGTGCGCCACCTTCGAAGCGGCCGTCAGGTGCAGCGCGCCCGCGCGGCGCGACAGCGCGTCGGCGTGGTAGATCGGCACGTCGGCGAGGCGCTCGAGGCCGCCGTCGGCCGCCTTCGCAGCGGCGCGCGCGGGCGCCGCCGATGTCCTGTTCGACAGGCGCGGCGCGACGTCCTCGTCGCCGAGCGCGGCGAGCCGCACTTCTTCCGACGTCTCGTATTCGAAATTCGGCAGGCCGAGCAGGCTGCCGAGCACGCGCAGCACCTTCCATGCAGGACGCGTGTCGCCGAGCGGGCGCACGACGCCGTTGAACGACTGCGCGCGACCTTCCGCGTTCACGTACGTGCCGGCCGTCTCGGTAAACGGCGCGATCGGCAGCAGCACGTCCGCGTAGTCGAGGCCGAACTTGAACGGCGACAGCACGACGACCGTCTCCGCCTGCTTCAGCGCGGCGATCGCCTGCGCCGGATCCGCGGTATCGAATTCGGGTTCGACGTTGAGGAGCACGTAGCCCTTGCGCGGCTGCGCGAACGCGTCGCCCGCGTTCAGGCCGTTCGAGCCCGGCAGCGCGCCGACGAGGTGCGCGCCGACCGTGTTCGCCGCTTCCGTCAGGAAGCCGAGCGTCGCGCCCGTGGCGTCGGCGATCCATTGCGCGGTCGCATGGATCTGCGCGAATTGCGGATGCTGGACCGCGCTGTTGCCGAGCAGCACGACGCGGCGCTCGCCGTTCACGAGCGACTGCGCGACCGCTTGCGCGGCGCTCGACGGCTCGACGCCCGCGAGCGCATCCGGCAACGCGACGCCGCGCGCCCGTGCGACGGCGGCCGCGATGCCCGCGAGCGCGTCGAGCCATGCCGACGGCGCGGCGACGATGCGTTGCGCGGTCGGGATCAGCGAATCGTCTCCCGTCGCATGCAGGAAGTGCAGCTTCGCGCCGCTCTTCGCCGCCTGGCGCAGACGCGCGGCGAAGAGCGGATGATCGCGGCGCAGGAACGAGCCGACGACGAACGCGGCGTCGACGCCCGACAGATCGGCGATCGGCATGCCGAGCCACGGCGCGCCCTGGGCGGCCGCGGAGAAATCGGTTTGACGCAGACGGAAATCGAGGTTCGGCGTCTTCAGCTCGTGAGCGAGCTGCTTGAGCAGGAACAGCTCCTCGACCGTGCTGTGCGCGCTGCCGAGCGTGGCGAGCGCGGACGCGCCGTGCTCTTCGCTGATGCCCTTCAGGCCGCGCGCGACGTATTCGAGCGCGGTCTGCCAGTCGACTTCGCGCCACTCGCCGCCCTGCTTGATCATCGGCTTCGTCAGGCGCTCTTCGCTATTCAGGCCTTCGTACGAGAAGCGGTCCTTGTCCGAGATCCAGCACTCGTTCACGGCTTCGTTCTCGAACGGCAGCACACGCATCACGCGGTTGTTCTTCACCTGCACGACGAGGTTCGCGCCGACGGAATCGTGCGGGCTCACCGACTTGCGGCGCGACAGCTCCCACGTGCGGGCGCTGTAGCGGAACGGCTTGCTCGTCAGCGCGCCGACCGGGCACAGGTCGATCATGTTGCCCGACAGCTCGGAGTCGACCGTCTTGCCGACGAACGTCGTGATTTCCGAATGCTCGCCGCGGCCCAGCATGCCGAACTCCATCACGCCGGCGATTTCCTGGCCGAAGCGCACGCAGCGCGTGCAGTGGATGCAGCGCGACATCTCTTCCATCGAGATGAGCGGGCCGACGTCCTTGTGGAACACGACGCGCTTCTCTTCCGCGTAGCGCGACGACGACTTGCCGTAGCCCACCGCGAGATCCTGCAGCTGGCATTCGCCGCCCTGATCGCAGATCGGGCAGTCGAGCGGATGGTTGATGAGCAGGAACTCCATCACCGACTGCTGCGCCTTCACGGCCTTGTCAGAGTTGGTGTGGACGATCATGCCGGCCGACACGGGCGTCGCGCACGCGGGCACCGCCTTCGGCATCTTCTCGACTTCGACGAGGCACATCCGGCAGTTGGCCGCAACCGACAGCTTCTTGTGATAGCAGAAGTGAGGAATGTACGTGTCCGCCTTGTGAGCAGCCTGGATCACCATGCTGCCTTCAGGCACCTCGACCTTCTTGCCGTCTATTTCAAGTTCAACCATGATGGTGAATGGTCCTTAACCTATTACCGCTCGCCCGCGTCCGCTCGACCGGGCGCTCGAATTCTGCAATCGGGTTCCGCCGTCAGGCCGCGGCCGCATGCGCGTGGCCGCCGACCATGCAGTGCTTGTGCTCGACGTGGTACGCGAATTCGTCCCAGTAGTGCTTGAGCATGCCGCGCACCGGCATCGCCGCCGCGTCGCCGAGCGCGCAGATCGTGCGGCCCATGATGTTCTCCGCGACCGAGTTCAGCAGATCCAGGTCTTCCTGGCGGCCTTCGCCGTGCTCGATGCGGTTCACGACGCGGTACAGCCAGCCCGTGCCTTCGCGGCACGGCGTGCACTGGCCGCACGACTCTTCGTAATAGAAGTACGACAGGCGCAGGAGCGAGCGCACCATGCAGCGCGTCTCGTCCATCACGATCACCGCGCCGGAGCCGAGCATCGAACCCGCCTTCGCGATCGAGTCGTAGTCCAGATCGGTCTGCATCATGATGTCGCCCGGGATCACCGGCGCCGACGAGCCGCCCGGGATCACCGCCTTGATCTTCTTGCCGCCGCGCATGCCGCCGGCGAGCTCCATCAGCGTCGCGAACGGCGTGCCGAGCGGCACTTCATAGTTGCCCGGACGCTCGACGTCGCCCGACACCGAGAAGATCTTCGTGCCGCCGTTGTTCGGCTTGCCCATCTCGAGATAATTCTGCGGGCCGACTGCGAGCAGGAACGGCACCGCGGCGAACGTCTCGGTGTTGTTGATCGTGGTCGGCTTGCCGTAGACGCCGAAGCTCGCCGGGAACGGCGGCTTGAAGCGCGGCTGGCCCTTCTTGCCTTCGAGCGACTCGAGCAGCGCGGTTTCCTCGCCGCAGATGTACGCGCCGTAACCGTGGTGCGCGTGCAGCTGGAACGAGAAGCCCGAGCCCATGATATTGTCGCCGAGGAACCCGGCGCGGCGCGCTTCCTCGAGCGCTGCCTCGAAGCGTCGATACACTTCGAAGATCTCGCCGTGAATGTAGTTGTAGCCGACCGTGATGCCCATCGCGTATGCGCCGATGGCCATGCCTTCGATCAGCGCGTGCGGGTTCCAGCGCAGGATGTCGCGATCCTTGAACGTGCCCGGCTCGCCTTCGTCCGAATTGCAGACGAGATACTTCTGGCCCGGGAACTGACGCGGCATGAAGCTCCACTTCAGGCCGGTGGGGAAGCCCGCACCGCCGCGGCCGCGCAGCCCCGACGCCTTCACGTCGGCGATCACCTGCTCGGGCGGAATCTTTTCTTCGAGGATGCGGCGCAGCTGCGCGTAGCCGCCGCGCGCGACATAATCTTCGAGATGCCAGTTCTCGCCGGTGAGACCGGCGAGGATCAGCGGTTTGATGTGACGATCGTGGAGGGATGTCATTTCGAGAGCTCCTCAAGCAGCTGGTCGATCTTCTCGCGGCTCATGAAGCTGCACATCTTGTGATTGTTGAGCAGCAGCACCGGCGCATCGCCGCACGCGCCGAAGCACTCGCCTTCCTTCAGCGTGAACTTGCCGTCCGGCGTCGTTTCGCCGAAGTCGATGCCGAGCTTTTGCTTCAGATACTCGGCCGTCGCTTCAGCGCCGCCGTGCGGCCCGAGCTGGCACGGCAGATTCGTGCAGAGCGTGATCTTGTGCGTGCCGACGGGCGCGAGCTCGTACATCGTGTAGAACGTCGCGACTTCCTGGACCGCGATGGCCGGCATGCCGAGATAGTCCGCGACGAACTGCATCAGTTCGGGCGACAGCCAGCCATGCTCTTCCTGAGCGACGGCCAACGCCGACATCACAGCGGACTGTTTCTGATCGGCGGGATACTTCGCGATCGCTCGATCGATTTCTTTCAGGCCTTCAGCTGAGATCATTTTCAGACACGACTCTTTCAATTCCTACCGCACGAACAACCTGCCGCATGACCGATGCGGCAGACCTGGCGCTCACTGTTGACAGCTTGTTGCGACGGCGCGCCCGAGGCGCGCGCCGAGTGTGACCCGCCGCTCGCGGCTCGACCGGGCCCGCGAGCGGCGCGACCGTCAGCGGTCGACTTCGCCGAACACGATGTCCTGCGTACCGATGATCGTCACGGCGTCGGCGATCATGTGCCCGCGCGCCATTTCGTCGAGCGCGGACAGATGAGCGTAGCCCGGTGCACGGATCTTGAGGCGATACGGCTTGTTTGCGCCGTCCGACACGAGATAGATGCCGAACTCGCCCTTCGGATGCTCGACGGCGGCATACGTCTCGCCTTCGGGCACGTGAAAACCTTCCGTGAAGAGCTTGAAATGGTGGATCAGATCCTCCATGTTCGTCTTCATGCCGACACGCGACGGCGGCGCGATCTTGTGATTGTCGGTGATCACGGGGCCGGGATTCTTGCGAAGCCACTCAATACACTGTTTCGCGATACGCGTCGACTGGCGCATCTCCTCGACACGCACGAGATAACGGTCGTAGCAATCGCCGTTCACGCCGACCGGGATATCGAAATCGAGGCGATCGTACACTTCATACGGCTGTTTCTTGCGCAGATCCCATGCAATGCCGGAGCCGCGGAGCATCGGCCCCGTCAGGCCGAGCTGCATCGCACGCTCCGGCGTCACGACGCCGATGCCGACGAGACGCTGCTTCCAGATCCGGTTGTCGGTCAGAAGCGTTTCGTATTCGTCGACGCACTTCGGGAAGCGCGTGAAGAAATCGTCGATGAAGTCGAGCACCGAGCCCTGGCGCGTCTCGTTCATCCTCGCGAGCGCCTTCTCGTTGCGGATCTTCGACGCCTTGTACTGCGGCATCGCGTCCGGCAGATCGCGATAGACGCCGCCCGGACGATAGTACGCCGCATGCATGCGCGCGCCGGACACCGCCTCGTACACGTCCATCAGGTCTTCGCGCTCGCGGAACGCATAGAGGAACACCGCCATCGCGCCGACGTCGAGCGCGTGCGCGCCGATCCACATCAGGTGGTTCAGCACGCGCGTGATCTCGTCGAACAGCACGCGAATGTATTGTGCGCGCTCCGGCACGTCGATGCCGAGCAGCTTCTCGATCGCGAGCACGTAGCCGTGTTCGTTCACCATCATCGACACGTAGTCGAGACGGTCCATGTACGGCACGGACTGGATGAACGTCTTGTTCTCGGCGAGCTTCTCGGTCGCGCGGTGCAGAAGGCCGATGTGCGGATCGGCGCGCTGGATCACTTCGCCGTCGAGCTCGAGCACGAGGCGCAGCACGCCGTGCGCGGCCGGGTGCTGCGGACCGAAGTTGAGCGTGTAGTTCTTGATTTCAGCCATGACGCCCTCTCAATGTTTCAGACCGCCATAGCGATCCTCGCGGATCACGCGCGGCGTGATTTCGCGCGGCTCGATCGTCACCGGCTGGTATACGACGCGCTTCTCTTCCGGGTCGTAACGCATTTCGACGTAGCCCGAAACCGGGAAGTCCTTGCGGAACGGATGACCGATGAAGCCGTAGTCGGTGAGGATGCGGCGCAGGTCGGGGTGGCCTTCGAACACGATGCCGTAGAGGTCGAATGCTTCGCGCTCGTACCAGTTCGCCGAGTTCCAGACGTCGACGATCGACGGCACGATCGGCAGATCGTCGTTAGGCGCGAACACCCGCACGCGCAGGCGCCAGTTGTTCGCGATCGACAACAGGTGCAGGACGGCGGCGAAACGCGGGCCGTCGTAGGCGCCGTCGCCGTAGGTTTGATAGTCGACGCCGCAGAGGTCGATCAGCTGCTCGAAGCCGAGCGTGCGATCGTCGCGCAGCGCTTTCGCGACTTCGAGGTAATCGCCTGCCTTCACGACGAGCGTGAGCTCGCCAACCGCTTCTACGAGGCTCACCACGCGCGCGCCGAGCGCGGCTTCGAGGTTCGCCTTGAGGGTCTCGATTTTGCTTGCCATGTTGTGGGGTGCTCGATGCTTTATTGACGGGCGATGGTGCTCGTGCGGCGGATCTTCGCCTGCAGCTGGATCACGCCGTAGACGAGCGCCTCGGCGGTCGGCGGGCAGCCCGGCACGTAGACGTCGACGGGCACGATCCGATCGCAGCCGCGCACCACCGAGTACGAGTAGTGGTAGTAGCCGCCGCCGTTCGCGCACGACCCCATCGAGATCACCCAGCGCGGCTCGGCCATCTGATCGTAGACGCGGCGCAGCGCGGGCGCCATCTTGTTGCAGAGCGTACCCGCGACGATCATCACATCGGATTGACGCGGGCTCGGACGGAACACGACGCCGAACCGGTCGAGGTCGTAGCGGGCGGCGCCCGCATGCATCATTTCCACTGCGCAGCACGCGAGCCCGAACGTCATCGGCCACAGCGAGCCGGTACGCGTCCAGTTGATCAGCTTGTCAGCCGTCGTGGTGACAAACCCTTCCTTCAAGACCCCTTCGATACTCATTTGCTTTCCACTCCAGACAGGCGGCGACGCGTGGCCGCCCATGCAAACCGGCGATTAGCCCGTCACTCCCAGTCGAGGCCGCCCTTCTTCCAGATATAGGCAAAGCCCAGCAGGAATTCGAGCAGGAAAATCATCATTGCGATGAAACCGGGCCAGCCGATCTCGCGCAGGGCGACGCCCCACGGAAACAGGAATGCGGTCTCGAGATCGAAGATGATGAACAGAATCGCAACGAGGTAGTAGCGCACGTCGAACTTCATGCGCGCGTCCTCGAACGCCTCGAAGCCGCACTCGTAGGGCGCGTTCTTGTCGCTGTCGGGCTTGTTGGGACCGAGGATCTTGCCGATGCTGACCAGCGCTATACCTAAACCAGTGCCCACCAGGAGGAACAACAAGACGGGGTAATAGGCTGCGAGGTTCAAGGCTATCCTCTATTGGTTGGTTCCGAGCGTTCCGGAGAATAACACCGTTCCGGGGAAAGGATCATTTCGGACTACCGCAGAACCCAAGCTGAGCGCAAGGGTAGCCCAGAAATGAAAAATGCCAGCCACATGAAGCGGCTGGCATTGAGTAACTTTGGTGCCGACGGCGAGACTCGAACTCGCACAGCTTTCGCCACTACCCCCTCAAGATAGCGTGTCTACCAATTTCACCACGTCGGCACTGCATGCAACCCGGGAGGAACTTCGTATCCCGCGAATCGCTTCAAGATTTAAATTCTAACCCGGCTCTTCAAATTGTTCAACGCACAAGCGCGAATTTTTTGAAAATTTATTTCGGCACGTCCTGACCAGGCGCAGACGCGGCCGGCGCGGCGGCCGGCGCGGACGCGGCAGGCGCTTGCGACGCAGCAACCGACGACGCAGGCGCGGGAGCCGCGCCGAGCACGCCGACCGACGGTGCCGACTTGTACGAACCGAGATACGTCAACGCGAGCGTCGCGACGAAGAAGATCGTCGCCAGAACCGCCGTCGTGCGCGACAGGAAGTTTGCCGAGCCAGTCGCACCGAAGAGACTGCCCGACGCACCGCTGCCGAACGCCGCGCCCATGTCGGCACCCTTGCCATGCTGCAGCAATACGAGGCCGATCACGCCGAGCGCAGACAGCAGTTGGACCACAATGATCAAGACTTTGAAATACGGCATACATTCACCTGTTTGGTTTAAACAACCGGCGCACCTGCCGGCTGCCCCGATATCCTTTTCGCGCCCGCGTCGTGCGAATGCTTACTGCGCTGCCCGGCAGATCGCCAGAAAATCTCCGCTCTTCAACGACGCGCCGCCGATCAGGCCGCCGTCGATGTCCGGCTGACCGAACAGCTCGGCCGCGTTGTCGGCCTTCACGCTGCCGCCGTACAGCAGCGACACGTGCTCCGCCCCTTTCGCGGCGAGCCGTGCGCGCAGGAACGCGTGCACCTGCTGCGCCTGCTCGGCCGTCGCACTCTTGCCCGTGCCGATCGCCCAGACCGGCTCGTACGCGACGACGATGCGCGCCGCATCGTCCGCCGACAACACCGCGAGCACTGCGTCGAGCTGCGCGCCGACGACCCGCTCGGTCGCCCCCGCTTCGCGCTCGGCGAGCGTCTCGCCGACGCAGACGACGGGCGTCAGGCCCGCGGCGAGCGCGCGCTGCGTCTTCGCCGCGACGGTCTCGCTCGATTCGCCGTGATACGCACGGCGCTCCGAGTGCCCGACGATCGCGTAAGCCGCACCGAACTCCGCCACCATGCCGGCCGCGACTTCACCCGTGTAAGCGCCCTGTTCGTGCGCGGACACGTCCTGCGAGCCCCACGCGACGCGACCGCCCTGGAGCTGCGCCTGCGCCTGCGCGAGATACGGGAACGGCACGCACACACCGATGCCGACAGTGTCGTGCACCGCTTGCGCGCCTTGCGCGACTTCGTTCAGCAATGCCTGATTGCCGCTCAAGCGACCGTGCATCTTCCAGTTGCCGATCACCCGCTTGATTCTATGTTTCGACATCGTTTGTCTCGTCGTTGACGCGCCGAAGCCGGGCGTCGTGTTCATCTGGCGAAGCGAACCCGCGATTTTACTGCGCAGCTCTAGAGCCGGTCAAACCGCCGGTGTCAAGCGTTCGCACCCCAATCGAGCATGATCTTGCCGACGTGCTCGCTGCTCTCCATCAGCGCATGCGCGTCCGACGCCTGCGCGGCCGGCAGCACGCGGTAGATGACGGGCTTCACGCGCCCGTCCTCGATGAGTGGCCACACGCGCGCCTTCAATTGCGCGGCGATGCGCGCCTTGAACTCGACGGGACGCGGCCGCAGCGTCGAGCCCGTGACCGTCAGACGACGGCGCAGGATCTCGCCCAGATTGATCTCCGATTTCGCGCCGCCGAGGAGCGCGATCACGACGAGCCGGCCGCCGTCGGCGAGCGCCGTCAGCTCGCGCGGCACGTACGCGCCCGCGACCATGTCGAGAATCACGTCGACGCCGCGATCGTGCGTCAGCGACTTCACGACTTCGACGAAATCCTCAGTCTTGTAGTTGATCGCGCGCTCCGCGCCGAGCCGCTCGCATGCGCGGCACTTGTCGTCGGTGCCCGCCGTCGCGAACACGCGGAAGCCGAGCGCGTGCGCGATCTGGATCGCGGTCACGCCGATGCCGCTCGAGCCGCCCTGCACGAGGAACGTTTCCTGCGCACCGCCCTCGCCCGCGCCCAGTTGCGCGCGATCGAACACGTTGCTCCACACCGTGAAGAACGTCTCTGGCAGCGACGCGGCTTCGACGTCGGTCAGCCCCTTCGGCACCGGCAGGCACTGCGCGAGCGGCGCGGCCACGTACTCGGCATAGCCGCCGCCCGAGAGCAGCGCGCAGACGCGGTCGCCGAGCTTCAGGCCGAACGGGTTCGTCGCGGGGTCGGAAAGGTCGCCGCCGACGATCTCGCCGGCGACCTCGAGGCCCGGCAGATCCGACGCGCCGGGCGGCGGCGCATAAGCGCCCTTTCTCTGGAACACGTCCGGACGGTTGACGCCGGACGCCGCCACCTTGATCAGCACCTCGCCGCGCTTCGGCTCCGGCTGCGGGCGCTCCGTCAGCTTCAGCACGTCGGGCGCGCCGAATTCGGTGATTTCGATCGCTTTCATGCACGTCGCTCCAAGATCGTGACGGGTTTGCGCGCGCGATGCGCGCCCCGCAAACCGGTCCATCCTATGAAAAAACGGCCGGCGCGCATTCGCGCTGCCGGCCGTTTCGTCGCCGTTTACTGCTGCGGCGGCGTATCCGTCTGGTGGGCGGCTGCTTCATTCAGCAGCGCCTTGGCCGACAGACGCACGCGTCCCTTCTCGTCCGTCTGGATCACCTTGACCTTCACCTGCTGGCCTTCCTTCAGGTAGTCGTTGATGTCCTTCACGCGCTCGTTGACGATTTCCGAGATGTGCAGCAGGCCGTCCTTGCCCGGCAGCAGGTTCACGATCGCACCGAAATCGAGCAGCTTCAGCACCGTGCCTTCGTACACCTGACCGACTTCGATCTCGGCCGTGATGTTCTCGATGCGCTTCTTCGCTTCGGCCATGCCTTCGCTGTTCGTGCTCGCGATCGTCACGACGCCGTCATCCGAGATGTCGATCGTCGTGCCGGTTTCTTCGGTCAGCGCGCGGATCACCGAGCCGCCCTTGCCGATCACGTCGCGGATCTTTTCCGGGTTGATCTTGATCGTGATCATGCGCGGCGCGAATTCGGACAGCTGCGTGTTCGCGCCGGCGACCGCTTCCGTCATCTTGCCGAGGATGTGCATGCGGCCTTCCTTCGCCTGTGCAAGCGCGACCTGCATGATTTCCTTCGTGATGCCCTGGATCTTGATGTCCATCTGCAGCGCGGTCACGCCGTCGGCCGTGCCGGCCACCTTGAAGTCCATGTCGCCGAGGTGATCTTCGTCGCCGAGGATGTCGGTCAGCACCGCGAACTTGTTGCCTTCGAGAATCAGGCCCATCGCGATGCCCGCGACGTGCGCCTTCATCGGCACGCCCGCGTCCATCAGCGCGAGGCAGCCGCCGCACACCGACGCCATCGACGACGAACCGTTCGACTCGGTGATTTCCGACACGACGCGGATCGAGTAGCCAAATTCGTCGGCGCTCGGCAGGCACGCGACGAGCGCGCGCTTCGCGAGGCGGCCGTGGCCGATTTCGCGGCGCTTCGGCGAACCGACGCGGCCCGTTTCGCCGGTCGCGAACGGAGGCATGTTGTAGTGGAGCATGAAGCGCTCGCGGTATTCGCCTTCGAGCGCGTCGATGATCTGCTCGTCACCCTTCGTGCCGAGCGTCGCGACGACGAGCGCCTGCGTCTCGCCGCGCGTGAAGAGCGCCGAGCCGTGCGTGCGCGGCAGCACGCCCGTGCGGATCTCGATCGGGCGCACGGTGCGCGTGTCGCGGCCATCGATGCGCGGCTCGCCGTTCAGGATCTGCGAGCGGACGATCTTCGCTTCGAGATCGAACAGGATGTTGCCGACCGTCGCCGCGTCGGCGGCTTCGGCGTTCGACGCCGCCGCTTCTTCCGCGAGCTTCGCGGTGGCGGCTGCGTAGACTTCCTTCAGCTTCGTCGAGCGCGACTGCTTTTCGCGGATCTGGTAGGCCGCCTGCAGGTCGGCTTGCGCGAGCTCGGTCACGCGCGCGATCAGCGCTTCGTTCTTCGCGGCCGGCTGCCAGTTCCATTCGGGCTTGCCGCCTTCGCGCACGAGTTCGTGAATCGCGTCGATCGCCGTTTGCATCTGCTCGTGGCCGAACACCACGGCGCCCAGCATCACGTCTTCCGGCAGTTGCTGGGCTTCCGACTCGACCATCAGCACGGCACGCTCCGTGCCCGCGACGACGAGGTCGAGGCGCGACGCCTTGATCTGCTCGCGCGTCGGGTTCAGCACGTATTCGTTGTTGACGTACGCGACGCGCGCGGCGCCGACGGGGCCGTTGAACGGCAGGCCCGACACGGCGAGCGCAGCCGACGCGCCGATGAGCGCCGGGATGTCGGCCGGGACTTCCGGGTTCACCGACAGCACGTGGATCACGACCTGCACTTCGTTGTAGAAGCCTTCCGGGAAGAGCGGGCGCAGCGGGCGATCGATGAGACGCGACGTCAGCGTCTCGTGCTCCGACGGACGGCCTTCGCGGCGGAAGAAGCCGCCCGGGATCTTGCCCGCCGAGTAGGTCTTCTCGATGTAGTCGACGGTGAGCGGGAAGAAATCCTGGCCCGGCTTCGCCGACTTCGCGCCGACGACCGTCGCGAGGACGACGGTGTCCTCGATGTCGACGAGCACGGCACCGCTAGCCTGGCGCGCGATCTCGCCGGTTTCGAGGCGCACCTTGTGCTGGCCCCACTGGAATTCCTTCACGACTTTGTTGAACAGAGACATGGTCGCTCCTTTCAGGTTCTATGACTGGATCGCCGTGCGCGGACGAAGCCGGCATGGCGGCGGCGCGACCGGGCCACATGGGAAGAGGTGTGTTTTTTATGCCATTCCAGCGCCGTGCTCGCCGCTCGGCGTCGAGCGGGACGCGAACAGCGCGCTGGAATGACACAAAGCTCAACCCTTGTGCGCCTGGCCGGTTGTGGGCTTTGACAGCCCGACGGCATGCATCGTGCGTGCCGCGAAAAAACAAAATGCCTGTATCAGCAGACTGACACAGGCATCTTGCTGGAGGCGAGCAACGCCCCGATTACTTACGCAGACCCAGCTTCTCGATCAGCGCGCGGTAGCGGTCGGCATCCTTGCCCTTGAGGTAGTCGAGCAGCTTGCGGCGGCGGCTCACCATGCGCAGCAGGCCGCGGCGGCTGTGGTGGTCCTTCGCGTGGGTCTTGAAGTGACCCGTCAGTTCCGTGATGCGCGCCGTCAGCAGCGCGACCTGCACTTCGGGCGAGCCCGTGTCGTTGGCGCCGCGCGCGAACTGAGCAACAACTTCCGACTTCTTGATATCAGCAACAGACATTTGATTTCCTTTCGACTGAACAGGCGGACACGGAAGAAAGGCCGTGCCGTGATTTACAACCGGCGCGCATTGTAGCACAAGTCGCCCGGCCGGCGAACCCGCCTATCACGGGCGTTTCATACGGCATTCGGCGGAAGCCGCGCCCGGCGCGGGCGGCAGCTCGAGCACCGTCCGGAAGCCGTAACCCGACCCCGCGTTATCGAAGCGCACGCCCGGCGCGCCAACGCGATCCATCTCGATCACGTAAAGGGGTTGGATCAATTGGTGGTCGGCCGCGCGCATCTGCGCCGGGTGGAAGCCGTCGTCGTAGCGCATCCCCTCGAGCGCCCGCGCGACCGCGACCGGATCGGCCGAGCCCGCGCGCGCCATCGCCGCCGCCAGCATCTCGATCATCAGGCTCATCCGCCGCACCGGATAGTCGTCCTGCGGCGTCGGGAAGCGCGCGCGGAACGCGCGGTAGAACGCGTCGGACTGCGCGCCGCCCGCGTTCGGATGCCAGTCGGCGACCGCGAGCACGCGCTTCACGCCCGCGTCGCCGAGCGCGGCAGGCGCGTCCAGGCTGTTGCCGTAGAACGTGTAGAACTTCGTCGCGAGTCCCTGCTCGCGCGCCGCACGCACGAGCAGCGTCAGATCGTTGCCCCAGTTGCCCGTCACGACCGCGTCCGCGCCGCTCGCGCGAATCTTCGCGACGTACGGCGAGAAGTCCTTCACGCGTCCGATCGGATGAAATTCGTCGCCGACGATCGCGATGTCCGGCCGCCGCGCCTTCAACGCGGCGCGCGCGAGCGTGCTGACATCGTGCCCGAAGCTGTAGTCCTGGTTCAGCAGATAGACCTTCCTGACCGCGCGATCGCGCGCGAGCACGTCGGCGAGCGCGTCCATCCGCATGCCTGCGTGCGCGTCGAAACGGAAGTGCCAGAAACTGCAGTCGCGGCCCGTCAGCGCGGGATCGTCGGCCGAATAGTTGAGGAACAGCGCGCGATGCCCGGGATCGCGCGCGTTCTGCTTGGCGAGCGCGGCGACGAGCGCCGCCGCGACAGCCGAGCCGTTGCCCTGCGCGACGAAGCCTATCCCCTTGTCGGTCGCGGCGCGCAGCTGGACGAGCGCCTCCTCGACGCCGCCCTTGCTGTCGAGCACGACGAGTTCCAGCGGATGGGCGCCGTCGCGCAGCCGCACGCCGCCCCGCGCATTGACGCGCTCGACGCCGAAGCGCAGATTGCGCTCGGCCGCCGCGCCCGCATTCGCGAACGGTCCCGACATCCCCTCGACAAGCGCGATCCGGATCGGCTCGCCCGCCGCGCCGGCCTGCGCGGGCAACAGCATCGTCAACGAGAGCGCCGCCGAGGCAGCGGCAAAACGCATCCAGCAGGTAGACATCGCGTGGTTTCCTGCGCAGTCCGTTTGTCGAGCGCAGGATCATAGGCGAGCGCGCGGCGAACGGGCAAGCAGGACGGCCGAACGGACGCGTGGCGAGCGTCGATCGCCTGGCCGGGCACATCGTCCGTCCGGACGCACCGTCGGGCGCATGCCCCCATCGACGCCCGCCCCATCCGCCCGCCCTCCCGACGCCGGCTCGGAAAGGCGCCGCCGCCGCCCGCCGCCCGCCGCCCGCCGCCCGCCGCCCGCCGCCCGCCGTGTCGCCGTGTCGCCGTGTCGTGGATGCCACGGATGCCGCGCAGCGCAAACTTTTCCGCGCCGGCACGCGCACGCGCTCATCCGCCGTGATAAAACGTCGCCATCCCCGCCTCATGGAGAAAAGTATGTACGCTCGTCTCCCGCTGTTCGCTTGCGCGGCGGCGCTCCTTGCCGGCTGCGCCCAGCCGTGGCAGCAGTTTCGCGCCGGAGAGGACTCGTCGGCGATCGTCGCCCGGATGGGCCCGCCGCGCGAAGTCTACGACCTGCCTAACGGCGGCAAGCGCCTGATGTGGCCGACCCAGCCGATGGGCGAGGTCACGACGGCCGCCGACATCGACGCCCATGGCAGGATCGTCAACGTGCGGCAGGTGCTGCAGCCGCTCGAGTTCTATCGCGCCGAGATCGGCAAGTGGACCAGAACCGACGTGCTCGTGAACTTCGGCCGTCCGGTCGAGACGTCCTACTTCCCGCTGATGAAGCGTGAAGTGTGGACCTATCGCTATCTCGAAGACAACGTCTGGTACATGCTCTACAGCTTCTACTTCGACGATGCCGGCATCCTGCGCCTCACGCAGAAGACGCCCGACCCGCTGCACGACCCCGATCGCCGCACGTTGTTCTGATGCTCCCCGCCGCCGGCCGCCCGGCCGGCGCGCCCGCTTCCGAAGTCATTTAGCGCGCTCGGGTTCTTAAATGACTTTTTTATCATTTTTCTCATTAGCTTTTTAAAATTTTTGTCATCTTTCATGACGCGGCAATATCGCGACTGCCGCATCGGCGAAATCAAAAATAAAACATCCGCCTGACCCCCTCGGCCCCGCTGGACGGGCGTCTCACGCCCATTTCAGTGCGATATGCACCCTTTGCGGCCGTTCAATATTCACGGTTGGTGCAATCGTCCTAACCTCGAAAATAAATTGCAACAGAATATTTCAAATTGAACTTCGGATTACGAGGTTCCCCTAATATCACACACAACAACCTTTCAATTTAGAAAGCAATTGGTTCTGCGCAGATGCATGTTTGCGTCGCCGATACCACACGCATAAGAAGGAATCCTCAATGAATCGCCCAAAAAGCATGCTCGTCGCCAATATCGCCTGGGCCAGCGAGACGTCCGAACGCTCGCCCGACTTCTTCGACGCGCTGTCTCGCGGACAAAACCCGCGCGTGCTGTGGATCGGCTGCGCCGACAGCCGCGTGCCGGCCGAAACCATCACGCAGAGTGCGCCTGGCGAACTATTCGTTCACCGAAACATTGCGAACATCTTCCAGCCCGACGACGACAACTGCGCGAGCGTGCTCGAGTACGCAGTGCGGGTGCTGAAGGTCGATCACGTGATCGTCTGCGGGCACTACGGCTGCGGCGGCGTGCGCGCGTCGCTGCTGCCGCCCTCGCCCGAGCTGCCGCACGTGAGCCGCCGGATCGCGCCGCTGTGCGCGCTCGCCGGCCGCCATCGCGTGGAGCTCGACGGCGTACCGCCCGACCAGGCCGCCGACCGGCTCGCCGAGCTCAACGTGCTCGAGCAGGTCCGCCTGCTGCGCAGCTCGCCGATCATCCGCGACGCCGATCCCGCGCCGCTCGTGCATGGCTGGATCTTCTCGCTCGCCGACGGACGGCTCAAAGAGCTCGCGTCCGGCTACGCGGCCGCCGAGCCGGCGCCGCAAGCCGAACGCGCAGTAGCCGCGACCGCCTGACCGGCCGGCGCCGCCGCGCCGCATTCCGCCTCAACCCGTTTTTTTCCGTTCACTATGAAGAATCTACGCGCTTCCTTTTCCACGTTTCCGCGCGACTTCGTGGCCGGCACCGTCGTGTTCCTCGTCGCGCTGCCGCTCTGCCTCGGAATCGCCAACGCATCCGGCGTCGAGCCGTTCGCCGGCCTCGTGTCCGGCATCGTCGGCGGTCTCATCGTCGCCGTGCTGAGCGGCTCGCCGCTGTCCGTCAGCGGTCCCGCCGCGGGCCTCGTCGTGATCATCGTCGACGGCATCGCGCAGCTCGGCAGCTTCCAGGCGTTCCTGCTCGCCGTGCTGCTGTCGGGCGTCATCCAGTTCGGCCTCGGTCTCCTGAAGGCGGGCCGGTTCGCCGCATACGTGCCTTCGCCCGTGATCAAAGGAATGCTCGCCGCAATCGGCATCCTGCTCATCGTCAAGCAGATGCCGTTCGCGCTCGGCCTCGGCGGCGACGGCGACGCGCCGGGCCACGCGGTGCTCGCATCGAGCGTGATCGCGCTCGCGTCGCTCGCGCTCCTCGCCGTCTGGGAGACCCGCGCGATGCGCCGCTTCGCGTTCGTACGCCTCGTGCCCGCGCCGCTCGCCGTCGTGCTGCTCGGCATCGGCGCCACGTTCGCGCTCGGCTTCGTCGCGCCGCATTTCGCGCCGCCCGCCGAGCACCGGGTCGCGCTGCCCGAGCTCGCGTCGTTCGCCGCGCTCGGCAACGCGCTCAAGACCGCCGACCTCGGCCCGAACCTCGCGCACCTGCTGAACCCCGACGTGTGGCGCATCGCGATCACGCTCGCCGTCGTCGGGAGTCTCGAGACGCTGCTGAGCCTCGAAGCGGTCGAGCAGATCGATCCGAAGCGCCGTCCGACCCAGCCGAACCGCGAACTGAAGGCGCAAGGCGTCGGCAATCTCGTCGCGGGCGCGATCGGCGGCCTGCCGATCACGTCGGTGATCGTGCGCAGCTCGGTCAACGTGAACGCAGGCGCGCAGAGCCGGATGTCGGCGATCGTGCACGGCGTGATGCTCGTCGTCAGCGTGTTCGCGCTCACCGGGCTCCTGAACCTGATTCCGCTCGCAAGCCTCGCGGCGATCCTGATTCACACGGGCTTCAAGCTCGCGAAACCGGCGCTCTTCACGTCGGTCGCGAAACAAGGCCCCGGCGCGTTCCTGCCGTTCGCGGTGACGATCGCGGGCGTGCTCGCGATCGACCTCCTCGCCGGCATCGCGCTCGGCCTCGCCTGCTGCGTGCTGGCCGTCGCGTGCGCGAACCTGCGCAGCCCGGCGACGCTCGCGCAGCACGACGACCACTATCTGCTGTCGTTCCGCAAGGACGTGTCGTTCCTCGGCAAGGTCCAGATCAAGCACTATCTCGCGCAGATCCCGGACCGCGCGGTCGTCATCATCGACGCGACCCGCGCCGACTACATCGACCACGACGTGCGCGAAATGCTCGATGCGTTCGTCGCGGAGGCGCCGCGGCGCGAGATCACGGTCGATTACCGGCGCCAGGTCCAGCACGCGCGCGGCCGCGGCATCCGCTGGTTCTTCCGCAGCCCGACGGCGCAGTGAGCGCGTGAGCCGGCGTGCGCCGGCTCGCCGTGCCGTCAAAAAAACGACGCCCCGCGAGGCCATCGGCCCGCGGGGCGTCGTTCATTCGGAACGCGGCGGCGATGCCGCCCGCGCACGCACGGCGCGTGTTACGCGCGCTGCGGATTCAGCTTGTCGGCGTTCGAGTACAGCTTGTTCAGCGCGGCGATGTACGCCTTGGCCGATGCGGCGACGATGTCCGGATCGGTGCCGACGCCGTTGACGATCCGCCCGCTCCTCGCCAGACGCACCGTCACTTCGCCCTGCGCCTGCGTCCCCGTCGTGATCGCGTTGACCGAATACAGCAGCAGCTCGGCGCCGCTGCCCACTTCGGTCTCGATCGCGTTGAACGTCGCGTCGACGGGGCCGTTGCCGCTCGCCTCGCCCGCCACTTCGCCGCCGTCGACGGCGAACACGACCTTCGCCTGCGGCCGCTCGCCCGTCTCCGAGCGCTGCGACAGCGACACGAACTTGTAGTGCTCATGCTCGTGCGCGAGCGCCGATTCCTCTTCGGTCACGATCGCGATGATGTCTTCGTCGAATATCTCGGCCTTGCGGTCGGCGAGATCCTTGAAGCGCGCGAACGCGGCGTTCAGCTCGGCTTCGCTGTCGAGCGCGATGCCGAGTTCCTGCAGGCGCTGCTTGAACGCGTTGCGGCCCGACAGCTTGCCGAGCACGATCTTGTTCGCGGTCCAGCCCACGTCTTCCGCGCGCATGATCTCGTACGTATCGCGCGCCTTCAGCACGCCGTCCTGGTGGATGCCCGATGCGTGCGCGAACGCGTTCGCGCCGACGACCGCCTTGTTCGGCTGCACGACGAAGCCGGTGATCTGCGACACGAGCTTCGACGCCGGCACGATCTGCGTCGTGTCGATGCCGAGATCGAGGCCGAAATAGTCCCTGCGGGTCTTCACGGCCATCACGATCTCTTCGAGCGACGTGTTGCCCGCGCGCTCGCCGAGGCCGTTGATCGTGCATTCGACCTGGCGCGCGCCGCCGATCTTCACGCCGGCGAGCGAGTTCGCGACCGCCATCCCCAGATCGTTGTGACAATGCACCGAGAAGATCGCCTTGTCCGAGTTCGGGATGCGCTCGCGCAGCGTCTTCACGAGGTTGCCGTACAGCTCCGGCACGCCGTAGCCGACCGTATCCGCGATGTTGATCGTCGTCGCGCCCTCGGCGATCACGGCTTCGAGCACGCGGCAGAGGAAGTCCAAGTCCGAGCGGCTGCCATCTTCCGGCGAGAACTCGATGTTGTCGGTGAACTTGCGCGCGAAGCGCACCGCGAGGCGCGCCTGCTCGAACACCTGGTCCGGCGTCATCCGCAGCTTCTTTTCCATGTGCAGCGGCGACGTCGCGATGAACGTATGGATCCGGAAGCTGTTCGCGGGCTTCAGCGCATCGGCCGCGCGCTGGATGTCCTTGTCGTTCGCGCGGGCGAGCGAGCAGATCGTGCTGTCCTTCACTTGCGACGCGATCGTGTGGATCGCGTCGAAGTCGCCGTTCGAGCTGGCCGCGAAGCCGGCTTCGATCACGTCGACCTTCATGCGCTCGAGCTGCTTCGCGATGCGGATTTTCTCTTCCTTCGTCATCGACGCACCGGGCGATTGTTCGCCGTCGCGCAACGTCGTGTCGAATATGATCAGCTTGTCTGTCATGGGGACTCCAGGTGTCGAATGGGGAAACACACGTGATGAAGCTCGCGCCACCGCAGGCGACGCTAGACAACAGACGAAGCTCGACGGAGGGCGAAAACGGTCAGCGCGGCAGGCGCGCTAGCGCTAGCGCGCGTAGCGGCGCACCGGCTAGAAGAAGGGAGAGGCGGGAAAATGCGGTCATGCCGACGAATATAGCGGCATTCCCGGCCGCGCGCAATCGGCAGCTTCTCGGGGCACGAACGCCGCGCCGCACGGCATCCGGGCAAGAAAAACGGCGGCCACGCGGGCCGCCGTCTTCGGTGCGCCCGGCGCGAGCCGGACTCGATTCGACGTCGCGCCAGGCCAGCAGGGCCCGTCAGTGCTCCCGCTGCGACGAGCGCGCCGGATTGGCCCGGCCGCGCACGGCCATATAGGCCCAGAACACGTAGCCGGACAGCCCGTACAGCACGAAGAGGCAGAACAGCATCAGCGGCGGATCGGACGACACGAGCACGAACGCGACGACGACGAGCAGGATCGCCGCGAACGGCACCCGATGCCTGACGTCGAGCGCCTTGCCGCTGTAGAACGGCGCGTTCGACACCATCGTCACGCCCGCGTAGACCGTCAGCACGAACGCGACCCACGGCAGCCAGCCGAGCTTCATCGGCACGCGGTTGTCGGTCGCGAGCCACACGAAGCCCGCGATCAGCGCCGCGGCGGCCGGGCTCGGCAGGCCCTGGAAAAAGCGCTTGTCGACGACGCCGATGTTCGTGTTGAAGCGCGCGAGGCGCAGCGCGGCGCCCGAGCAGTAGATGAACGCGGCGAGCCAGCCCCAGCGGCCCAGATCCTTCAGCACCCACTCGTACATCACGAGCGCGGGCGCGACGCCGAACGACACCATGTCCGACAGGCTGTCGAACTGCTCGCCGAACGCGCTTTGCGTGTGCGTCATCCGCGCGACGCGTCCGTCCATCCCGTCGAGCACCATTGCGGCGAAGATCGCGATCGCGGCGGTCTCGAAGCGCACGTTCATCGCCTGCACGACCGCGAAGAAGCCGCAGAAGAGCGCGGCCGTCGTGAACGCGTTCGGCAGCAGGTAGATGCCGCGCGTCCTCAGGAACCGCTGGCGCGCGGCGCGCCGGCTCTCGACGGGCGCGACGTCCTGCGCGACCGATTTGTTGTGACGAAACGAGCGCGGCCACGGAGCATTGCCGTTGCGCGGCCGGCGCGGTTTGAAAGCGGCCATCGATACGTTTTCCCGATTACTGTTGTTCGGGCAGTTCGGCGAGGATCGTCGACGATGCGGACACCTTCTCGCCGATCGACACGCGGGCGCGGCTGCCCTTCGGCAGATACACGTCGACGCGCGACCCGAAGCGGATGAAGCCGTAGCGCTGGCCGCGCGACACGGGCTCGCCCGTGCGCACGTAGCAGAGGATCCGGCGGGCGACGAGGCCCGCGATCTGCACGGCCGTCACGGTCTGGCCGGTCGCCGTCTGGATCACGACCGCGTTGCGCTCGTTCTCGGCCGACGCCTTGTCGAGCGCGGCGTTCAGGAACGCGCCCGGAAAATACTCGACCTTCTGCACCGCGCCGTCGACGGGCGAGCGCTGCGAGTGGACATTGAACACGTTCATGAACACGCTGATCTTCAGCGCTTCGCGATTCGCATACGGATCCTGCGCCATTTCGACCGCGACGATGCGGCCGTCGGCCGGGCACAGCACCGCGTTCGCCTGCGTGGGGATCGCGCGCGGCGGATCGCGGAAGAACTGAACCACGAAGACGAGCAGCAGCCAGAACGGCCATGCGAGGCCGAACCCGCCGATGGCATGGATCAGCAGCGTGACGACGGCTACGATCGCGATGAACGGCCAGCCTTCGCGCGCGATGATCGGATGAGGATAGTTCATGGTTCGTTCTTCGTTGAATTGCAAAGCCCGTAGGATAGCAAAAGCCGCCCTCGGCTCCGGTGCCTTCGGGCGGCTTTTTGATGCCGACCCTCGATTCGAGGGCCGGATGAGACGCGCAGCTTAGTTCTTCGACTGGTCGACGAGCTTGTTCTTCGCGATCCACGGCATCATCGCGCGCAGCTTCGCGCCGACCTGCTCGATCTGGTGCTCGGCCGTCAGGCGGCGGCGCGATTGCAGCGTCGGTGCGCCCGCCTTGTTCTCGAGGATGAAGCTCTTCGCGTATTCGCCCGTCTGGATGTCCTTCAGGCACTGCTTCATCGCCTTCTTCGTCTCTTCGGTGACGACGCGCGGGCCCGTCACGTACTCGCCGTACTCGGCGTTGTTCGAGATCGAGTAGTTCATGTTCGCGATGCCGCCTTCGTAGATCAGGTCGACGATCAGCTTCAGCTCGTGCAGGCACTCGAAGTACGCCATTTCCGGCGCGTAGCCCGCTTCGACCAGCGTCTCGAAACCGGCCTTGATCAGCTCGACGGTGCCGCCGCACAGCACGGCCTGCTCGCCGAACAGGTCGGTTTCCGTCTCTTCACGGAAATTGGTTTCGATGATGCCGGCGCGGCCGCCGCCGTTCGCCGCCGCATACGACAGCGCGATGTCGCGCGCCGCACCCGACTTGTCCTGCGCGACCGCGATCAGGTGCGGCACGCCGCCGCCCTGCGCGTACGTGCCGCGCACCGTGTGGCCCGGCGCCTTCGGCGCGATCATGATGACGTCCAGATCCGCGCGCGGGATCACCTGGCCGTAGTGGACGTTGAAGCCGTGCGCGAACGCGAGCGTCGCGCCCTGCTTGATGTTCGCGTGCACTTCCTGCGCGTAGACGGCGGCGATCTGCTCGTCGGGCAGCAGCATCATCACGACGTCCGCGCCCTTCACGGCTTCGGCCACTTCCTTGACCGCGAGGCCGGCGTTCTCGGCCTTGCTCCACGACGCGCCACCCTTGCGCAGGCCGACCGTCACGTTCACGCCGCTGTCCTTCAGGTTCAGCGCGTGCGCATGGCCTTGCGAGCCGTAACCGATGATCGTGACTTGCTTGCCCTTGATGAGGGAGAGGTCGGCGTCCTTGTCGTAGAAAACTTTCATGATTGTTCCTTCGCTGATTCAGTGAATTTCGTTAGTGAGACCGGGCCCTGACGGCGCACCCGGCTCGTTCGGCGCGGCGGCGTCAGACCTTCAGAATGCGCTCGCCTCGACCGATGCCCGAGCTGCCGGTGCGCACGGTCTCGAGAATCGAGCCCGCGTCCAGCGCCTGAATGAATGCGTCGAGCTTGTCGCTCGCACCCGTCAATTCGATCGTGTAGGTCTTCTCGGTCACGTCGATGATACGGCCGCGGAAAATGTCCGCCATCCGCTTCATTTCTTCGCGCTCCTTGCCCACTGCCCTCACCTTGATGAGCATCAGCTCCCGTTCGATGTGTGCACCGTCGGTCAGGTCCACCACTTTCACCACCTCGATCAGGCGGTTCAGATGCTTCGTGATCTGTTCGATCACGTCGTCGGAGCCGATGGAAACGATGGTCAGGCGCGACAGCGACTGGTCTTCGGTCGGCGCCACCGTCAAGGTTTCGATGTTGTAGCCGCGTGCCGAGAACAGACCGACGACGCGCGACAACGCGCCCGGTTCGTTTTCCAGCAGGACGGAAATGATGTGTCTCATGTTCGCTTCTTCCAGAATTATCCCGTGTCGATTGCGTATCGCAGCGCACCGCCGCGTGCCGCGCCGCCCTTCGTGAAGGCGGCCGCCCGCGGGCTCGGGCGCGCATCGCGCCTTTACAGATCTTCCGATCCGAGCAGCATCTCGGTGATGCCCTTGCCGGCCTGAACCATCGGCCAGACGTTCTCGGTCGGGTCGGTCTGGAAGTCGAGAAACACGGTGCGGTCCTTCAGGCGCAGCGCTTCCTTCAGCGCCGGCTCGACGTCCGCGGATTTTTCGATGCGCATGCCGACGTGGCCGTACGCCTCGGCGAGCTTCACGAAATCGGGCAGCGCATCCATGTACGAATGCGAATAGCGCTTGCTGTATTCGATCTGCTGCCACTGGCGGACCATGCCGAGGTAGCGGTTGTTCAGCGAAATGATCTTCACCGGGGTGTCGTACTGCTTGCAGGTCGACAGCTCCTGGATGCACATCTGGATCGAGCCTTCGCCCGTGATGCAGAGCACGTCGTCGTCGGGGTGCGCCATCTTGACGCCCATCGCCGCCGGCAGGCCGAAGCCCATCGTGCCGAGGCCGCCCGAATTGATCCAGCGGCGCGGCTTGTTGAAGCGGTAGAACTGCGCGACCCACATCTGGTGCTGGCCGACGTCCGAGCAGACGAACGCGTTGCCGTCCGTCAGCTCCCACGCCTTCTCGACCACGTACTGCGGCTTGATGATCTCGCTTTCGCGGTCGTACTTCAGGCAGTCCTTCGCGCGCCAGCTCTCGATGTCCTTCCACCATTGCGCGAGCGCTTCGGTGTCCGGGCCATGCTCGGCCGTCTGCAGCTGCTCGATCAGATCCTTCAGCACTTCCTTCACGTCGCCGACGATCGGGATGTCGACCTTCACGCGCTTGCTGATCGACGACGGATCGATGTCGATATGGATGATCTTGCGGGGACGCGACGCGAAGTGGCCCGGATCGCCGATCACGCGGTCGTCGAAGCGTGCGCCGATCGCGATCAGCACGTCGCAGTGCTGCATCGCCATGTTGGCTTCGTACGTGCCGTGCATGCCGAGCATGCCGAGGAACTTCTTGTCCGACGCGCGGTAGCCGCCCAGGCCCATCAGCGTGTTCGTGACGGGATAGCCGAGCAGGTCGGCGAACTGGTTCAGCTCGCGCGACGCGTCGGCGAGGATGATGCCGCCGCCCGTGTAGATGTACGGACGCTTCGCGGACAGCAGCAGCGACACCGCCTTGCGGATCTGCCCCGAGTGGCCTTTCGTGACCGGGTTGTACGAGCGCAGCGACACGTTCTTGACGGGCTCGTACTCGCACGGCGTCTTCGATATGTCCTTCGGGATGTCGATGAGGACCGGGCCGGGCCGGCCGGTGCGCGCGATGTAGAACGCCTTCTTGACGGTTTCCGCGAGTTCGCGCACGTCCTTCACGAGGAAGTTGTGCTTCACGCACGGACGCGTGATGCCGACGGTGTCGCACTCCTGGAACGCATCCTGGCCGATCGCCGCGGTCGGCACCTGGCCGCTGATCACGACGAGCGGGATCGAATCCATGTACGCGGTGGCGATGCCCGTCACCGCATTCGTGACGCCCGGGCCGGACGTGACGAGACACACGCCGACTTTGCCCGTCGAGCGCGAGTACGCGTCCGCGGCGTGCACGGCCGCCTGCTCGTGGCGCACGAGCACGTGCTGAATTTTGTCTTGCTTGTACAGCTCGTCGTAGATGTAGAGGACCGAGCCGCCAGGGTAGCCCCAGATGAATTCGACGTTCTCGTCGGCCAGTGCCTTCATGAGCACGGTGGCGCCGATGGAGCCGGTTTTCTGAGGGGAAAGGGATTCCGACGTGGAGAATTCCGCGCTGGGCATGTTCATCGTTGACCTTTCGAATTTTCGGCAAAAAATTGATCGGGTGCTCTCTGCTGGGCTTGTGGCTCAGGTTCAAGCGGCGCGTCCAGTTGAAAGGCGGGCTTCTTGGGCCAGCCTCAAATGTGACCATCACTTATGTTGCGAACTGGCAACGATAGCGGGTCCCTGACAGGCGGTCAAGCGGAAAATCCCGCGGCGCATCAATCCTCCCGGCGAAGCGGCCGCGAACGCCGCGCCGAGGCCGGCGGCGAACCGCCGCGCACGCCCGTTTCGACGGCTTGGCAGCCCGATCAGGATGCCGTCGACGGCGAAATTTGTTAGCATCCGCGGGTTTTACGAATTTTTTCCGATCTTTTCACGCCGCAAGAACGCAGCGCAGACCTTCACGGAATGGCATCAGACAAGGAACTCGCGGACTTTCTGGCGGGCGTCGAAAGGCGCGCGTTCAAGCAGGCTGCTTACGCGGTGCGCGACGACGACGCGTCGCTCGACATCGTGCAGGATGCGATGATCCGACTCGCAGAGAAATACGGCGACCGCCCGGCCGCCGAGCTGCCGCTGCTCTTTCAGCGGATACTTCAGAACGCGATTCACGACTATTTCCGCAGACAAAAGGTGCGCAACACCTGGGTCAGCCTGTTCTCGTCGCTGAACAACACCGACGACGATGAGTTCGACCCGCTGGAGACGCTCGAATCGGCGGACGGCGGCGGCGTCGAGAGCAGCGAGACGCGGCTCGAGCGCGAGCAGGTGCTCGCCCTCATCGACGACGAAATCCAGAAGCTTCCGGCGCGTCAACGAGAAGCCTTCCTGATGCGTTATTGGGAGGATATGGATGTCGCCGAGACAGCCGCCGCCATGGGCTGCTCGGAGGGCAGCGTCAAGACGCACTGCTCCCGAGCCACTCACGCACTGGCGGCCGCGCTCAAGGCCAAAGGAATCACGCTATGAGCTCCGCTCCCGCAACGAAAGAAGAAACCGATTTCGCCTTCAAGGTGCGTCGCGCGCTCGACGAGCGCGCGACCGCGCTGCCCGCCGCGACGACGGAGCGGCTCGCCGCCGCGCGCCGCGCCGCGATCGCCCGCAAGAAGCCCGACGCCGCGATCGTGCTCGTGCCGGCGCTCGCCGGCAGCGCCGGCACGCTCGAGCTGCGCCCGTCGGCCGAACCGCGCCGCAAGTCGCTCGCGCGCCGGCTGGTCCGCGCGTGGCCGCTCGCGCTGCTGCTCGCGGGGCTCGTCGGCATCGCGTACTGGGAAGACATGCAGCGCACGGCCGAGCTCGCGGACATCGACGCGGCGATGCTGAGCGACAACCTGCCGCTCACCGCGTATCTCGACCACGGGTTCAACGCGTATCTGTCGCACACTCACTAACGCCAACGCATCAAGAAGAGGAACGCACGGGTGAGTCAAAAACGGGGATTGGCTGTCTTTTTCGGTTGCGTGATCGCGCTCATCGTCGCGTACGCCGCCACCTACCCGCGCTTTCACCCACAACCGGCCGCGGTGGCGGCCGCGAGCGCACCGGCGGTCGCGTCGGCCGCGATCACCCTCACGACCGACTTCCCGGCGCTGCCGCCGTCGAGCCCGCTGTCCTGGGCGCGCCTCACGCCGCCGCAGCGCGTCGCGCTCGCGCCGTTCGCCAACCAATGGGATTCGTTCAGCGACGAACGCAAGCGCAAATGGCTGAAGATCGCGGCACGCTTCCCGAAGATGTCGCCCGAAGCGCAAAAGCGCCTGCAGGAGCGGATGACCGAATGGGTCCGCATGACGCCCGAGCAGCGCCGCGTCGCGCGCGAGAACTACCTGGTGTCGAAGGATCTGTCCGCGCAGGCTCGCGAGAAGGCCTGGAAGGCTTACCAGCAGCTGTCGCCCGAGCAGAAGGAGAAGCTCGCCGCGGCCGAGCGCCGGCGCCGGCCGACCGTCGTCAGCGCGCCGCCCACCGGCAAGACCGACCGCGACGTCAACCGGCTCGTCAACGCGCACGACCGTCATCCGGCGAGCGCGCCCGCCGCTAGCATCGCGCCGCCCGCCGCCGGAGCGCCCGCCGCGGCGCCCGCTCCTGCATCGACGACGACGGGCGCCGTCACGCCGGCCGTGCCCACGCCCGTCTCGCCGTCCGAGGCGCCGTCGCTCTTCAACGGTTCGTAAGCGGCCGTGACGGCGCCCGCGATTCCGTCCGAGCCGGCGCCGCCGCCGAGCGTGCGCCGCCGGCTCGCCGCCCTCGTCTACGAAAGCCTGCTGCTGTTCGGCGTCGTGTTCTTCGCCGGCCTCGCGTTCGGCGTGACGCTCCAGCAGCGCAACGGCCTCGCCCATCACAATCTGCTCGCCGCGTGGATCGCGATCGTCGTCGGCGCCTACTTCGTCTGGTTCTGGACGCACGGCGGCCAGACGCTGCCGATGAAGACCTGGCGGCTGCGCATCGAGACCGCGCGCGGCACGCCGCTGTCGGTCGGCCGGGCGCTCGTCCGCTACGCGCTCGGCTGGCTGTGGTTCCTGCCGCCCCTCGCGCTGCACCCGCTCGCGGGCTTTTCCGTGCCGCGCACGCTCGCGGCCGCGGCCGTCTGGTTCGCGCTGTGGGCGCTCGCCGCGCGGCTGCACCCGAGCCGCCAGTTCCCGCACGATCGCCTCGCCGGCACCCGCATCGTCGGCGCGCCCCGCCACGGCTGATTCCCCGTAATAAGAACGTCTCGTGACTGTCACGGCATAGTCACGCCCGCATGGCGCAATGCCGATAACATCAATCGGCGCGAGTCATGCATGGGCAAAAAAACGTCCGCGACCTCCTTCTTTCGTGATCCTGCCGGCCTGCACGCCGCCAGCGCCTTCCTGTCCGGCTCCGCAGCGAGCGAAGTGCTCGCGCCGGCCCGTCCGCCCGCCGCGAGCGCCACGCGGCACGACGACCACGAGCCGGCCTCGCACCGCTACCGGACCATCTGGCTGTCGGACATCCACCTCGGCACGAGCGGCTGCCAGGCCGGCTACCTGCTCGACTTCCTCAAGCACAACGAATCGGAATACCTGTACCTCGTCGGCGACATCATCGACGGCTGGCAGCTCAGAAAGGGCTGGTACTGGCCGCAGGCGCACAACGACGTCGTCCAGAAGATCCTGCGCAAGGCGCGCAAAGGCACGCAGGTCGTGTACATCCCCGGCAACCACGACGAAGCCGCGCGCCAGTTCTGCGATCTCGCGTTCGGCGAGATCCACGTGCGCGGCGAGGCGTTCCATACGACGCTGTCGGGCAAACGTTTGTGGGTCGTTCACGGCGACCTGTTCGACGGTGTGATCCAGCACGCGAAGTGGCTCGCCTATCTCGGCGACACGCTGTACACGCTGATCCTCGTGCTGAACCGCTGGTTCAACCGGATCCGCAGCCGCTTCGGCTTCCAGTACTGGTCGCTGTCGCAATACCTGAAGCACCAGGTGAAGAACGCCGTGAACTTCATCTCGTCGTTCGAAGCGGTGATGACCGACGAGGCGCGTCGCCGCGGCTGCGACGGCGTCGTCTGCGGCCACATCCACAAGGCCGAGATCCGCGACATCGACGGGGTGCTCTATTGCAACGACGGCGACTGGGTCGAGAGCCTGTCCGCGCTCGTCGAGACGATGGAGGGCGAACTGAAGGTCGTCTACTGGACCGTGCTGCACACGCCGCCCGCCGCGCAATCGCGCAAGACGAAAGCCGCCACCGCCTGACCCCCGAAAGGACTGCCTGCGATGAAAATCATGATCGTCACCGATGCGTGGGAGCCGCAAGTCAACGGCGTCGTGCGCACGCTGAAGAGCACCGCGCGCGAGCTCGTCGCGCTCGGCCACCGCGTCGAGCTCGTCACGCCGCTCGAGTTCCGCACGGTCCCGTGCCCGACCTATCCCGAAATCCGCCTGTCGATCCTGCCGTACCGGCGGCTGCGCGAACGCCTGAACGCGTTCGCGCCGGACGCGCTGCACATCGCGACGGAAGGCCCGCTCGGCCTCGCCGCGCGCCGCTACGCCCGCGCGCGCCGGCTGCCGTTCACGACCGCGTATCACACGCGCTTTCCGGAGTACGTGCAGGCGCGCTTCGGCGTTCCGCTGTCCGCGACCTACCGCTTCCTGCGCTGGTTCCACGGCGCGTCGCTCGCGGTGATGGCGCCGACGCCCGTCGTCAAGAGCGACCTCGAGCAATACGGTTTCGACAATGTCGTGCTGTGGACGCGCGGCGTCGATCTCGACATCTTCCGGCCGATGGAGTCGAAGGTGCTCAACACCGTGCGGCCGATCTTCCTGTATGTCGGCCGCGTCGCGATCGAGAAGAACGTCGAGGCGTTCCTGAAGCTCGACCTGCCCGGCTCGAAGTGGGTCGCGGGCGAAGGGCCCGCGCTCGCCGAGCTCAAATCGCGCTATCCTGAGGCCAATTACCTCGGCGTGCTGACTCAGGCGGAGCTCGCCAAGGTTTACGCCGCCGCCGACGTGTTCGTGTTCCCGAGCCGCACCGACACCTTCGGGCTCGTGCTGCTCGAGGCGCTCGCGTGCGGCACGCCCGTCGCCGCGTATCCGGTCACCGGGCCCGTCGACGTGCTCGCCGACGGCGGCGCGGGTGCGATGAACGACGACCTGCGCGAAGCGTGCCTCGAGGCGCTGAAGATCGACCGGCGGCATGCGCGCGCATGGGCGGAGCGCTACTCGTGGCTCGCGGCGTCCGAGCAGTTCGCGTCGCACCTGAAGCCGCTGCCGAAAACCGCCTGTCCACACACCGAAGGCGCAGCCGTTTGAAACCAGCCATGCGCGCGAAAGCGCCCCCGACCCATTCGCCGCGGAGGCCGGCCGCACGTGCGGCCGCCGCGCATCCCGTCCACGTTCCGTTCTCTCCGTCTGAAACGCCCGAGCCGCACGAGCCGCTCGGCCCGGACGATCCGCTCGCGCTGCCGCACAATCCGTACAAGGGCAATCGCGGCCTGATGCGCGCATGGCATGCGCTCAAGAACTCATACAACGGCTTTCGCGTCGCGATCCGCGAAGAAAGCGCGTTCCGCCAGGAGCTGACGCTCGCGGCGATCATGCTGCCGATCGCGGCGTTCGTGCCCGTCGAGCCGGCGTCGCGCGCGCTCCTCATCGGCACCGTGCTGCTCGTGCTGATCGTCGAGCTGCTGAACTCGAGCGTCGAGACGGCGATCGACCGGATCTCGCTCGAACGCCACGAGCTGTCGAAGCGCGCGAAGGATCTCGGCAGCGCGGCCGTCACGGTCGCGCTCTGCGCGTGCCTGACGACCTGGGGCCTCATACTCGGCCCGCTCGTCTGGCACCGGCTCGCCGGCTAGGCGCATCGCGGCGGCCGGCGGCCGACCGGTCCCCGCCGAGACTCGCGCCGCCTCGACCCGCCTCTTGTGTGCGACGCAGCACCGCCGGGTATGCACCGATGACGAAATACGCCGGACGTGCAAGGTAGCGGTTTATAATCGGCCGACAGCCTTCAAAACAGCAACCCGAGCCGGACTACGATTCACGCAGCAACATTGGCAGCGCCCGCCAGTCCGGCAAACACAGGGCCGGACGACATGGAAGCGAAACCTCCCCGCCGCACGCGCGAACGGATTCTTGAGTTGTCGTTGAAACTCTTCAACGAGATCGGCGAGCCGAACGTCACGACAACGACGATCGCCGAGGAAATGGAAATCAGCCCAGGCAACCTGTACTACCATTTCCGCAACAAAGACGACATCATCAACAGCATCTTCGCGCAGTTCGAACAGCAGATCGAACGGCGCCTGCGTTTTCCCGAAGATCATCGGCCGACGATCGACGAAACGTGGTCGTACCTGCAGTACATGGCCGACTTCATGTGGACCTATCGATTCCTCTATCGCGACCTGAACGATCTGCTCGCGCGCAACCGCACGCTCGAGACGCACTTCAAGCAGATCATCAGCCACAAGGTGCGCTTCGCGCGCGAGATGTGCGAGCTGCTCGCGGCCGACGGCGAGCTCGTCGCGACGCCCGCCGAGATCGAGGTGATCGCGACCAACATGGCCGTGATCGCCACCTACTGGCTGTCGTATCAATACGTGATGCACCCGCGCAAGTACAACGACCAGGACGCGATCCGCGAAGAGCTGCACCAGGTCAGCATGCACGTGATCTCGGTGATCGCGCCGTATCTGCGCGGCCGCTCGCGGCAGATCTTCGACGATCTCGTGTCCGGCAAGCTGCCGAAGCGCGAGTTCCACGACTACCTGCCGCCGCGCGACGGTTCGCCGCGCAAGGATACGAAGCAATGAAGGCCGTCTGCGTCTATTGCGGTTCGGCGCACGGCGTCAAGCCCGTCTACACGGAAGCCGCGCGCGCATTCGGCCGCGCGCTCGCGCAGTCCGGCCTCACGCTCGTCTACGGCGGCGGGCGCGTCGGCCTGATGGGCGTGATCGCCGACGAAGTGCTCGCCGCGGGCGGGCACGCGATCGGCGTCATCACGGAGCTGCTCGTCGACAAGGAAGTCGGCCACACCGGCTTGACCGAGCTGCACGTCGTGCCCGACATGCATCATCGGAAGAAGATGATGGCCGAGCTCGCCGACGCATTCGTCGCGATGCCGGGCGGCGCGGGCACGCTCGAAGAGTTTTTCGAGGTCTATACGTGGGCGCAGCTCGGCTATCACCGCAAGCCCGTCGCGCTCTACAACGTCGACGCGTTCTACGAACCGCTCATCACGCTCCTCAGGCACACGGTCGACGAAGGCTTCATGCAGCGCACGTACTTCGATGCGCTGTGCATCGACGCAGCGCCCGACGCGCTCATCGATCAGCTCGCCCAGTATCGTCCGCCCGCGCGCGACAAATGGACGTTCCTGTCCGAGCAGGAAGCCTGAGCCGGCGCAATGCATCGCGGGCGCGCGCCGCGATCCGGCGCGCCGCCTCGCACCGCTTTCGCTGATGCCCGCTCCGCGCTCCGCGCGCCGGTCTCGTCTCTCGCGCCGACCGGCCGCGCCGCGCAATCGCCTCGCAGTGTCCGCTCGGTCTCCGTTTTCCCGCCGTTCCCCTTTTCCGCCCGAATGCGCGTTCCGCCCGGGCCGAGGTTCAAGCGATGACGAATACGCCGCCCAAAGTCGTCCTCATCACCGGCGCGAGCCGCGGCATCGGCCGCGCGACCGCGCTGCTCGCCGCTGCGCGCGGCTGGTCGGTCGGCGTCAATTACGCGCGCGACGCGAACGCCGCCGAAGCGACCGCCGATGCGGTGCGCGCCGCGGGCGGGCAAGCGTGCGTCGTGCGCGGCGACGTCGCGAACGACGCCGACGTGACCGGCATGTTCGATGCGGTGCAGTCCGCATTCGGCCGACTCGACGCGCTCGTCAACAACGCGGGGATCGTCGCGCCGTCGCTGCCGCTCGCCGACATGGACGTCGCGCGCCTGAAGCGCGTGTTCGACACCAACGTGCTCGGCGCGTATCTGTGCGCGCGCGAGGCCGCGCGGCGGCTGTCGACCGATCGCGGCGGCGCGGGCGGCGCGATCGTCAACGTGTCGTCGATCGCCGCGCGGCTCGGCTCGCCGAACGAATACGTCGACTATGCAGGCTCGAAGGGCGCGGTCGACACGCTGACGCTCGGCCTCGCGAAAGAACTCGGCCCGCACGGCGTGCGTGTGAACGCGGTGCGCCCGGGCCTCATCGCAACCGAGATCCATGCGAGCGGCGGCCAGCCCGGCCGCGCCGAGCGGCTCGGCGCACAGACGCCGCTCGGCCGCGCAGGCGAAGCCGACGAGGTAGCCGAAGCGATCGTCTGGCTGCTGAGCGACGCGGCGTCGTACGTGACGGGCGCACTGCTCGACGTCGGCGGCGGGCGCTGAAGCCCGCGCACGCCGCGTCTTCGATCTCGTCGAGCGGCGAGCGCCAAACGGCGAGGCCATCTCCGTTCATTCGGGCTTCGAACGATTTCGCGCCCTCGCCTGCACGTTCGGGCCGCCGACCGTCGTTTTTTCACATCGGTCGCCGCACAATGCGGGCCTGACACGACCTGCAACGCGAGCGCCTGCCGTGCCGGCCACACAAAACTTCACAATTCTCCGCAATCTTTAGCGTTTCATAACAATTTTCGTAAACGTTCGTAATAGTCTCGTGGTCTACTAACGACCATCGCGACGTACGCCGTCGCACGCCCGTCATCCGCCACCTCGCGGTCACGAAATCGGCCAAACCCACGCAGCCTGGCCGGCACATACGAAGAGATCACCCAGATGCAGGGAAATGCAACGCCCGGCGGCCGGCACGCGCCTGCGCCCGGCTCGGCGCATCACGTCCGCCCATCGGAAGCCAATTCACCGACATCGTCCGCCGCGACGCTCGCCGTCCCCGCATCGAGCGCTGCGGGCGCAGCAGGCGGCCGTGCCGCCGATGCGCGCGAGGCGTCCGTTGCCCGCGCGCCGCTCGCCGGGCTGCGCGCATGGCTCGTCGCCGCGGCCGTGCTGTGCGCGTACCTGCTGCCGGGCGCCCTCGGCCACGATCCGTGGAAGCAGGACGAGACCTACACGTTCGGCATCATCCAGCACATGCTCGAGAGCGGCGATTTCGTCGTGCCGACCAACGCGGGGCAGCCGTTCCTCGAAAAGCCGCCGTTGTACGACTGGGTCGCCACCGGCCTCGCATGGCTCTTTTCCCGCTACTTGCCGCTGCACGACGCAGCACGGCTCGCGAGCGCCCTCTTCGCCGCGCTCGCGTTCGGCTTCGCCGCGCGCGCCGCGCGCATCGCGACCGGCGCGACGCGCTGGCTCGAGCTGCCGGTGATCGGCACCGTCGCGCTATACGCGGGCTCGCTCATCGTCATCAAGCATTCGCACGATCTGATGACCGACGTCGCGTTGATGGCGGGCACGGCGATGGGATTTTGCGGACTGCTCGAGCTCGTGATCCGGCACGCCGGCGGCGCGAACGGCGCCATCCCGACGCACCGCGCGCCCGCGAACCGCTTCGCGGCGCCGCTCTTCGGCTTGGGCGTCGGCATCGCGCTGATGTCGAAGGGGCTGTTCGTGCCGCTCGTGTTCGGCGCGACGGTTGCCGCGACGCTCGTCCTCTACCCGGCCTGCCGCAGCCGCGCGTTCCTCCGTTCGCTCGCCGTCGCCGCGCTCGTGTGCGCGCCGTTCGCGCTGATCTGGCCGACCGCGTTGTTCCTGCGCTCGGAATCGCTGTTCCTCGTCTGGTTCTGGGAAAACAACGTCGGCCGCTTCTTCGGCTTCTCGGTGCCGACGCTCGGCGCCGAAAACGACAAGCCGCTCTTCATCTGGCGCGCACTGCTGACGGTCGGCTTCCCGGTCGCCCCGCTCGCGCTCGTCGCGCTCGCGCGCGGCCTCTGGCGAGAGTGGCGCGCGCCGCGCGTCGCGCTGCCGCTCGCGTTCGCGGGCATCGGGATGGTCGTGCTGCACATTTCCGCGACGTCGCGGCAACTGTACGTCCTGCCGTTCATCGCGCCGCTCGCGCTCGTCGCCGCGCAGGCGATCCCGCGCCTGCCGCAGCGGCTGCACACCGCGTGGGACTATGCGAGCCGGCTGCTGTTCGGCGCGGTCGCGGCGCTCGCGTGGATCGTCTGGTCGCTGATGTCCGATCACAACGGCCCGCGCGCCGGACTGCAATGGCTCGGCCGCTGGCTGCCGCTCGACTGGACGATGCCGATCGAGCCCGCGCTCGTACTGTCGGCGCTCGCGATCACGATCGGCTGGGTCGGCCTGCTGCCGTCGCTGCGGCTCGCGGGCAAATGGCGCGGTGCGCTGTCGTGGGCGATGGGCGCGCTCGTCGCGTGGGGGCTCGTCTACACGCTGCTGCTGCCGTGGCTCGACGTCGCGAAGAGCTATCGTTCGGTGTTCGAAGATCTGAACCGCCGGCTCGCGCTCGAGTGGAACGACGGCGACTGCATGGCGAGCGTCGATCTCGGCGAGTCGGAAGCGCCGATGCTCTATTACTTCTCGGGCATCCGGCACCAGCCCGTCGCGCTGCCGGATACAAGCGCATGCACGTGGCTCATCGTGCAAGGCACGCGCGCGAGCCCGCCCGCGCTCGGCGGCGAATGGAAGCCGTTCTGGTCCGGCGCGCGCCCGGGCGACGAGCAGGAAATGCTGCGCGTCTACGTTCGCACGCCGACGCCGCCCGCCGCGCACCGCCTCAATCCGTAATGCCGCGGTGCGCGGCGCCGTCGCCGCGCACCGTCTCTCCCCCAATTTGCGCGGCGCCCGCCGTGTCCTATGCTGTTCCGGTTCGCGCCGTCCGTGCGTCGCGCCCGGCCGTGCCCGCATCTGCCGGCCCGGTACGGGAATTGCTCCGCCCAACGGTCGGCTCCTTCCTGCGCTTGCCCAACCGGACGGTCCCATGCAACTCCGCACACTCCGCTACTTCCAGGAACTCGCGCACTGCGCGTCGTTGCGCAAGGCGTCCGAGCGGCTGCACGTCGCGCCGACCGCGATCAGCCGGCAGATCGAGCAACTGGAGCACCATTTTGGCGCGCTTCTGCTCGAACGCGGACCGCGCGGCATTCGCTTGACCGCCGAAGGCGAATTCCTCGCCGAGCGCATCGACACGGTGCTGCGCGAGCTCGACGAAGTGAAGACGCTGATCTCGGAGCGGCGCAATCTCGAAGCCGGCTCGGTTTCGGTCTATGCGTCGGAGGGGATCGTGTCCGGACTGCTCGCCCCCGTCCTCGCCGACTTCACGCGGCGCTATCCGCGCATCCGCTTCGACATCGCCGTCGCGAGCGCGCAGCACACGCTCGACGCGCTCTGCCAGGGCCGCGCGGACCTCGGCGTCGGCTTCTATCTGCCGCATCGGGCGGACGTCGAAATACTCGAAACCGTCGATTTATCGCATCGCGTGCTGGTGCCGTCGACGCATCCGCTGAGCACACGGGCGAGCGTCACGCTCGCGGAGCTCGTCGACCAGCCGCTCGCGATTCCCGATGCGGCGTTCGGCGTGCGGCAGGCGCTCGAGCGGATCGCGAAGCGCTGCGGCGTGACGCTCAAGCCGCTCTTCACGACCTGCTCGCTCGAAACGCAGAAGGCGCTCGCGCGGCAGGGCGCGGCGCTGCTGATCCTGCCGTGCTTCGCGATGCGCGACGCGAACGGCGCCGCGCCGGCCGACGATACCGGCCTGCATGCGGTGCCGATCGCCGACACGGAGCTGCGACAGGTGAGCGTCGAGCTTTGCGTGTACCGGTATCGGCCGCGGTCGATCGCCGTGAACAAGTGCATCGAGATGCTGAAGGCCGCGATGGCGCGGCAGCGGCGCGCGGCGGCGGATGATGAGGAAGGCTAAGGGTTTGGCCTGGGGCTTTGCGTCGCGTCGATTCGCTCCAGGCGATCCGATCGCGCGGGAACGCTTGGATGGATTCGAGCCGTTCGCGCCGTGCCGGAAGCGTCTTCACGGCCATTCGCCGCGCGCCGTCGCGAGAGCTGGCGCTAGGTGCCGCCGGCTGCGCCGAGCAGCCGTGCGCTGAGCGTCGCCCCGCGTCCGCTTGATCGCTCAGGCTGCAATCGGCTGCGCGGTGCGCGGCTTCCGGCCGCGGTACGCGCAACCCTCCCCGCCATCGCCATCGCCATCGCCATCGCCAACATCAGAATCGCACAATCAATCCCGTGCCCGCCGCGAGCTGCGTCATCCCGGGCGCAGGCGTCGTCGTGTAGTTATTGACGCCGAAGTCGCTGCCGCCGCCGTTGATCGTGTAGCCTGCCGTCACGTAAACCGTCGTGCGCTTCGACAGCCAATACAGCACCGACGCATTGACGAGCGTCGGCCGCCCGCCGCTGTCCTTGAACACGTAGCGGCCGCCTTCGACGATCAGCTTCAACGCCGGCGTCGGCATGTACTGTCCCGCCGCCCAGTAGATATCGCCGTTCGGCGACGCCTGCAGCGAGCCGCGCACCGTCACGACGCCGCCCGACACCGTGAAGCGGTCGAACGCGTAGCGCACGACGACGCTCGCGCGACGGTCGGCGGCACCCGAGCGGTCGAGCGCGTCGCTGACGGTACCCCGCACCTCCTCGTAGCCGGCGCGCGCCCAGAACTCGCCATGCTTGTATTCGACGGCGACGCCCCAGTAGCGGCCCGCGTCCTCATTGCCCGGCAGTTGCTGGCCGAAGCCGTACATCGCCTCGACGTTCACGCCCGCGAGATCCGGCGACACATACTTGATCGAGTTGTCGAGCCGCACCGTCGCGGGCGGGATCATGTTCAGCGAGAAGATCGAATAGTTGTTGAAGAGCGTCGGCTCGTACAGCACCGTCTTGTCGTACTGGACGCTGTACTGCCGGCCGAACGTCAGCGATCCGAAACGATCGCTCGTCAACCCGACGAGCGCGGTCCGGTTGAACAGCGTACCCGCCGCCGCGAATGCACCGCTGCTGAGCGAAAAGCCGTTCTCGAGCTGAAAGATCGCGCGATAGCCTCCGCCGAGATCCTCGCTGCCGCGCAGCCCGAAGCGCGACGGATACGACGTGTTCGCGTTGTTCGACGAGAACGCGCCGTCGCCTGAGGCGCTCGCGTGCGTCTTGTACTGGATGCCGGCGTCGAGCAGGCCGTAAAGCGTCACCGAGCTCTGCGCGGACGCGGCCGCACCGCAGCCGAATCCGACGCAAAGCGCCGCGTAGCGCCCGGCGCGCGCGAATCCATCGAGTCGTCGATATTTCATTTGGATTCCTATATGACTGGAAGCAATCGGGAATGGAGAACGATGGATTGCGTGCTAGCGCGCGGCGCGCCGGGCCGGCCAGGTCTCGACGGCGAGCCAGCCCGCCGCGATGCAGATCGCATTCGCGACGAGCAGGTAGCCCGTCGGCGCCATCGGATTGCCGGTGCTGCCGATGAGCCAGGCGACGATGCTTTGCGCGGTGCCGCCGAACAGCGACACCGCGACCGCGTAGACGATCGAGAATCCGGTCGAGCGCACCCGCGGCGGGAAGCTCTCTGCGATCAGCACGATGAGCGCCGCGCCGCTCATGCCGTGCAGGCCGGACAGCACGGTCAGCGTGACGAGGAAGACGGCAGGCGTCGGATGCGACACGATCAGCTGCAGCGCCGGGAAGATCAGCAGCAACAGCAGCACGCGCGGCCAGATCAGGACCGCGCGGCGTCCGAAGCGATCCGACAAGCTGCCGCCGACGAGCGAGCACACGGCGAGCGCCGCGCCTGTCGCGAGCGTCGCGAGCATCGCGACGCCGCCCGGCAGATGCAGTTCGGTCAGCGCGAACGTCGTCATGTAGTTGAGGAAGTACTGCGTGATCGTGCTGCCGAGCAGGATCATCAGGCCGATCGCGATCGGCCGCCGATGCCGCGCGCTCAGCTCGCGCAGGATCTCGCGCGTCGAGCCGTACGCGCCGTGCACATCGATCGTGTCGGACAGCCGGCGGCGGATGTAGATGCCGATCGGCAGCACCAGGAGGCCGAACACGAACGGCACGCGCCAGCCCCATGCATACAGGTCGGCCTCGGACAGCAAGACCGTCAGCACATAGCCCGCGAGCCCCGCCGCGACCGCCGCGAAACCCTGCGTCGCGACCTGCCAGCACGCATATGCGCCGCGCCTGTCGGGCGGCGCCGCCTCGAGGATGTAGGTCGTCGCGGGCCCTGCTTCGCCGCCCCACGCGAGCCCCTGGATCAGCCGCGTGACGACGAGCAGGATCGGCGCCGCGATGCCGATCGTCTCGTACCCCGGCAGCACGGCGATCGCGCCCGTGCCGACCGCCATCATCACGAGCGTCAGCATCATCGCGGGCTTGCGGCCCGCGCGGTCCGCGTACGCGCCGATCACGAGCGCGCCGAACGGCCGCACGACGAAGCCGAGCCCGAACACGGACACCGACAGCAGCAGGCTCACGAACGCGCTCTTCGTCGGGAAGAACGTGTGGCCGATCATCACCGCGAAAGTCGCGTAGGTGCCGAAGTCGAAGAACTCGACCGCGTTGCCGAGCGCGACCGCCGCGACGTTGCGGCGCGCGTCGGCGCGCGTCGCGGCCGTGCCGGTCTCGGCAGGCGTCGGCCGATAGGCGGGTTCAAGCAGGTCTTCCATGGCGAGTCCTCGATCGAAGCGACGACGATACCGGCCGCCGGCGCGGCGCACGCGGCGTCCGCCCGCCGGGCTGGATGCGGTGTCAGGGTGGCAAGCGAAAAACCGTCGGAAAGCGCAGGGCGCGCCAACGCGCGTGCGCGGCGGCGTCAGTGAGGCGGCGCCGGCCAGCGCGGCATCTCGCCGCGCCAGTTCTCGTACGCCTTGCCGAGCTGCAGCACGAGGCGGTCGGCAAAGCGCGGTCCGACGATCTGCAGGCCGATCGGCATCCCGTTGCGCGCGAAGCCGCAGTTGATCGACAGTGCCGGCTGCTCGCCCATGTTCCACGGAACCGTGAACGCGATGTGCTCGAACGGCTGCGCCGGGTCATGGGTCGGCCCCGCCCACTCGGCCGGGAAGCCGGCGACGACGTTGGTGGGCGACAGCACCGCGTCGACCGACTGGAACAGCCGCGCGGCGGCCGCGCGCATCTCGAACGTCGCGCCGAAGCCGCGCACCGCGTCGACGCCGGACACCGACGCGCCCCGCCCCGCCCACGCGAGGATGTACGGCAGGATGCGCTCGCGCGCCGCGTCGGGCAGGCGTTCGAGGTCGGCCCACAGCCGCGCCTGCCAGAAACGGTCGAGGCCGTCGAGCATCCCGCGCGACAGAACCGGCGGCGCCGCGACGATCCGCGCGCCGTGCGCGGCGAAGCACTCGGCTGCCGCCTCGACCGCGGCGACGATCTCCGGCGCCGGCGCGATCCCGCAGCCGGCGTCGAGCATCAGGCCGACCCGCATCCCCTTCACGTCGGCGGGCGCGATCGACCAGTCGATCGTCTCGGGCGGCAGGCTCGTCGCGTCGCGCCAGTCCGGGCGCGACAGGAAGCGCATCAGCAGCGCGGCGTCATCGAGCGTGCGCGTCATCGGCCCCGCGCAGCGGCCCGTGTAGTACGGATCGATCGAAATCCGCCCGTTCGACGGCTTGAAGCCGACGATCCCGCACCAGCCGGCCGGCAGCCGGATCGACCCGCCGATGTCGGTGCCGACGTGCAGCGGCCCGTAGCCCGCCGCCGCCGCCGCCGCCGCGCCGCTGCTCGAGCCGCCCGGATTGAGATCGAGCCGCCACGGGTTGCGCGTGATGCCGTACAGGCTCGACAGTCCCGACGACAGCATCGCGTAATCGGGCACCGTCGTCTTGCCGATCACGACCGCGCCCGCCTCGCGCAGCCGCATCGCGGCGGGCGCGTCGACGGTCGCGGGCGGCGCGTCGGCGGCCGCCGCCGAGCCTTGCGCGACCGGATCGCCCCGCGTCGCGATCAGCTCCTTGATCGTCACCGGCACGCCGTCGATCTCGCTCAACGGCGCGCCCGCCGCCCAGCGGCGCGTCGACGCGAGCGCCTGCTCGCGCACGCGCGCCGGATCGAAGCGGCACAGCGCGTTCAGATGCGGCTCCCAACGGTCGATATGGTCGAGCAGCGCGTCCGCGTAATCGGCGGGCGTCACGCTGCGGGTCTTGAACAGCTCGGCAAGCGAGCAGGCGGTCAGGTCGAGCAGCTCGGGCATGGGTTCGGCCTCGCAAGGTTGGAGACGGGCGGCCAGGCCGGCTTCGGCGGCCGCCCCTCGTCGATGGAACTCACGATAGCAACGCAAAAACTGTGACGGATAGCGCGATTTATATCGAACGGCGCACACATTTTTCGAGCACTCGCGACGGCCCGCGGCACACGCGAAAACGCCGTGCGAGCGCGCCGAGCGCATGCCCGGAGCAAGTCGTGCGGGCACGGCCGGGCATCCTCAGAACGACGAGCCGGGCTCCTTCAGGAACGCGATTTCCTCGTCGGTCGACGGCCGGCCGAGGATCGCGTTCCGATGCGGGAAGCGCCCGAAGCGCTCGATCACGGCCGCATGGCGCAGCGCGTAGTCGTGGTAGCCGGCGCAACCCGCCTCGTCCTTGATCCGCGCGCAGAGGCGCACCGCTTCGCGCTGGCTGTCGGGCGACTCGTCGTGCTCGAACGGCAGATACGCGAACGCGCGGTGATGGCCCGTCGGCAGCGCGCGGTCGCCGCCCGACGCGACGAGCGCCTTCGCGTGCGCGAGCGCCGCGCGATCGGCCGCGAACGCGAGCGGCGTGCGACGGTGGATGTTGCGCGAGAACTGGTCGAGCACGACGATGAGCGCGAGCGCGCCGAGCGGCGTGCGCGTCCAAGCGTCGAGCTCGCCCGCCGTCGCCGCGTCGACGAGCGCGCCGAACCGCTCGCGCAATTGCGCGTCGAGCGCCGGGCCGCCGCTGAACCATATCTTGCGCGCCGTGCCGAACGACGGATCGTCGGGCGCGCCGAACCAGAAGTCGAGCACGTCGCGCGCGCGCGGGTCGAGCGCCGCGTAATCGCGAGCGGCGGCTTCATGCGCGCCGCCTTGCGCGTGCGGCGCCGTCATGCGAGCGCCAGCACGAGGCGGCGCGTGCGCGCGCTCTTCTTTTCGAGCTTCGCGACGCGCAGCCCGCCGATCTCCGCCGTGTTGCGCACGTGCGTGCCGCCGCACGGCTGCAGGTCGATGCCGCCGATCCGCAGCAGCCGCACGCGCCCGAGCCCCATCGGCGGCTTCACGCTCATCGTCCGCACGAGGTCCGGACGCTCGGCCATCTCGTCGTCGGTGATCCACTCGGTCGTCACCGGATGCGCGCCGCCGACGAGCTCGGCCAGGCGCGCGTCGACGAACGCGCGGTCGATCGGCTCGACCGTCGCGAAGTCGATCCGCGCGTAGTCGGCGGTCACGCTGCAGCCGTCGACCGGATACGGCAGCACCGCGCACAGCAGATGGCTCGCCGTGTGCAGCCGCATCCGGCGGTGGCGCGGCGTCCAGTCGATCTCGGCGACGACCGCGTCGCCCGGCTTCACGCCCGCCGCGAGCGCCTCCTGGCCCGGCGCGAGCACGTGCACCGCGTCGTCGGGCGTCGCGCCTTCGAACTTGGCCTTGCGCGTGTCGGCGACGGCGAGCGTCGCGCCGCCCGGCAGCGTCAGCATGCCGCTGTCGCCCGCCTGGCCGCCGCCGAGCGGATAGAACACGGTTCGATCGAGGTGGATGCCGGCTTCGTCGACGGCGGTGACGACCGCGTCGCAGCGCGTCAGATAAGCGTCTTCGCGAAAAAGGGCTTGGGTGGCCATGGGGCGTCTCGGATGTCGTTATGGGTGATCGGAAGCGATCAGTATGCGGTGCGCCGCGCGCGCCGCGACAGGCGCAATTGCGCGCGGCGCGCACGCAAGCGTACCGGAATTTCAACCAGGACGGTTTCGCATCCAGTCGGCCGTGTCGTAGAACGAGTGCATCAGGCGCTCGCGCAGCGGCTCGTCGAGCCCCGCGTCCTCCATCGCCCACGCGATGCAGCGCAGCCACTGGTCGCGCTCGGACGACGCGATCGGAAACGGCAGATGCCGCGCGCGCAGCCGCGGATGGCCGAAGCGCTCGATGTAGTGATCGGGGCCGCCAAGCCAGCCGCACAGGAACCAGAACAGCTTGTCGCGCGAGCCGTCGAGCGTCGGCGGATGCAGCGCGCGAATCCCGGCGAATTCGGGCTCGAGATCCATCAGGTCGTAAAAACGGTCGACGAGCTCGCGCACGCGCGCCTCGCCGCCCACGAGTTCGAACGCCGTCGGCTGCGACGGCGCGTCATCGGTTACATCGGTCATACGGAATCGGTCAAATGAAACGAACAAGGAAAAAACGAGCAGGGAAAACGAGAGGCCGACCGCGCGAAGATAATGCGTGCGCGCGATTCATGCATCGCGCAACGATTGCAGCACCGGGCGGCGCAGCACGCCGCGCAGGCCGAGCCACCCCGCCGCGCCCGCGCATGCGACGCCCGCCGCGATGCCGGCCGGCACGAGCCACGGGTTGGGCGCGAGCTGGAAATCGAACACCCGCGACGCGAGCACCGCGCCGACCGCGAGCGCGCCCGCCGCCGCCATCGCGCCCGCGAGCACGCCGACGACGATGAACTCCGCGCGCTGCACGGCGATCACCTGCGCGCGCGACGCGCCGAGCGCGCGCATCAGCGCGGCCTCGCGCACGCGCTCGTCGCGCGAGCCCGCGAGCGCCGTGTACAGCACGAGCACGCCCGCCGCGAGCGTGAAGCCGAACAGGAACTGCACCGCGCCGATCACCTGCAGCAGCACGCGCTCGAGCTGCGCGAGGATCGGCGCGACGTCGATCGCCGTCAGGTTCGGATACTGGGCGATCAGGCCGTCGAGCACGCGCTGCCGGGCGGACGGCAGATGGAAACTCGTGATGTAGGTCGCCGGAAAATCGCGCAGCGCGGCGGGCGGCATCAGCACGAAGAAGTTCACGCGGAACGTGCCCCAATCGAGCTTGCGCACGCTCGTCACGGGCGCGTCGACGGTCAGGCCCGTCACGTCGAAGCGCAGCGTGTCGCCGGGCTTCACGCCGAGCGTCTTCGCGAGCCCCGCCTCGATCGAGATCTGCGGCGCGTTCGTCGCGCCGAACCAGTCGCCCGCGACGATCCGGTTGTCGCCCGGCAACTGCGTCGTGTACGACAGGTTGAATTCGCGATCGACGAGGCGGCGCGCATCGTCGCTCTTGTAGTCGTCCGGATTCACCGGCTTGCCGTTCACCGACAGCAGCCGCCCGCGCACCATCGGCGACAGCGCCGGATTCGCGATGCCGTTCGCCGCGAGATAGCGGACGACGTCGTCGCGCTGGTCGGGCTGGATATCGATCAGGAACTGGTTCGGCGCGTCGGGCGGCGTCGACTGCCGCCAGCCGGCGACGAGATCGTTGCGCGTGATCGCGATGAGGAGCAGGCACATCAGGCCGAGCGCGAGCGCGGTGATCTGCAGCGCGCTCGCGGCGCCGCGCCGGTCGAGCGAGGCGAGCGCGTAGCGCCAGCCGAGCCCCGCCGCGACGCGGCCGTCGCGCACGAGCCGCGCGGCCGCGAAGAGCGCGAGCCGCGCGACGAGCGCGAACAGCACGAGGCTGCCCGCGAAGCCGCCTGCGACGATGAGGCCGAGCGTCAGGTTGCCCGCCGCTGCGATGAGCAGCGCCGCGAAGAGCGCGATGCCCACGGCGTAGCCCGCCCACGCGACGCGGCCCGCGTCGCCCCACTCGCGGCGCAGCACCCGCACGGGCGGCACGCGCGTCAACGGCGCGAGCGGCGGCAGCGCGAAGCCGAGCAGCAGCACGAGCCCCGTCGCGACGCCGATCGCCGCCGGCCACACGGAAGGCGGCGGCAGCACGACGTCGATCAGGCTGCCGAGCGCGTACAGCAGCACGAGATGGCCGGCGTAGCCGAGCGCCGCGCCCGCGAGGCCGCCGACGACGCCGAGCAGCACGAATTCGATCGCGAACAGCGCCGACAGCGTGCGGCGGCTCGCGCCGAGGCAGCGCATCGCCGCGCAGCCGTCGAGATGGCGGCGCATGTAGCGCTGCGCGGACATCGCGATCGCGACGGCCGCGAGCAGCGCCGTCAGGAGCGCGACGAGCGTGAGGAAATGGCGGGCGCGGTCGAGCGTCTGCCGCACCTGCGGCTGGCCTTCCTGCAGCGATTCGAGCGCGACGCCGCGCAGCTTGCCGCCGTCGACGCGCGCATGCGCGTAGCGCGCGAAGCGTTCGACAGCCGCGTCGTCGCCCGCGACGAGGAGGCGATACGTGACGCGGCTGCCGTAGCCGGTGAGCCCCGTCGACTCGAGCTCGTCCGCGCGCAGCATCACGCGCGGCGAGAAATTGACGAACGAGAAGCCGCGATCGAGCTCGCGGGTGATCGCCGCGCCGACCGTGAACGTGCGGCCGCCGACGCGCAGCGCGTCGCCGACTTTCAGATGCAGCGCGTCGAGGAGCGACGGGTCGACCCACACGGTGCCCGAAGCCGGGATCGAGCCGGCGGAATGGCCGGGCGCATTGGCGTCGGGCGCGATCTCGACCGCGCCGCGCAGCGGGTAGCCGGCCGACACGGCCTTCACGGCCGCGAGCCGCACGGGCGGCATTGCGTTCGCGTCGGATTCGGCGGCGGGCGGATTGGGCGCGCCGACCATGCTCGGGAAGATCGCGGTCGTCGCGACCGACAGGCCGAGCGCGCGCGCTTCGAGGGCGAACGCCGGATCGACCGGATGATCGGCCCGCACGACGAAGTCCGCGCCGAGCATCCGGCGCGCGTCGCGCTCGAGCCCTTGGCGCAGCCTGTCGGCAAGAAAGCCGACGCTAGTGAGCGCCGCGACGGCGAGCACGAGCGCGAGCGCAACGAGCGTCAGCTCGCCCGCGCGCCAGTCGCGCAGCGTCATCCGCCCCGCCTGGCGCAGCAGGTCGACGAGGCCGAAGCGGCGGCCGGCCGGCATCGCTTTGCCCGCCGCCGTCAATCGCGCTTGCTCCCGATCGAATTCAGCCTCGACACCATGTGGTTCGCCATCCCGCGAAAACCGCCCGACACGCCGCGCCACAGCCGCGGCAGCGCCCACGCGGAAAACGCGAGAAAGCCGATCATCAGCGCGATGAACAAGAGCGGCACGAAGAAGGCGAGCGCGAGCCCGCCGACCGCGAGCCCGTCTTCGGTCGTCGACGCGATCCAGTTCGAGATCGGTTCCGGCGACAGGTTGATGAGCGCGCGCGTGCCCGCCTTCGCGATGTGCGCGGAGCCGGCGAGCGTGCCGCCCGCGAGGCCGGCGATCACGAGGAGCGTCGGATCGGCGTGGCCGAGCGAGCCCGCCGCGAGCACGGCGCCCGCGGGAATCCGGATGAACGTGTGGACCGCGTCCCATAGCGAATCGAACGCGGGGATCTTGTCGGCGAGGAATTCGGCGATCGCGAGCGCGGCGGCCGCGCCGATCACCCATGGCGAGGTCAGCACCGCGAGCGTATCGGGCAGATGAATGAGACCGGCGCGCGCGAACACCCCCGCGATCAGCACGGTGAGATAGAGGCGCAGGCCGCTCGCCCACGCGAGCCCCGCGCCGAGCGAAATGGCTTCGACCATGTGCCGCCTCCTTGCGCAATGCGCGCGGGTCGAGGGCGGACTGCGCCCGACGCCGGGCGAAGCGGCCCATCGACCCGCCGGCCCCGCCGATTCGCGCACGGCGGCGGGACATTGTCAGATGGATTCCGCTTCATTATAGACGCGCGACGCGCGCAACCGCGACGCGCCGCCCCGGGCGACCCCGCGCGCTCAGCCGGCCGACGACAGCTTCAGGCCGACGAGCCCGACGACGATCAGCGACGCGCTCGCGATGCGTGCGAGCGTCACCGCTTCGCCGAGCATCACGATTCCGAAAATGAACGCGCCGACAGCGCCGATGCCCGTCCAGACCGCATACGCGGTGCCGAGCGGCAGCTCGCGCATCGCGACGGCGAGAAGCCCGAAGCTGCCGAGCGCGGTGACGATCGTGAAAACGGAGGGACCGAGACGCGTGAAGCCCTCGGACGATTTGAGACCGGCCGCCCACGCAACTTCGAGCAGACCGGCGACGAGAAGCCACAGCCAAGGCATGCGGAGACTCTCCATGAGTCAAATGGGGTCGTCCCCGTTGTACATCGACGGCCCGGGGTCGTCCCCAGGCGGCGAAAGTATAACAAGAGGCTTACAGCCGCGCTGGCCGGGCCTTCGGGCCGAGAAGCCGGCGCGCGCCGCGTGCCCGTCGCGCCGGCCGCATCACTTCGGCTCGGGCTTCCGGCCATGCTGCGCGATCGGCCAGCCGTGCGCGTCGAGCTGCACGCAGCGGTCGTCGCGGTAGAGCACCCATTCGTCGCATTCGCGCCCGTCCTTGAACACGCAGATCCCGAACTGACCCCGCGGGCCGTCGTGGATCACCACCTTGCCGCCGAGCTTTTCGCAATTCACCGACGCCGGATTGGCGAGCGCCGTCGACCGATTCGACGGCAGCGGCTGCGCGAGCGCCGCCGCGGCGCCGATGCCCAATGCGCAACCGCACAGTAGACGGGCGAGCATGACTGACCTCCTCGTTGTGGTTGTCGAGCGCTCAGCATAAGAGAAAAACGCGCGCGGCGGCGTGAGGCGCGGCCGACGCCGCACTCGGTTCGGGCGCCGCGGCCGGCCGGCGGGTACGGCCGGCGGGTACGGCCGGCGCGGCTTGCGAAGCGAGACGCGGCAAAGCGCGGTGACGCCGCGACGCCGCGACGAGCGATACGGCTCGGCGGCGGGCGTCCGCGACGCCCGCCGCGTCAACCCGCGCCGACGAGCCGGTACCCGACGCCCGTCTCGGTGACGATGTGTTGCGGCTGCGCGGGATCGACCTCGAGCTTCTGCCGCAGGTGCGCCATGTAGATCCGCAGGTAATGGTGGCTCTCGACGTGCGTCGGCCCCCAGACGTCGCGCAGCAGCTGCCGGTGCGTGAGCACGCGGCCCGCGTGCCGCACGAGCGTCGCGAGCAGCCGATACTCGAGCGGCGTCAGATGAACGACCTCGCCGCCGCGCCACACGCGCCGCAGCGCGAGGTCGACGGACACGTCGCCGAACTTCACGAGCGGCGACTCGGCCGCGCCGCCCTGATTGCGCCGCCGCAGATGCGCGCGTATCCGCGCGAGCAGTTCGGACACGCCGAACGGCTTCGTCAGGTAGTCGTCGGCGCCCGCGTCGAGCGCGGCCACCTTCTCTTCCTCGTGCGTGCGCGCCGACAGCACGATCACCGGCATCTCGGACCAGCCGCGCAGCTCGCGGATCACGTCGAGCCCGTCGCCGTCCGGCAGGCCGAGATCGACGATCGCGAGATCGGGCTTGCGCGTCGCGGCTTCGATCAGGCCCTGGCGGCCCGTTTCGGCGTCGAACACGGCGATCCCCTCTTCCTCGAGCGCGCTGCGCACGAAACGGCGGATTTGTTTTTCGTCTTCGATCAGGACGACGGTGACGGTCGGTTCACTCATGATCATGCGGGTGGTCGTTGGATACGGGCGCCGGCGCGCCGTCGTCGCGGCGCGGCGCGGGCGCCGGAGCGGATCGGACGGGCTCGCCGGCGGTAGCGGAGGCGGGCGCGCCGGCCGCGCGTTCGCCGCGTCCGCGTTCATCGGCGACGCGCGCGCCGGCCGCGAGATCGCCCGGCGCGCGCGGCCCGGCGGCGGATTCGCCAATCGCGGCGCCGACCGCGGCGTGGCCTGCGCCGTCGCCCGCGCCGTCGCCTTCGTTCGCTCCGGCGTGCGCCTCTTCGTCGACGACGCCCGGCTCGGGCGGCGGCGTCTCGACCGGCAGCGTGAACCAGAAGCGCGCGCCCTCGATCTTGCCGCCGGGCCCGACCCGGTTGAGCGCGCCGATTTTACCGCCGTGCGCGTCGACGATCGCGCGACAGATCGCAAGCCCGAGGCCGATGCCGGGCGTCGCCGATTCCTTCTCGCCGCGCGTGAATTTCTCGAAGATCCGCGTCTCCATCCCGGCCGGCAGCCCCGGGCCGTGATCGTCGACGAACACGCGCACGAACGGCCGGCCGTCGTCGACGATGCGCTCCGCGCCGATCTCGATCAGCGTATCGAGCGGCGTGTACTTCGCCGCGTTCTCGAACAGGTTCGCGAAGAGCCGCTCCATCAGCACCGCGTCCATCTGCAACAGCGGCAGGTCGGCGGGCAGCCGCACCCGCGCCGGATGGCGCGCGAGCACGCGCTTGCACGCGGCGAGCGCCGCACCGACCGTCTCCTCGAGCAGCGACCACTGGCGCTTGAGCTGCAGGCTGCCCGCCTGCAGCCGCGCCATGTCGAGCAGGTTCGTGACGATCCCCGTCATCCTGAGCGCCTCGTCGTGAATCGCCTCGACGAGCTCGTCCTCGCGCGCGGGCGGGCCGCCGCCACCGCCGTCGTTGCGCAGCGCGCCGCGCGCGTTCGCGAGCATCGACGACAGCCCGACGATCGCCGTGAGCGGCGTGCGCAGATCGTGCGAGATCGCCGACAGCAGCGAGTTGCGCAGCCGCTCGGACTCCATGTTGACGAGCGCGTCGCGCGCGATGTCGACGTAGTGGACGCGCTCGAGCGCGAGCGCGATCTGCGCGGCGAACGCGTCGAGCATCCGCTGCTGCTCGGGCACCTCGAGCTCGTGCGAATCCTTCGTGACGACGGCGAGCACGCCGCGCGTGCGCATCGGCGCCTTCAGCGGCAGATAGAGCGCGGCGGCGGCGGGCAGCGTGTCGGTGCCGTGGCCCGCCGGCTTCTGCTGGTCGTACACCCATTGGCCGACGTCGATGTCGAGCGCCGCGCCCGTGATCGTCACCGTCTCGTCGGGATTCTCGATCTTTTGCTGGACCTTGTCGCCGCTGTCGGGCAAGAGGATCGCGACGTGCGCGCGGAACACCTCGGACACGTGCCGGCTGCCGATCTCGACGATCTGCTCGGCCGTCAGCGCCGCCGCGAGCTCGCGCGCCATCGCGTACATCGCGCTCGTGCGCCGCTCGCGACGGTGCGCGATATACGCGCCGCGCGTGAGGCTCGACGTCAGATGGCTGATCACGAGCGACGTGAGCAGCATCCCGAAGAAGGTCAGCAGATACTGCGTGTCCGACACGGAGAACGACATCCGCGGCGGCACGAAGAAGAAATCGAACGCGGCGACCGACAGGAACGACTGCACGACGCCCGGCCCGCGCCCGAGGCGCACCGCCGAGAACACGACGCCGAGCAGGTACAGCATCACGAGGTTGGTCAGGTCGAGCTGGTTGTGCAGCAGGTTCGCGACGACCGTGATCAGCGCGCAGATCGTCGCCGCGTAGCCGTAGTTGCGCGGCGGCGAGCGGCCGTCGATGACGCTCGAGAACGCATCGCGCCACGCGCGCGCGCCGGCATCGAGCGGCGTGCGCGCGTCCTCGCTCGCCGACGCGCGGATCAGCATCAGGTCGACGTCGCCCGAGCGCTCCGCGAGCTGCTCGCCGAACGGACGCGAGAGGTGGCGCCGGAAGCCGCTCTTCGACGAGCCGCCCGCGACGATCTTCGACACGTTGCGCACCTGCGCATAGCCGATCAGCGCGGCGACCGCGTCCGCGCCCGTCAGCGTCGCCGTCTCGGCGCCGAGCTCCGCCGCGAGCTTCAATGCGTTGAGCGTGCGCTGCCTGACCGTGTCCGGCAGCCGCGCGAGCCGCGGCGTCTCGACGTACACGGCGAGCCAGTCGGCCTTCAGGCTCGCGGCGAGGCGCGCGGCCGCCCGCACGAGCGTCGGCGCCTCGGGGCCGGGGCCGACGCACACGAGCAGGCGCTCGCGGGCCTGCCAGATCCGCTGGATCGAGCGGTCCGCGCGGTACTCGCGCATCTGCGCGTCGACGCGGTCCGCCGTGCGGCGCAGCGCGAGCTCGCGCAGCGCGATCAGGTTGCCCTTGCGGAAGAAGTTGCGCACCGCCCGCTCGGCCTGCTGCGCCATGTAGACCTTGCCTTCGCGCAGCCGGCTCAGCAGCTCCTCGGCGGGCAGGTCGACGAGCGTGACTTCGTCGGCGACGTCGAACACGCGATCGGGCACGGTTTCCCACACGCGGATGCCCGTGATCGCGCCGACCACGTCGTTCAGGCTCTCGAGATGCTGGACGTTGACGGTCGTGTAGACGTCGATGCCCGCGTCGAGCAGCTCGTACACGTCCTGCCAGCGCTTCAGGTGCCGCGCGCCCGGCACGTTCGAGTGCGCGAGCTCGTCGACGAGGACGAGCTGCGGGCGGCGCGCGAGCGCCGCGTCGAGATCGAATTCGCCGAGCGTGCGGCCGCGGTATTCGATCTGCGCGAGCGGCAGCACGTCGAGCCCGTCGACGAGCGACGCCGTTTCGCTGCGGCCGTGCGTCTCGACGATGCCGACGACGACGTCGACGCCTTCCTGCTTGCGCGCGCGCGCAGCCAGCAGCATCGCGTAGGTCTTGCCGACGCCCGCCGACGCGCCGAAGAAGATCTTCAGCTTGCCGCGCTGCTGCTTTTCCTCTTCCCGCTGGATCTTGTCGAGAAGCTGGTCAGGATCGGGACGGTTCATGCGAGGCCAAGGTCTCCGGTTGGCGGCTGAAATTCATTGTCGTTCCAAAACGCCCAAAAAGGAAAGGACGACGCCGAGGCGGCGTCGTCCGGATGCCGTGGCGGCAAAGGCGGCGTTCCCACGCCACCGCCTTTGCCGCGCTCGCGGCGCGCGGCCTTGCGGACGGCGCGGCGCTCCCGGGCGTCTCGCGTCAATGCGCGGCCTGCGCGGCATCGAGCGCGAGGTTCAGCTTCAGCACGTTCACGCGCGGCTCGCCGAGCACGCCGAACTGGCGGCCCGCGGTGCTGTCCTCCACGAGCCGCCGCACGTCGGCTTCCGGCATCTTGCGCGCGTGCGCGATCCGCGCGACCTGGTAGTCGGCCGCGGCCGGGCTGATCTCCGGATCGAGGCCGCTCGCCGACGCCGTCACGAGATCGACGGGCACGGGCTTCGACAGATCGGTGCCCGCCGCCTTCAGCGCGTCGAGCCGTCCTTTCACCTGATCCTTGAGCGAAGGATTGAGCGGCCCGAGGTTCGAGCCGCCCGAGCCCGTCGCGTTGTACGGCATCGGGCTCGTCGCGGACAGGCGGCCCCAGAAGTACTGCGGCGCATCGAACTGCTGGCCGATCAGCGCGGAGCCGACGACCAAGCCGTCCTTCTCGATGAGGCTGCCGTTCGCCTGCGACGGGAACACGGCCTGGCCGAAGACCGTCATCACGGCCGGATACGCGAGCCCCGTCACGGCGACCAGCACGGCGAACACGACGATGAGCGGACGAAACAGTGATTTCATGGCGATGTTCCTTTAAACCCAGCCGAGGGCGGCGAGCACGACGTCGATCAGCTTGATGCCGACGAACGGCACGAGAATCCCGCCCAAGCCGTAGACGAGCAGATTGCGGCGCAGCAGCGACGCGGCGCCGAGCGCGCGGTAGCGCACGCCCTTCAGCGCGAGCGGAATCAAGAGCACGATGATGAGCGCGTTGAAGATCACGGCCGACATGATCGCCGACGCGGGCGTCGCGAGATGCATCACGTTCAGCGCGTTCAGCTGCGGATAGGTCGTCGCGAACGCGGCCGGGATGATCGCGAAGTACTTCGCGATGTCGTTGGCGATCGAGAACGTCGTGAGCGAGCCGCGCGTCATCAGCATCTGCTTGCCGATCTCGACGATCTCGATCAGCTTGGTCGGATTCGAGTCGAGGTCGACCATGTTGCCCGCTTCCTTCGCCGCCTGCGTGCCCGAGTTCATCGCGACCGCGACGTCCGCCTGCGCGAGCGCCGGCGCGTCGTTCGTGCCGTCGCCCGTCATCGCGACGAGCCGGCCCGCCGCCTGATGCTCGCGGATCGTCGACAGCTTCGCCTCGGGCGTCGCTTCCGCGAGGAAGTCGTCGACGCCCGCTTCCGCCGCGATCGCCGCGGCCGTCAGCCGGTTGTCGCCCGTCACCATCACGGTCTTGATGCCCATCTTGCGCAGCTCGGCGAAGCGCTCCTTGATGCCGCCCTTCACGATGTCCTTCAGCTCGATCACGCCGAGCACGCGCGCGACGTCCCGGCCGGCCGCATCGGCGTATTTCTCCGCGACGACGAGCGGCGTGCTGCCGCGGCGCGCGACGTCCGTCACCGTGTTCGCCACTTCGGCCGGAAAGCGGCCGCCGTTCGCCTCGACGTACTTCTTCACCGCGTCGGCCGCGCCCTTGCGAATCTCGCGGCCCGGCGCCCCGGAGGAAGTCCCGTGGGGGGACAGGTCGACGCCGCTCATCCGCGTCTGCGCGGAGAACGACAGGAACACCGCGTGCAGCGAGCCCATGTCGCGCTGGCGGATGTTGAAGCGCTCCTTCGCGAGCACGACGATGCTGCGGCCCTCCGGCGTCTCGTCGGCGAGCGACGACAACTGCGCCGCGTCGGCGAGCATCACTTCGGTCACCTCCGGCGCCGGCAGGAACGTCGACGCCTGGCGGTTGCCGAGCGTGATCGTGCCGGTCTTGTCGAGCAGCAGCACGTCGACGTCGCCCGCCGCCTCGACCGCGCGGCCCGACGTCGCGATCACGTTCGCCTGCATCATCCGGCTCATCCCGGCCACGCCGATCGCGGACAAGAGGCCGCCGATCGTCGTCGGGATCAGGCACACGAGCAGCGCGACGAGCGCGGTGATCGTCACGACGTGGCCCGCCTTCATCGCTTCGACGGAGAACATCGAGAACGGCAGGAGCGTCGCGGTCGCGAGCAGCATCACGATCGTCAGCGCGACGAGCAGGATCGTCAGCGCGATCTCGTTCGGCGTCTTCTTGCGCTTCGCGCCTTCGACCATCGCGATCATCCGGTCGAGGAACGCTTCGCCCGGGTTCGCCGTCACCTGGACGACGATCCAGTCGGACAGCACGCGCGTGCCGCCCGTCACCGACGAGAAGTCGCCGCCCGACTCGCGGATCACGGGCGCCGATTCGCCGGTGATCGCCGATTCGTCGACCGACGCGACGCCTTCGATCACCTCTCCGTCGGCGGGAATCGTGTCGCCCGCCTCGACGAGCACGACGTCGCCGCGGCGCAGATCCGACGCCGTCGTGATGCGCACGGGCGACTTCGGATGCGGCTCGTTGAGCTTCTTCGCCATCACGTCCTTCTTCGCGCTGCGAAGCGACGCGGCCTGCGCCTTCGAGCGGCCCTCGGCGAGCGCCTCGGCGAAATTCGCGAACAGCACGGTGAACCACAGCCACAGCGTGACCGCGAGAATGAAGCCCGCGGGCGCCTCGGCCTGCCCCATCAGCGCGGCGATCCAGAGGATCGTCGTCAGGATGCTGCCGACGTACACGCAGAACATCACCGGGTTGCGGAACTGCGTGCGCGGCGTGAGTTTCTTGAACGAATCGACGATCGCCGGGCGCACGAGCGCCGGGTCGAACATCGATCGCGTAGCGGAATGTTGAGTCATTGCAATCCTTCAGATGCGCGTATCCAGTTGCTGGTTGCGCTAGTCCTCTCGTGTCGGCCGCACGTTCAATGCGCGCCGACGAACAGCATCAGATGCTCGACGCCCGGGCCGAGCGCGAGCGCCGGCACGTAGGTGAGCGCGCCGACGAGCAGCACCGTGCCGAGCAGCAGCACGACGAAGAGCGGGCCGTGCGTCGGCAGCGTGCCGCTCGTCGCGGCGATGCGCTTCTTCGCGGCGAGCGAGCCGGCGATCGCGAGCACCGGGACGATCGTGCCGAAGCGGCCGAACCACATCGCGATCGCCGTCATCCAGTTGTAGAACGGCGTGTTGACGGACAGGCCGCCGAACGCGCTGCCGTTGTTGTTCGCGGCCGAGCTGAACGCGTACAGGATCTCCGAGAAGCCGTGCGGGCCCGGGTTCGCGATGCCGGCGCGGCCCGCGGCGGCGAGCACGGCGATCGACGTGCCGACGAGCACGAGGAGCGGCGTGAGCAGCACGACGATCGACACCATCTTCATCTCGTACGACTCGATCTTCTTGCCGACGTACTCGGGCGTGCGGCCGATCATCAGGCCCGCGACGAACACCGCGAGGAGCGCGAACACGAGCATCCCGTAGAGGCCGGAGCCGACGCCGCCGAAGATCACTTCGCCCAACTGCATCAGGAGCATCGGCACGAGGCCGCCGACGGGCGTCAGCGAATCGTGCATCGCGTCGACCGCGCCGCACGACGCGGCCGTCGTCGCGACGACGAAAATGCCCGTCTGCGCGATGCCGAAGCGCGTTTCCTTGCCTTCCATGTTGCCGCCCGCCTGCAGCTCGCTCGGCGCCTGATCGACGTTCAGCGCGGCGAGCACGGGCGTGCCGCCCTGCTCCGCGCTCGTCTCGACGCCGATCGCGATCGCGAGCGCGACCGTCATCGCGGCGAGCACCGCGACGCCCTGCCGGCGATCGCCGATCACGCTGCCGAACACGAGGCAAAGCGCGGCCGGAATGATCAGGATCGAGAAGATCTGCAGGAAGTTCGAGAACGGCGTCGGGTTCTCGTACGGATGCGCGGAGTTGCCGTTGAAGAAGCCGCCGCCGTTCGTGCCAAGCATCTTGATCGCTTCCTGCGAAGCAACAGGGCCCATCGCGAGCGTCTGCGACTTCACGCTCGTTTGCACCGTCACCGGGCTGCCCTTCGCGTCCTTGACGGGATTGCCCTGCGCGTCGAGCTTCGGCGCCGCGTAGGCCGTCGTCTGCAGCGTCGGCACGTCCTGGTACGCCTTCAGGTTCTGGATCACGCCCTGGCTCATCAGGAGCGCGGCGATGATCGCGGCCATCGGCACGAGCACGTAGAACGTCACGCGCGTCACGTCGACCCAGAAGTTGCCGATCGTCTGCGCGGTATGGCGGGCGAAGCCGCGGATCAACGCGATCACGACGACGATGCCCGTCGCCGCCGACAGGAAGTTCTGCACGGTCAGGCCGAGCATCTGCGTCAGATAGCTGACGGTCTGCTCGGGCGTGTAGTCCTGCCAGTTCGTGTTCGTGACGAACGAGACGGCGGTGTTGAACGCGCCGTCGACCGTCATCGGGCCGAAGCCTTGCGGATTGGCCGGCAGCAGGCCCTGCACGCGCAGCAGCGCGTAGAGGAACAGCACGCCGAGCGCATTGAACGCGATCGTCGCGACCGCGTACTGCTTCCAGCCCATCTCGGCCTGCGGATCGACGCCCGCGATTCGGTAGAGCACGCGCTCGAGCGGGCCGAATACGCGCACGACGGCCGACGAGCCGTCCATCACGCGCGTCAGATAACGCGCGACCGGCACCGCGGCCGCGATCAGGACGACGATGAAAAGCGCCGCCTGCAACAGATCGTTCGCGTTCATTCGATGTCCTCCGCGCGCAGCAGCGCGTAGACGAGATACGCGAACAGCAGGAACGTCGACGCCCCCGCCAACCACAACATCCAGCTCATGAACGCCCCCCGCGACCGTATTGCGCAAGCTTCTCGCAACCGGCGATCAGCGCGAGTATCAACCCGGTGAAAAGCGCCAGACCGCCTATGTAAACCGCATCCATTTTTGTTTCTCCGTGTTCCAAATCGAACCGGTGAAACGTTAGAGGATCGCGTGTAAAGGGCAGGTCAAAGGTTCGAAGGGGGGTGTAAAAAACGCGTAAACATCGACGCGCGCGCAGCCGGCGCGCTGCGCTCCATCCAGCGTCGGCAGGCGCGGAGCGCCTTCCGGCCGACCGCCGTCCCGCGCATGGCGCTGCCGCATGCAATGGCGCGGCGGCCGAGCGCGGGAGCCGCGTGAATAGCGTCGTGAAGCTGCTCGCTCCCGTAGCCGAGTTCGAGCGCCGTGTGCGTGATCGGCATGACCGACGGGCCGCGCGCGAGCGCGTCGACCACACGCACGACGCGCAAGCGCTCTCGCCGGCGGCCGAACGTCATCCTCCGTTTCCGCGCTGAAAAGGTGCGTCAGCGAGCGCGAGCTCGCGTGCGCGGCGTCGGCGCGCGCCGATGCCGGCGCACGCGCGCCCGCGTGGTCAAGGCACCAGGATCGTCGACCCCGTCGTGCGCCGCGCCTCGAGATCGCGGTGCGCCTGCGCGACGTTCTCGAGCGGATAGCGCTGCTGGATGCTCGTCTTCACGCGTCCCGACGTGAGCACGTCGAACAACTCGGCCGCGTTGCGATCGAGATCCTCGCGCTTCGCGATGTACGAGAACAGCGTCGGCCGCGTGAAGAACAGCGAGCCGCGCGACGAGAACGCCTTCGAGTCGATCGGCGGCAGCGGCCCGGACGCGTTGCCGAAGCTGACGAAAAGCCCGAGCGGCGCGAGACAGTCGAGCGAGCCGACGTACGTGTCCTTGCCGATCGAGTCGTAGACGACCGGCACGCCCGCGCCGTTCGTGATTTCCTTCACGCGTTCGGTGAAGTTCTCGCGCGTATAGACGATCGGATGATCGCAGCCGTGCGACTTCGCGAGCGCGGCCTTCTCGTCGGAGCCGACCGTGCCGATCACCGTCGCGCCGAGCGCCTTCGCCCACTGGCAGACGAGGAGGCCGACGCCGCCCGCCGCCGCGTGGATCAGGATCGTGTCGCCCGGCTTGACCGGATACGTGCGGCGCAACAGATACTGCGCGGTCAGGCCCTGCAGCATCGCCGACGCCGCGTCGTCGTAGCCGATGCCGTCCGGCAGCTTGACGAGCTTCGCGGCGGACAGCACGCGCTCCTGCGCGTAAGCGCCCGGCGGCTGCGCGACGTAGGCGACGCGGTCGCCCGGCTTGAGCGTCGTCACGCCGTCGCCGATTTCCGTGACCTCGCCCGCCGCCTCCATGCCGAGGCCGCCCGGCAGCGGCTGCGGGTAGAGGCCGGTGCGGAAATAGACGTCGATGTAGTTGAGGCCGACCGCGTGCTGCTTGATGCGGACTTCGCCCGGCTGCGGCGCGCCGACGTCGACGTCGACCCACTTCATGACTTCCGGTCCGCCCGGCTGGTCGTATCGAATTGCCTTCGGCATGCTGGCTCCTCCTGGTTGCGTTGAGCGTTGAGTTCGGAATCGGCTGGCGCGCCCGGGCGATGCGCGGGCGCGCGAAATACGTGGACGAGCGCGCCCGCCGTCCGCGGCCGGCGAGCGGAACGGCTCGCGCGCGCCGCGCGACGTCGCCGCCGTCGGCGCGCTTGCGTCGCGCCGCACGATTGTCGCGCGTTGCGAGAACTCTTGCAGGGCTTGGCTTCGATGCGGGGTCGATGCGGGATCGAAATGGAAAGCGGCCGAACCGCGATGGCGGACGGCGAACGGCGCCGCGCGACGCGACGCCACGGCAACCGCGCCGGCGCGCGTTCAGCGAACGGCAGCGCGGCCGAACCGCGACGGCAATGCCGCAGGACAGGAAAGCGGCGGCGCGCCCGACGCGCCACGGCAACCGCGCCGAAAGAGAACGACTCGCCCAAGAAACGAAGGCGACGTTGCCGAAAGGCTGCCGCGCGCCCGGAAAGCACCGAGCGCCGAGCGGCCGTCGCGCCCGCCGATGTCGTCCGCCGCATGCGCCCGGCCCATCGCCCCCGCTAGCGCCGTCGCGCCCGCCCAGGCCCGATCCCGGCCGCGCCGGATCGTCCGCTCGCGGCGCGGCGCGCCGCGCCGCTCACGCCTTCGCCGCGAGCCGGCGCGTCAGGTCGTCGAGCAGCATGCGCGCCGTCGCGACGTTGGTCGCGACCGGCACGTCGTGCACGTCGCACGCGCGCACGAGCGCGGTGATGTCCGGATCGTGCGGCTGCGCGGTCATCGGATCGCGCAGGAAGATCACGACGTCGACGCGCCCGTCCGCGAGCTCCGCGCCGATCTGCAAGTCGCCGCCGAGCGGCCCCGACAGCTTGCGCTCGACCTCGAGCCCGAGCGCCTGCGCGATCCGTCCGCCCGTCGTGCCCGTCGCGACGAGCCGGCATTGCGCGAGCGTCGGCCGGTATGCGCCCGCGAGCGCGACGATTTCGTCCTTCTTCGCATCGTGCGCGATCAGCGCAATGCGGGGTGTGCTCATCTGCGAATCCTTTTTTGCTGATCTATCGATGCGGGTCGAGCCCGCGCGCCGCGTGCGGCCGGGCGATGCCGCCCGAACCACGGCCGGCGCGCCCGCGCACCGCATCGCTACTTTACGGGCTCGGGATGACGGACTCAAAACAGGCTCAAAACGTGCCGGGATACGCGCCGCCGTCGAGCAGCCAGTTCTGCCCGGTGATGTAGCCCGCATGGACGCTGCACAGGAACGCGCACGCCGCGCCGAACTCGTCGGGCGTGCCGAGGCGCTTGGCCGGAATCTCCCTCGTGCGCCGCGCGCGCAGCTCGTCGACCGTCGCGCCCTGCGCCTTCGCCGCGGCGGCGAGCGTCGTCGCGATCCGGTCGGTGTCGAAGAGGCCCGGCAGCAGGTTGTTGATCGTCACGTTGTGCTCGGCGACCTTGCGCGCGAGCCCCGCGACGAAGCCCGTGAGGCCCGAGCGCGCGCCGTTCGACAGCGCGAGCACGTCGATCGGCGCCTTCACGGCCGAGCTCGTGATGTTGACGATGCGGCCGAAGCGGCGCGCGATCATCCCGTCGACGGTCGCGCGGATCAGCTCGATCGGCGTCAGCATGTTCGCCTCGAGCGCGCGGATCCAGTCGTCGTGCGAGAAATCGCGGAAGTCGCCGGGCGGCGGGCCGCCCGCGTTCGTCACGAGAATGTCGGGCTGCGGGCACGCGGCGAGCGCGGCGGCGCGCCCTTCGGGCGTCGTGATGTCGCACGCGACGGCCGTCACGTCGGCGCCCGTCTTCGCGCGGATGTCGGCCGCGGCGGCGTCGAGCGTCTGCCGCGTGCGCGCGACGATCACGAGCTTCGCGCCCTCGGCCGCGAGCGCCTGCGCGCAGCCGCGCCCGAGCCCCTTGCTGGCCGCGCACACGAGCGCGGTCCGTCCTGCGATTCCCAGATCCATTGAGCGTGTTCCTTGCCGATGCCTGTCTGACGAAATCCTTCGCCGGCGGGGCCGCCGGACGCCGCGCCCGCGCGTTTCCCGCCGCCTGCGACCGAACGCGCACCTAAGCGCGCGCCGAAACGCCGATAATATCCGGATCGCGAGCGTTCATCTTCGGTAAACTTGCGCCTGTTCCGCGCGCGGACTGCCGACCCGGCCCGCCCGCCGCCCCCGAATCCCTTGAGCCGCCTCCTCCATGAAACAGGACAGCCGTTTTCCGAATCTCTTCATCCTCGACCATCCGCTGATCCAGCACAAACTCACGCACATGCGCGACAAGGACACGTCGACGCGCACGTTCCGCGAGCTCTTGCGCGAGATCACGCTGCTGATGGGCTACGAGATCACCCGCAACCTGCCGATCACGACGAAGCGGGTCGAAACGCCGCTCGTCGAGATCGACGCGCCCGTGATCGCCGGCAAGAAGCTCGCGATCGTGCCCGTGCTGCGCGCGGGCGTCGGGATGTCGGACGGCCTGCTCGAGCTGATTCCGTCGGCGCGCGTCGGCCACATCGGCGTGTACCGCGCCGACGACCACCGCCCGGTCGAATACCTGGTGCGCCTGCCCGACCTCGAAGACCGGATCTTCATCCTGTGCGATCCGATGGTCGCGACGGGCTATTCGGCCGCCCACGCGATCGACGTCCTCAAGCGCCGCGGCGTGCCGGGCGACCGGATCATGTTCCTCGCGCTCGTCGCGGCGCCGGAAGGCGTGCAGGTGTTCCAGGACGCGCATCCGGACGTGAAGCTCTTCGTCGCGTCGCTCGACTCGCACCTCGACGGCCACGCCTACATCGTCCCGGGCCTGGGCGACGCGGGCGATCGCCTGTTCGGCACGAAAAACTGACGAGAAAAACCGGCGATTCGCGCGGGCGCGGGCCGTGCCCCGCCGCCCGCTCACGCGCGGCGTTCCTTCGGCGCGCCGCGCCTCGCGGGCGGTTCGGCCGCGGCCCGGCCATCGTCCGGCAGCCGTTCGGCGCACCGCCGCGTGATAAAATCTCGTTCCACTCGACAACGCGCGGCCCAAGCGGCGCTCGCCCGCTCACGCGGCCGCCGGACTCAACGACAGACAATTGCTAAACGCCGGCGCGGCATGCGCGCGGGCGGACGGAGAAAAGTATGGCTGGTCACTCGAAATGGGCCAACATCAAGCATAAGAAAGCGGCGGCCGATGCGAAGCGCGGCAAGATCTGGACGCGCCTCATCAAGGAAATCCAGGTGGCCGCGCGCCTCGGCGGCGGCGATCCGAACTCGAACCCGCGCCTGCGTCTCGCGGTCGACAAGGCGGCCGACGCGAACATGCCGAAGGACAACGTGAAGCGCGCGATCGACCGCGGCGTCGGCGGCGCGGACGGCGCGAACTACGAAGAGATCCGCTACGAAGGCTACGGCATCGGCGGCGCGGCGATCATCGTCGACACGCTGACCGACAACCGCACCCGCACCGTCGCCGAAGTGCGCCACGCGTTCTCGAAGTTCGGCGGCAACATGGGCACCGACGGCTCGGTCGCGTTCATGTTCGATCACGTCGGCCAGTTCCTGTTCGCGCCGGGCACGTCGGAAGACGCGCTGATGGAAGCGGCGCTCGAAGCGGGCGCGAACGACGTGAACACGAACGACGACGGCTCGATCGAAGTGCTGTGCGACTGGCAGGAATTCTCGAAGGTGAAGGACGCGCTCGAAGCGGCAGGCTTCAAGGCCGAACTCGCCGAAGTCACGATGAAGCCGCAGAACGAGATCGAGTTCACCGGCGAAGACGCGGCGAAGATGCAAAAGCTCCTGGACGCGCTCGAAAATCTCGACGACGTGCAGGAGGTCTACACGAACGCCGTCGTCGTCGAGGAATGAACGTTGAGCGGCCGCACTTTCCGGCGAAAGGCGGCCGCAGCCGAATCTCGCGGCCGGCCCGCCTCGTGCGTGCCGGCCGTCCTATTTTCTAGTCTGCGGGGAATCCCATGAAACTACTCGTCGTCGGCTCCGGCGGCCGCGAACATGCGCTCGCCTGGAAGCTCGCCCAGTCGCCGCGCGTCCAGCTCGTCTACGTTGCGCCCGGCAACGGCGGCACCGCGCAGGACGAGCGCCTGAAGAACGTCGATCTGAGCTCGCTCGACGATCTCGCCGATTTCGCCGAGTCCGAAGGCGTCGCGTTCACGCTCGTCGGCCCGGAAGCGCCGCTCGCGGCGGGCATCGTCAACCACTTCCGCTCGCGCGGCCTGAAAATCTTCGGCCCGACGAGGGAAGCGGCGCAGCTCGAGAGCTCGAAGGATTTCGCGAAGGCGTTCATGAAGCGCCACGGCATTCCCACCGCCGGCTACGAAACCTTCACCGACGCGGCCGCCGCGCACGCGTACCTCGACGCGAAGGGCGCGCCGATCGTCGTGAAGGCCGACGGCCTCGCGGCCGGCAAGGGCGTCGTCGTCGCGACGACGCTGGAAGAGGCGCACGAGGCCGTCGACATGATGCTGTCCGGCAACAAGCTCGGCGACGCCGGCGCGCGCGTCGTGATCGAGGAATTCCTCGACGGCGAGGAAGCGAGCTTCATCGTGATGGTCGACGGCAAGAACGCGCTCGCGCTCGCGTCGAGCCAGGATCACAAGCGCCTCCTCGACGGCGACCGCGGCCCGAACACGGGCGGCATGGGCGCGTACTCGCCCGCGCCGATCGTCACGCCGCAGATGCACGCGCGCGTGATGCGCGAGATCATCATGCCGACCGTGCGCGGCATGGAAAAGGACGGCATCCGCTTCACGGGCTTCCTGTATGCGGGCCTGATGATCGACAAGGACGGCAACCCGCGCACGCTCGAATTCAACTGCCGGATGGGCGACCCCGAAACGCAGCCGATCATGGCGCGCCTGAAGAGCGATTTCTCGAAGGTCGTCGAGCAGGCGATCGCGGGCACGCTCGACACGGTCGATCTCGAATGGGACCGCCGCACCGCGCTCGGCGTCGTGCTCGCCGCGCACGGCTACCCCGATTCGCCGAGGAAGGGCGACCGGATCAACGGCATCCCGGCGGAAACCGCGCATTCGGTGACGTTCCACGCGGGCACGACGTTCGACGGCGACAAGCTCGTCACGTCGGGCGGGCGCGTGCTGTGCGTCGTCGGCCTCGCGGATTCGGTGCGCGGCGCGCAGCAGGCCGCGTACGAGACGATCAACCAGATCAACTTCGAGGGCATGCAGTACCGCCGCGACATCGGCTACCGCGCGCTCAGCCGCAAGACGGTCTGACGCGCCGCGTCGCCCCTTCGCGCGCCGCCTCCGCGGCCGGCGCGCCCTCTCCTCTGCCGGGGTTCGCTAGAATGCCCGGCAGAAGCATTTTTCGACGGCATCCGTCACGCGGATGCCGCCCCACATCGATGACCGATTCGACTTACGACGTCAACCGAGTACGCGCGTATCTGCAAGGGCTGCAGACGCGCATCGCCGATGCGCTCGGCGCCTTCGACGGCACCCCGCTCGCCGCCGACGCGTGGCAGCGCGGCCCCGGCGAGCGGCTGCGCGGCGGCGGCTGCACGCGCATTCTCGAGGAAGGCGGCTTCTTCGAGCGCGCGGGCATCGGCTTTTCCGACGTCGCGGGCGACGCGCTGCCGCCGTCCGCGAGCGCCGCGCGCCCGCAGCTTGCCGGGCGCGGCTTCGAGGCGCTCGGCGTGTCGCTCGTGCTGCACCCGCGCAATCCGTACTGCCCGACCGTCCACATGAACGTCCGGATGCTGATCGCGACGAAGCCGGGCGAAGCGCCCGTGTTCTGGTTCGGCGGCGGCATGGATCTGACGCCGATTTACGGCTTCGACGAAGACGCGCAGCATTTCCATCGCACGTGCCGCGCGTCGCTCGACCCGTTCGGCCCCGATCTGTACCCGCGCTTCAAGCAGTGGTGCGACGACTATTTCTTCCTCAAGCACCGCAACGAGGCGCGCGGCGTCGGCGGCATCTTCTTCGACGACTTCTCGGAGCTCGGCTTCGAACGCTCGTTTGAAATGCTGCAAAGCGTCGGCGATGCGTTCCTGCCGTCGTACCTGCCGATCGTCGAGCGGCGCCGCGACACGCCGTACGGCGAACGCGAGCGCGCATTCCAGGCATACCGGCGCGGCCGCTACGTCGAGTTCAATCTCGTGTTCGACCGCGGCACGCTGTTCGGCCTGCAAAGCGGCGGGCGCACCGAGTCGATCCTGCTGTCGATGCCGCCGACGGCGAGCTGGCGCTACGACTGGCGCCCGGAACCGGGCACGCCGGAGGCGCGCCTCTACAGCGACTTCCTCGCGCCGCGCGACTGGGCATGAGCCGCCCCGCCGCCCGCCGGGCCGATCCCGCGAAAGGACCCGTTCCGCATCCCGACAACGCCGGCCCGCCCCCGCTGCCGCGCCGCATCGGCATGCTCGGCGGCACGTTCGATCCGATCCACGACGGCCATCTCGCGCTCGCGCGCCGCTTCGCCGACGCGCTTCGCCTGACCGAGCTCGTGCTGATGCCGGCCGGCCAGCCTTATCAGAAGCAGGACGTTTCGGCGGCCGAGCACCGGCTCGCGATGACCCGCGCGGCAGCGGGCTCGCTCGTGCTGCCGGGCGTCGCCGTGAGCGTCGCGACCGACGAGATCGAGCACGCCGGCCCGACCTACACCGTCGAGACGCTCGAGCGCTGGCGCAAGCGGGTCGGCCCCGACGCGTCGCTGTCGCTCCTGATCGGCGCCGACCAGCTCGTGCGCCTCGACACGTGGCGCGACTGGCGCAGGCTCTTCGATTTCGCGCACGTGTGCGCGGCGACGCGGCCGGGCTTCGACTTCGCGGCGGCGTCGCCCGCCGTCGCGGCCGAGATCGCGAGCCGGCAGGCGAGCGCGGCCGTGCTGCAGGCGACGCCCGCCGGGCGCCTGCTGATCGACACGACGCTCTCGCTCGACGTCGCCGCGACCGACATCCGCGCGCATCTGCGCGCATGCATCGCGCGGCGCGCGCAGGTGCCCGACGCATCGGCCGAGCACGTGCCCGGCGCCGTCTGGGCCTATATTCTCCAACACCGTCTCTACCATCCCTGATTCCATGGATATCCGCAAACTCCAGCGTGTGATCGTCGACGCTCTCGAAGACATCAAGGCGCAAGACATCAAAGTGTTCAACACGAGCCACCTGACCGAGCTGTTCGACCGCGTGATCGTCGCGTCCGGCACGTCGAACCGGCAGACGAAGGCGCTCGCGTCCAACGTGCGCGACAAGGTCAAGGAAGCGGGCGGCGACGTCGTCAGCTCCGAGGGCGAGGACACGGGCGAATGGGTGCTCGTCGACTGCGGCGACGCGGTCGTCCACATCCTGCAGCCCGCACTGCGCCAGTACTACAACCTCGAGGAAATCTGGGGCGACAAGCCCGTGCGGATGAAGCTGGGCGGCCCGGCTTCGCCGAATGCGCGCGGCGCGCGCGCGGCCGACGGCGCCGACGAGGACGAGGACGCGGCCGACGAAGCCCCCGCCGCGCGCCCGGCCCGCAAGACGACGGCCGCGCGCCGCCGCTGACGCGCGGTTTCGCCGCTTGCATTGCGTTCGCCGCCATGAAACTGCACATCGTCGCGGTCGGCCACAAGATGCCCGGCTGGATCGCGACCGGCTTCGACGAATATACGAAGCGGATGCCGCCCGAGCTGCGGATCGAGCTGCGCGAGGTGAAGCCCGAGCTGCGCTCGGGTTCGCGCACGGCCGAGAGCGTGATGGCCGCCGAGAAGCAACGGATCGAGGCCGCGCTGCCGAAGAACGCGCGCGTCGTCGCGCTCGACGAGCACGGCCGCGACTGGACCACGATGCAGCTCGCGCAGGCGCTGCCCGCGTGGCGGCAGGACGGCCGCGACGTCGCGTTCGTGATCGGCGGCGCCGACGGGCTCGATCCGGCGCTCAAGTCGCGCGCCGAACTGCTGCTGCGCGTATCGAGCCTCACGCTGCCGCACGGCATGGTTCGCGTGCTGCTCGCCGAGCAGCTTTACCGCGCGTGGAGCATCACGCAGAATCATCCCTATCATCGCGCGTAGCGGCCGTCGCCCGACGCGCCGCGCACGCGCCCATCGAGACAAGACGATGCCCGACAGCGCCGCCGCCCCGTCCTACCCGTTCATTTACCTCGCCTCGCAAAGCCCTCGCCGCCGGGAACTGCTCGATCAGCTCGGCGTGCGCTACGAACTGCTGACGCCCGCGCCCCACGAGGACGCCGAAGCGCTCGAAGCCGAGCTGCCGGGCGAAGCGCCCGACCACTACGTGCTGCGCGTGTGCGTCGCGAAGGCGGAGGCGGCGCGCGCGCGGCTCGTCGCGAACGGCAAGCCGGCCGCGCCCGTGCTCGTCGCCGATACGACCGTGACGATCGACGGCGCGATCCTCGGCAAGCCCGCCGACGCCGCCGACGCGCTCGCGATGCTCATGCGCCTCGCCGGCCGCACGCACGAAGTACTGACGGCGCTCGCGGTGATCGACGCGACGGGCGAGCTGATGCCGCCCGCGCTGTCGCGCTCCGAGGTCCGCTTCGCGGCGGCGGCGCCCGCCGCGCTCGCGCGCTACGTCGAGAGCGGCGAGCCGTTCGGCAAGGCGGGCGCCTACGCGATCCAGGGGCGCGCGGCGGAATTCGTAGAACGAATCGACGGTTCCCATTCAGGTATCATGGGTCTGCCCCTTTTTGAGACCGCGACGCTGCTTCGCGCGGCGCACGTCTCCTTCTGAATCACACCATGAACGAAGAAATCCTGATCAACATCACGCCGCAGGAAACGCGGGTCGCGCTCGTCCAACAAGGCGCGGTGCAGGAGCTTCACGTCGAGCGCACGCTGTCGCGCGGGCGCGTCGGCAACATCTATCTCGGCAAGGTCGTGCGCGTGCTGCCCGGCATGCAGTCGGCGTTCATCGACATCGGGCTCGAGCGCGCGGCGTTCCTGCACGTCGCCGACATCTGGCAGCCGCGCGCGGGCGACGCGCCCGCCGTCGTGCAGCAGCCGATCGAGAAGATCGTGTTCGAGGGGCAGACGCTGATGGTTCAGGTGATCAAGGACCCGATCGGCACGAAGGGCGCGCGGCTGTCGACGCAGATCAGCATCGCGGGCCGCACGCTCGTCTACCTGCCGCAGGAGCCGCACATCGGCATCTCGCAGAAGATCGAGAGCGAGACCGAGCGCGAGGCCGTGCGCGCGCGGCTGACCGCCGTGATCCCCGCCGACGAGAAAGGCGGCTACATCGTGCGCACGATCGCCGAGGACGCGACGGGCGACGAGCTCGCCGCCGACGTCGCGTACCTGCGCAAGACCTGGGCGACGATCGTGGCGCAAGGCCAGCGCCTGCCCGCGACAAGTCTGCTGTACCAGGATCTCGATCTCGCGCAGCGCGTGCTGCGCGATTTCGCGAACGACGACACGACGCGCATCCAGGTCGATTCGCGCGAGACGTACCAGCGGCTCGTCGACTTCGCGGGCGAGTTCACGCCGGCCGTGAGCCCGAAGCTGCACCACTACACCGGCGAGCGGCCGCTCTTCGACCTGTACAGCATCGAGACCGAGATCCAGCGGGCGCTGTCGCGGCGCGTCGATCTGAAGTCGGGCGGCTACCTGATGATCGACCAGACGGAAGCGATGACGACGATCGACGTGAACACGGGCGGCTACGTCGGCGCGCGCAACTTCGACGACACGATCTTCAAGACGAATCTCGAGGCCGCGCACACGATCGCGCGGCAGTTGCGGCTGCGCAACCTCGGCGGGATCATCATCATCGACTTCATCGACATGGAGAACGCCGAGCATCGCGACGCGGTGCTCGCCGAACTGAAGAAGGCGCTCTCGCGCGACCGCACGCGCGTGACGGTGAACGGCTTCTCGCAGTTGGGGCTCGTCGAGATGACGCGCAAGCGCACGCGCGAATCGCTCGCGCACGTGCTGTGCGAGCCGTGCCCGACCTGCCAGGGCAAGGGCCAGGTGAAGACGTCGCGCACCGTCTGCTACGACGTCCTGCGCGAGATCCTGCGCGAGTCGCGGCAGTTCAATCCGCGCGAATTCCGCGTGATCGCGTCGCAGCAGGTGATCGACCTCTTTCTCGACGAGGAGTCGCAGCATCTCGCGATGCTGATCGATTTCATCGGCAAGCCGGTGTCGTTGCAGGTCGAGTCGAATCTGAGTCAGGAGCAATACGACATCGTGCTGATGTAGCGATCGCCGGCATCATCGCCGCCGCAAGCCGCGCCGAGCGCCGAGACGTACGGCGGCGGCACGCGAGCACGGAACCGGCGAACGCCTCCATACCGGAAGCACCGCAGGCCGCGTCGACCGGCAGGTCGATCGGCATCGCATCGGCGCCGACAGCGCGCCCCCAAAGAGCCCGGCCGCCAGCGGGCGTTTCAACATCGATTCGCCGAGAAGATGACGAATCGACGTTGGGAATCCTGAACGGCATTCACTCGTAGAAGAACCTGTCAGTCGAAGTCTCGACTTCCCCGCGCTTGCCGCTCTCGCATCAAGCCTCCTAGATTCGTTCGCAGACATGCGTCGCGCGCGGCAAGCAAGCCGTACGCCGGTCCAAGCGGCCTTTCGCGCAGCCACGATCCAGGGCCTGGCCGCGCGTCTTAAGCCACGCTTGTACCGAGTAGGCGAACGCGGACAATCCAGTACGTTCTCAAACACCGCGAAGGCTGAAATTGTCTCGCACCTGAAACGTCGACCGCCCGGAATCCGCCGGCGCCGACGCGAAGCCAGGTTCGTTCGCCTCGCCGACATTGCCGGGCGGCGAACCGCGACATCACCGCGAAATCATCCGCGCGGCACGGCGCTCGACGATCCCGATCAGGCTTTCGTCGCCCCCCCCTGATTCGAAATACCGGCGACGCGTGACATAATCCGCCGCAGCTCTCGAGTCCGTCCGTCATTCCGTCAAGGCCATGCGCAGCCTTCTCCATCGCAAGATCGGCAGCATGCTCGGATTGCTTGCAATCCTGATGGCGACGCTCGCGCCGACGGTTTCGCACACGCTTTCAAACAGCCATCATTTCAGCGAGCTGCCGAGCGCTTTCTGCTCCGCGCAGGACGGCACCGACGCAACGTCATCCGACTCGTCGCCGTCGTCCGAAAAAGCGGTTCATTGGCAGGCGTGCGCGTATTGCGGGCTGCTCGCGCACACGCCGGCGGTACCGAGCACGACCGCCGCATTCACGCCGACGATTTGGACAGTCCGCGCGACTGCCGCCGCGCCGATTTCGCCGCCTCGTCGCGTCTTCCCGTTCACCGCTGCGCAGCCACGCGCCCCACCTGTCCTATCCTGATCGAAGCAGTCATGCGGCGACGCACGCGCCATCGCGTCGCCGCGGCGTCGCGCCTCTCTCGACGGATGCGCGACCGCGCACATACGACCATTCAAAAATGGATAAATCATGCGCACCGTCGCACCTCGCAGCGGTATACCAGCGCTCGCGACGCTCGTTGTTCCGGCTGCCGTAGTCGCTACGCTTTTCGTTCCTTCTCTTGCCGCCGCCCACGCCATTGCGGGCAATCGCGTATTCCCGGCGACGATGGCGGTCGACGACCCCGGCGTCGGCGACGAGCTCAATCTGGAATTCGGGCACCTCAAGTCGCAGACGGACGACGGCGACACCCAGAGCGCCAACACGACGACGCTCGAATGGGACAAGCTGATCACGCCGAGTTTCGCGTTGTCGGTGACGGGAACCTACGTGAACGTGAATGCCCCGAACGGCGGCTCGGCACGAGGATTCGACAACTTCGCGGTCGGCGCCAAGTATCGCTTCTACGTGAACGCCGCACACGAATTCATGGCATCGGTCGGCGTGGTGGCCGAGCTCGGCGGAACCGGTTCAAAGGCGATCGCCGACCCGCACTCCGCGCTCTCGCCGACGCTGTACTTCGGCAAGGGTTTCGGCGATCTGCCCGACAGCCTGAAATATCTGCGCCCATTGGCGATCACGGGCGCCGTAGGACCGCGCCTGACGACCAGCAGCGCCGATCCGGATTCGCTGAACTGGGGCGTCACCTTGCAGTACAGCCTGCCCTATCTGCAGAACTTCGTGCAGGACGTCGGGCTCAAGCCGCCTTTCAGCAATCTGATTCCGGTCGTCGAGTTCCCGATGAGCACTTGCACCGGCGGCGCGTGCTCGGGGCATACCACGGGGACCGTCAACCCCGGCCTGCTGTGGCTCAATCGCTGGGGGCAATTCGGCGTCGAGGCGCAGATTCCCGTCAATCATGCGAGCGGCAAAGGCGTCGGCATCCTGCTGCAGGCGCATCTCTATCTGGACGACGTGCTGCCCGACTCGCTCGGCAAACCCCTCTTCGGCAAGGGAGAATGAACATGACCAAATTCGGCCGGCTTCTCGGCGCCTGCGCCGCCGCGGCTGCGGCGATCGCCTGCTTCGCGATCCCTTCGGCGGCTTTCGCGCACGTCTTCCCGCAAACGCAATCGCCGTCGGCGGGCGCCGAGGTATCGCCGCCCGCGAACGTGACGATCGTCTTCAACGGTCCGCTCGAGCCCGCCTTCAGCGCCCTCACCGTCAGCGATGCAGCGGGCAAGCCGGTGAATACCGCCAAGGCGACCGTCGCACCGAACGACGCGAAGACGATCAGCGTCCCATTGCCTCCGTTGGCGCCCGGCAAGTACACCGTGCACTGGGTGGCCGTGGCCGCCGACGGGCATCGGACCCAGGGCGACTACGCGTTCAAGGTGAAATGACGAAGGCCGATGTTGCATATCAGCGTCATTTTTCCCTGGTTCGACGCGTTTCGCGTCGCTCGCGCGTAGCCGTCCAATCCCCGGCCAGCGCGAGCGCATGCGTCATACGATGTCGGCGGCGTCGCCATCCGCCGTGCTGACGGCGCGCCGACGTCGACTCGTTTCGCTACGCGACGTCGCCGCCTCGTCGCGCGCGGGCTCGTCATGGCTTCGCGGCGTTGGAAACGCGCCGCCCCCCCGCGCGGCACGTATCAACGCTGCGACATTTTTCGCCGATTCCGAAGGGCGGCGGCATCCACGTCCGCGCGGCGTCCCCATGCATCCGGCAAGCGGCCGGCTTGGCACGTTGCTAGCTTCTTTCGACGCGCTGCCAATGGCGGATTCGACGCGCGGTCGAGGATGACTGGTTATCCGGCACTTCCTGATGGAAGCCATGCCGCGCCAGATTGTTTCCCGCTCGAAAAGTCGCCACAGGTTCGCAACGTGCCTGTCGCCCACCCATCTTTTATTCGCTCGGCCGACGTCGTTCCCTACGCGTCGCCGCCGAGCGCATCCGGACGAGGCGCGTACCAGGAGTGTTGGATATCAAGTGTCGTCCATTCCGGCGGGAGAGCATCATGTTGGTCAAGTCGATTCGGTTCCTAAGGGCATGCCTGATCCTGTTTTCTCTATGTCTGACCATCGTCCCCGGACGAGCAAACGCGGTGTCGAACCAGTTGCTGTTGCTGCTGCCGGACAACTTCACGCTCCCCGATCCGCGCGTGTCGGCCTGGCTCGACGCGGCGTCGGAAGAAGGCTTGCAGATCTCGATCATCAACGACAGCCAGTTCGAACAGGCGGGCACCACGCTCCAGCAGTATCAAGGCCTGATCCTGCCCGATCAGGTCCATACGGCAGCCGACGACACGCTCCTGACGGCCATTCAGAACTACGCGCTCAACGGCGGGCACGTGATGCTGGTCTACGATTTCGGCGTCCTCACGTCGACCGGCTTCTATCCGGTTCCGCAGTCGAGATTCAGCGCGATGGCGGGCGTGAGCTACGTGCTCTACGATTCGCTGGGCGGCAACATGATCGGCCTCGGGCCCGTGACCGGCATGGGAAGCACGTTGCGCACGCTCCAGATCCCGCCCGGGAAGTCGATGACCTGGCCGACCACCAGTTCAACCAGCGGCTCGACTGCGACTGCCGTCACGACGTCGGCGTCCGTATCGGTCGCCGCGTCGCCCGGCCAGGTGCTCTATCTGCAGCCTAGCCGGACCAATCCGGGCGGCCTGACCGGCTACAAGCACAACGCGTATTTCAATTACAAGACCGAGAACGGCCTCGCGACCAACATCAGCCTGAATCTCGGCCGCGTGTTCAAAGGCCCGAAGGTCAAGTCCGGCACCTATAGCGCGACGTCGACCAAGAACAAGACCGTGTCGACGCCGAAGAAGTCCACCGGAACGTCCGCGCTCGTCACGACGACGGCCGTCGCGACGACGGACGTGCTCGAAGGCATCTCGGGCTACGTGTACGGCTTCCTCACGTATCCGAGCTTCGTCACGCAGGGCGCGTACAGCGGCACGGCCTTGCTGACGTCGCCGAACTTCGGCCTCGTCGCCGGCTACAACCCGTACGGCAGCGGCGGCGTGCTGTTCGTGAACATGCCGCTCAGCTACCTCGAAGGGCAAACCGACGGCATGCCGCTCCACGGCTTCCTGCACTACTTCACGACGAACGTGCTGTCGATGCCGCACCTGTCGCTCGAGCCGAAGGCGCAAGCGGGGATGGTGCTCAACTGGCACTTCTGCGCGGAAGAGATGATCCAGCCGGCGCTGTACCTGAAGTCGCTCGGCATCTGGAACAACGGTCCGTTCTCGATCGTCGTGACGGCCGGCCCGGACGACGCAGCGATAGGCGACGGCCTCGGCATCAATCTGGCCAACAACACGCAGGCGCAGCAGCTGATGCAGTATCTGCTCGGCCTCGGACACAACATCGGCAGTCACGGCGGGTGGGACCACGACTACTGGGGCGCCAACGCGAGCGAGACCGACCAGAGCACGTTCCAGCAGTACCTCGTGCTGAACCACCAGGCGGTGCAGTCCGTCACCGGCAAGCCCGACGTCGAATGGGCGGCGCCGGAAGGCAACACGCCGACGTGGGCCGTGAACTGGCTCGAGAGCAACGGTTATTCGGGCTACTACTTCACAGGCCACACCGGCATGGCGCAGACCCGCGCGTACCGCAACGCCGCGCTGCTGAATCCCGGCATCTGGGCGTTCCCGGTCATGCCGTTCGGCAAGTACGCGACGTTCGAGGAATTCCAGGAGTTCGGCGTATCCACGACGGACATCACGAACTGGTACGAGTCGCTGATGGACTTCGTCGTCGCCAATCGCACGACCCGGCTCATCTACATGCACCCGCTCGGCGCGTCGTGGTACCCGGACATACTCGCGACCATCTTCAGCTATGCGAACGCGCTGATCGCGAGCGGGCAGTACAAGTGGTACACGATGGACCAGTTGACGCAGTTCGACAGGCGGCGCCTGCTCGTCACGTGGACGGCGACCGATACGGGCAGCGGCTGGTCGTTCAGCGCGTCGCAGCCGACGAGCCTGCAGGACGTGACGTGGCTGCTGCCGAAGAACGCTTATCAGCTGCCGGTCGTGACCGGGGGATCGGCCACGGTCGTGATAACCGATCCGACCAACTGGCTCGTGATCGCCGGCGCGGGAACGGCGTTGACGTTCACGAGCGCCAAAGTCCAATAGCGCCGCGCAGTACGCGCGCCGACGATCGACGATCCCTCGATCGAAGGATCGTCGGCGCAGCCCGGACCGCTCACGGCAGGGAAACGACATGAAACGACACTCGCTACGGCATGCGCTCGGCATGCTCGCCGCAACGGCCACGCTTGCGCTCGCGACGGCTGCGCCGTTTGCGCAGCAAGCGAATCGGCCGCCCCGCGGCTTCACTCGTCCGCCGTTCCATCTGCACGGGCATGCGGCCGCGAGCCCGGGCGGCCTTTCTCCGGCGCAGATCCGGAATTTCTACGGATTCGATCAGTTGCCGCGCAATTATCGCGGCAGCGGACAAGTCATCGCGATCATCGACGCCTACGACAACCCCACCGCCGAGGCGGATCTCGACGTGTTCAGCCGCAAGTTCGGGTTGCCGCCCTGCAATGCGGCCAATCGATGCTTCGCCAAGATCTACGCCACTGCCGATCAAACCCGTCCGCCCGCGGATGCAGGCTGGGCGCTGGAAAGCTCGCTCGACGTCCAGTGGGCGCACGCGATCGCGCCCGACTCGAAAATCGTGCTGATCGAAGCGGCATCCAACACCTTTGCCGACATGATGAGCGCGGTGGCCGCGGCTGTCGCGGCGCCGCCCGAAGGCGCCGGCGCAAAAGTCGTGTCGATGAGCTGGGGCGGCAGCGAGTTCCTGCCGGAAACGCAATTTGACGGCCAGTTCATGAGCGCGAACGGCGTGTCGTTCGTCGCCGCGTCCGGCGACGGCGGCAACGCCGTCGATTACCCCGCCGCGTCGCCATACGTGCTCGGCGTCGGCGCGACGACGATCGTCACCGACGCGAGCGGCCGTTATGTCGGCGAAACGGCGTGGTCCGGGAGCGGCGGCGGCCAGAGCGCAATCGAATCCGAGCCGCCGTATCAAACCCATTACGGGATTCCGTTCGACACGCCCGGCGCGCGAGGCGTGCCCGACGTCGCCTACGACGGAGATCCGGCGTCGGGTTTCGCGATATACGACTCGTACGGATACGGCGGGCAGCGCGGCTGGTTCGTGGTCGGCGGAACGAGCGCGGGCGCGCCTCAATGGTCGGGCTTGCTCGCGATCGCGAACGGCGTGCGGGTCGAGCGCGGCAAATCCACGCTGAATGCGGTCAGCGCCGTCGAAGCGGCGCTGTACGGCATCGCGTCCGCCGCGTACCGAACGACCTTCTACGACGTCACGAGCGGCGCGAACGGCGCATGCGGCGCGGTGTGCGACGCGACGCCCGGCTATGACTACGTGACCGGACTCGGACGTCCGATCGCCGGCAATCTGATGCAAGCGCTGATCGATGCGCCGTGACGAGGTTCTGCGCGGACGGGCGCTGCCGGAACACGGCGGAGGTTCGAAACCGCCGATGCCGGACCACGCCCGCTCGCATCGCAGGCTGCGCCGGACAACCGGAGCCGCAGGATCGGCCGCGGCGCAAGCGCCCGCTAAGCCGGCGCTTGCGCCGACGCGGCTCGCGCCGCTGTTCGCCCTGTTGCTCGCGCTGTCCGCCAGCGTGACGGCGCGGGCGGGCGGCGCGCCGACGGACGATCCCGGCGAGGCGATCTATCGCGACGGCATGCTGAGTTCCGGCGCGCCGCTTCAGGCGCTGCGCGAAGGCGGCTTGCGCATGGCAGGCCCCGCGGTCGCCTGCGTCAACTGCCATCGGCGCAGCGGTCTCGGAGCCAAATCGGGATTCACGACGATTCCGCCGATTGCCGGAACGTATCTGTTCCATCCGAGCACGCTGAGCGGCGAGCGTCCCGGCATGCCGTACGTGGAAAGCATGCGCAGCGATCGCGCCGCCTATACCGACGCGACGCTCGCGCGTGCGATCCGCAGCGGAATCGACACGCAAGGCCAGCGCCTTGGCTATCTGATGCCGCGCTTCGCGTTGAACGACGACGACATGGCGGCATTGCTCCGCTATCTGAAACGCCTCGATCCGCGGCCCGCGCCGGGCGTCACCGGCGCTGCCCTGCATTTCGCGACGATCACGACGCCGGACGCCGATCCGGTGAAGCGCCGCGCGACGCTCGACGTGCTGCGGCACTACTTCGCCGACAAGGACGCATTTCCGACGAACGCGGCCCCGCCGCACCTGGCGAGCGACGCGCCAGCCTCGGCGCCGCGCCGCTGGCAACTGCACGTCTGGGAACTGAGCGGCGCGGCATCGACTTGGGAAGCGCAGCTCGCACGGCATCTGGCCGCCGAGCCGGTGTTCGCGGTGATATCGGGACTGGGCGGGCGAAACTGGGCGCCCGTTCGCGCGTTCTGCGAGCGCGCCCGTATTCCATGCCTGTTTCCGAACGTCGAGGTGCCGGACGTCCGCAACGACGACTTCTATTCGATCTACTTCTCGAACGGCGTGCTGCTGGAGGCCGGACTGATCGCGGCGGACATCGCCCGAGGCAACCACGGCGTCGCGCCGCAAACGGTCCACGAAGTGTATCGGGTCGGCGACAGCGGCGAAGCGGGCGCGCAAGCGCTCGCCGCTGCGTTGCGGGCGCGGGGATTCGACGTGTCCCGCCATGCGCTGATGCCGGCCGATCGCGTCGTGAAAGCGCTGAACGGCATCTCGAAAAACGATGCGCTCGTGCTGTGGCTGCGCCCCGCCGATATCGCGACGTTGGGTCAAGCCGCGCCGGCGCGGACGGTCTACCTGTCCGGCATGATGGGCGGCCTCGATCATGCGCCGCTGCCCAGCGGCTGGCGTGCGGTCACGCACATCGCGTATCCGTTCGACATGCCCGACCGCGTGCGCCGACGCGTCGACTACATGCTCGACTGGGCGGCCTCCAGGCACATCCCGATCGTCGATCTGCAGGTTCAGGCGGACACATTCCTGGCGTGCGTGTTGCTCGAAGAGGCGCTCGGCCACGTGACCGGCACCTACGTGCGCGACTATCTCGTCGAGCGCATCGAGGACACGCTCGAACAGCGCGTGATCACCGGCTACTATCCGCGCCTGACGCTTGCGCCGGGACAGCGCCTCGCATCGAAAGGCGGCTACATGGTCCACTTCGCGGACACGAGCGGCACGCGCATCGTGGCCGACGGGGCATGGACCGTTCCGTAGACGCCGGCATCGCCCTGCCCGATTCGCAGGACGGTGATTCGCCGCGCCGCAAGCGAACCGCCCAAGCCGGCGACGAGCAACGCGGCTCACCACTCAGGGAGGCTGAAATGAACATGATCGGGAAGCTATCCGCATTCGCCAACACGCTGATCGCGGCCGGCGCGCTCGCGCTGATCGGGCATCCGGCATCGGCTCAAGAAGACATGCATGCGCATCACCACATGACGATGTCGAGCATGAAGACAGACGGCATGAAGACATCGACGGCGGCGTATACCGTACCGGCCGTGACGCTCGTGCGCGACGACGGCAAGACCGTCGCGCTGAAAGACGAACTCGACGACGGACGTCCGGTCGTGCTGACGTTCATCTACACCACCTGCACGTCGATCTGCCCGGTGATCAGCCAGACGCTGTCGCAGCTCCAGCACGAGCTCGGCGCGGATCGCGACAAAGTCCATATCGTGTCGATTTCGATCGATCCGGAAAACGACACGCCTGCGCGCCTGCGCGAATACGCGGCGAAGTTCAGCGCGGGACCGGAGTGGCAACACTACACGGGCACGGTGGCGGCGAGCGTCGCCGCGCAGAAAGCCTTCAACGTGTACCGGCAGGACAAGATGGATCACAACCCGGTCTTGCTGCTGCGCGCGGCGCCGGGCAAGCCATGGCTTCGGATCGACGGTTTCGCGACCGCCGACGATCTACTGCATCTGTACCAATCCGTCCTGGCTTTCGACTGATTTTCGATTGATCGCGCGGGCCTGCATCGACGAACGCGCCGGCTCGTCCGAAGAAGCCGGCGTCATGGGCGCGGCTGCTTGCATGCGGCAAACGCCGCCGGGCTGAACGAGGCGATCCTCGCGAGCACGATTGCCGCGCCACGGCGCATGACGAACGGCAGCGAGGCGGCGACGCCCGACGACGGTCGTTGCCCGACGATGGCGGACGATGCAGCGCCGATGATTGATTCGGCCGAGCACCCGTCGCGCGACGCAAGACGGATAAATTCGCTACGCCGCGAAAACCGTCGCTCGGTCGCCCCTGCTCGAATCGATCAGGTAGTTGCAGGGAATTCATGCGGCGCAGGAGACGCACCGCCGGCGGTTCGATCCGCTGCCGGCGCGACTCGGCTGGCGACGCCGCAATTTGCACTCACGTTGTAAAAAAGCGCCGCGCCCCGTTCGGCCCTTGCGCCTCGCCTCGGGCACTCGGATCGCATCGGCTCGATATCCGCGTCTTCGTCGAGCGTCGAGCCGCCGTCCGCCAACGCGCGCTCGACCGTCTCCGCGCGATCCGTATCGCGGTCGAATTCGGCGGCGCGCGTTTCGAACGCACGATCGTCGCATTCGACATCGATGTCGAACGGACGCCGGTTCGCGCCCGCGACGTCGCCGCCGCTGCCCGGCGAATCGCCCGGACCGAGCGAGCGGTTGCCGCGGTCTTTCCGTCAACTGGCCTTCGGGCGGCTCGTTGGGTTCGTATGATTCGTCCGGTTCGTCGGCGGGAATCAGCGTGCTTGCTGCCCGAGTCGACGCCCTCTCCCGATCGAGCGCCGGCGCGCGGCGCGCGTCCGATGCGCGGCGCGCGTCCGGGCGGCGCGATTGATCCTCAACCGCCGCCGGATGCGGCGCTGCCGCCCATCGCGCCGGAACTGCCGGACGGCGCCATCGGTGCGGGCTGCACGCCCCCCGTCGTGCCTGTCGAGCTCGAATCGGCGTTCGAGCCGCCCTGCTTCGAGCACGAGGACATCGCCATCGCCAATCCGACCGCCGTCACGCCGACGGCGACCGCCCGCCATATGCTTCGAAAGCTTCGAGAAAATTCGGGTCGCATGGCACCTCCTGCAGTGAATGAGTCCGTCGCGCAGCAAGCGGCGTGCCGCGGTTCCGCCCAACGCCGCCAATCGGGCCGGGCCGTGCCGATCGATCGGCCGGTCGATAGGTCAATCGGCCAATGGCAAGCCGCTCCCGGCGGGAGACGACGAGCTATTCGGGATCCGATCGCCTAGAATTTTCTTCAAAGGAAGACAACGAAAACGACCGCGCGATCGGTGCCGGGCGCCGGGCGCGACCCAGGAGACAGCCATGTCCGAATCGCCGATTCCGTCTCGACAAGTCGATTACGAAGGCTTCGAGATTCACGTGTCGCCGACCCCGACGCAATCCGACGCGAACCGCTACACGTACACGGGCTACGTGTGCCATCCGGGCGCCGATCCGAAGCTGCCCGGCCATACCGTGCCGTTTCACGCGGACGGCGAAGAGAGCTTCCGCACCGCCGACGAGGCGTTCCACGAAGCGGTGTCGATTGGTTGCAGCATCGTCGACGGCACGCATCCGGATCTGTCGGTGCTGTCGCTCGTCACGCACGGCTATTGACCGCGCGACGGGCGGCGCGGCGGCGGCGCTACCTGCGAGATCCGCGACGAACGACGAAATGCAAGCGGCATGTGAGTCGTTTGCCGTTTGCCGTTTGCCGTTTGCCGTTTGCCGTTTGCCGTTTGCCGTTTGCCGTTTGCCGTTTGCCGTTTGCCGTTTGCCGTTTGCCGTTTGCCATCGATCATTTGCCATTCGCCAATCGCCATCCACCGTCCAATGGACGTTGAACATCGGCATCGCCAGCGTCCCGCCCAGCGCACGGAGCGCCTCGCTCACGCGCATCCAAGCCGGCCTTCGAAAAATGGTGACCCCGAGCGCCGGCGTGCGCATTTGCGCCGCGCCGCACACGCACTACGATGAAAGATGCCGGCGCGGTCGGCACGCTCCCCGGCGCACAGCGCGCGCTGCGCCGCCCATCAACGGAAAACGTCGCATGGCTCGCGACCCCGGCCTCGAAGCGCTCGTCGACGACGAACTGAAGTTCGAGCGCAATCTCACCGCGAAGGCGATGTTCGGCGGCTGGGCATGGCTGCTCGACGGCAACTTGCTGTGCTGCGCCCGCGACGACGGGATGCTCGTCAGGCTCGGCAAGGACAACGACGGCTGGGCGCTGAAGCGTCCGGGCGTCGTCCGGATGATCTCGCGCGGCAGGCCGATGCAAGGCTGGGTGCGCGTCGCGCCGGAGGCGTACGGCAACGACGCGCTGCGTCGCCGGCTGGTCGACGCGGCGCTCGAATTCGTCCGTTCGCTGCCGCCGAAGTAGCGCGCCGCCCGCCGTGCTCGCGCGTGCGCGGGCTCTCGAACGCGCCGATCCCGCGGCGATTCGCGCAGCGGAGCCCACTCGATGAGCGCACGACGCAATCTTATGCAACGATTGATCGGCGCATGGGCGCTCGAATCCTATGTCGAGATCGACGCCGAAACCGGCGCGACGAGCGCGCCGCTCGGCTTCATCGTCTACACGCCCGACGGCTACATGTCCGCGCAGTTGCAGGCGCGCGAGCGCGCGCCGTTCGCGGGCGACGATCCGTACGGCGGCGCGCCGGACGAACACGTGGCGGCGGGACGCACGTACCTCGCTTACGCCAGGCGATTCTTCGTCGGCGAGGCGACCGGCGCGCTATCGCATGAAATGGCCGCGTCGCTCTTTCCGAACTGGTTGGGCGGCCCCCAGACGCGCGTCGTCGAGCTGACCGACGACGTACTGCATCTCGGCACGCCGACGCCGCAACGGTTCAACGGCGCGTTGAAGCTCGCGCGCCTCGTCTGGAAGCGCGCGCCGCTGAACGCGTGACGCGGCCGCGGGCCGGGGCTGTCGCCGGCGGCGTGCAAGCGAGGGACCATCGAACTCGGCGGCCCCGGCGGTCGTGCTGTTTTGCTGTTTTGCTTGCCGTGCTGGCCGTGCCGCCGTACTGTCGTACCGCACCGGTCGCGGGCGCCGACATTCCGCGATTCGTTGTCTTTCGAGCGGCGCGATGCGATGCCGTCGCGCGGCACCGTCCGCCGCCCCGCCATCGATCGACATCGATCGCCATCACTGCACGCCGCGCCAACACCCGCGCCGTGCGTCACCTGGCGGCCGACGCCGCGGGCGCGCGCTCGAGCGCGGCGAGACCGATCTGCTGATCGCGGCCGACTTCGCGGTGCCACGCACGACGATTGCGCGCCCGCTGCTGCGCGAGCGGTACGTGATGGCGCAGCGCAAAGGGCATCCGGGCGGGCTCGCGCCGCCTGGCCTCGATGCGTACTGCGCGCTCCGGCACGTGATCGTGTCGGGCGACGGCGGCGGCTTTCACGGCTTCATGGACGACCGCCCGCGCGAGCTGAGGCGCACGCGGTTCGTCGCGGCGTCGGTGCGGCAGTACCATCTCGCTCCGCTCGTGCTCGAAGCGACCGACGACGTGTGCGCGCTGCCCGAGCGCTTCCTGACGCGCTTCGCCGAGCGGCTCGATCTGCTGCCGCTGCCCGTCGAAGTCGAAGGCTTCGCGCTCGCCGCCGCTTGGCATCCGCGGCTTTAGGCCGATCCCGCGCATCGCTGGCTGCGCGACGAGCTGTCCGCCGTCGTCCGGCGGCGCACGGACGAGCCGGAACCGGAACCGGAGCCGGAGCCGGAACCGGAACCGGAGCCGGAGCCGGAGCCGGAGCCGGAGCCGGAGCCGGAGCCAGAGCCAGAGCCGGAACCCGCACCGGGCGACGACGCGCGGGCGGCGGGGTCTCGAGCGCGGCGCATCCGTCGGTAGATGCGCCGACGCCGGGCGAGCGACGAAGCGCCGAACCTTGGCGCATCGCCCCGCTCCCCACTGTCACAAAATCCCGGCCTGCCGCGTCTTGGAGATTCCAACCGTCAGCCATTCGAGCAATCAGATGAACATGAACGAAACATCCCGACCGACGCCGTCCGACGAACCGTTCACCGCGCTGCGCCCGCGTCTCTTCTCGATCGCGTACCGGATGCTCGGCACGCGCGCCGACGCCGAGGACGTGCTGCAGGACGCGTGGCTGCGCTGGCACCAGGCCGACCACGACGCGCTCGACTCGGCCGAGGCGTGGCTCGTCACCGTCGTCACCCGGCTGTCGATCGACAGGCTGCGCGCCGCGAAGGCGCAGCGCGACGCGTACGTCGGCTGGTGGCTGCCCGAGCCGCTCGTCGACGTGGACGAGCGCACGCCGGAGGCCGCGGCCGAGTTCGCCGACGACCTGTCGGTCGCGCTGCTGTGGGTGCTCGAGCGGCTGTCGCCCGAGGAACGCGCGGCGTTCCTGCTGCGTCAGGCGTTCGAGCGCGACTACGCGGAGATCGCGCAGTTGCTCGACAAGAGCGAGGCCGCGTGCCGGCAGCTCGTCCATCGCGCGTCGACGCGCGTCCAGCAGGAGCACCGGCGCTTCGACGTGACGCGCGATCGGCACCGGCAGCTCGTCGAGCGCTTCGCGCGGGCCGCCGCGAGCGGCGAGCGCAGCGCGATCCAGGCGCTCCTCGCCGACGACGTCGAGCTCGTCGGAGACGGCGGCGGCAAGGTGCCGTCGTTCTTCAAGGTGCTGCGCGGCGCGCTCCGGATCGCGAATCTGTATTGGGTCGTCGGCAGACGCAACGTCGGGCGGATCGAGTACCGGCTCGCGCAGATCAACGGCGAGCCGGGCCTGCTGCGCTTCATCGACGGGCAGATCGAATCCGCGCAGGCGTTCGTCACCGACGGCGCGCGGATCGTCGCGATCTACGCGGTGCGCAATCCGGACAAGCTCGCGCACATTCCGACCGGCGACAAGTGAACGCCGCGGCGGCGCGCGGCGCAATCGCGCTTGCGCGATGTCTCGCGCGACGCCCGCCGCGCCAGGACCGGATAGGGCTGGCCCGGCTCGCCTCGGTTCGCCTCAATTCGGTTCAATTCGCCTCAATTCGGTTCAGCTCGTACTCGACATCGTACGGCACGGCCCGAAGACCATCCCATCGTCCGAACGGCCATCGATGCAGACCGCGTCGCGCCCCCGCCCCGCGACGCCTCCTCGCAAGAACCTGTCACAAACGCGCGACGTACCGCGTCTTGTAGGCGAGAGGGCCGTATTGGACGGCCCCACCCTCCCGAGGAAACCGATCATGGCACACGCCCCCCGCCTTCCGTACCCCAAGCTCGCATCGAAGTCGTTCAACGCGCTGCTCCATCTGTCCGAAACCGTATGGAGCGGCTCGCTCGACAAGCGGCTCGTCGATCTCGTGTTCCTGCGCGTGTCGCAGATCAACGGCTGCGCGTACTGCATCGACATGCACTGGCGCGATCTCGTGCGGCTCGGCGTCGACCAGCGGCACCTGAACGCCGTCGCCGGCTGGCGCGAGGCGCCCTTCTTCGACGCGCGCGAGCGCATCGCGCTGCAATGGGCGGAAAGCGTCGCGCGGATTCCGCACACGGACCCGAGCGACGCGGCGTTCGCGGAGCTGCAGACGCACTTCTCCGACGCCGAAATCGCGGAACTCGGTTTCGCGATCGCGACCATCAATGCATGGAACCTGCTCAACGTCAGCTTCAGGAATCCGATTCCGGAAACGGTGTAAGCGAACGCCGGGCGGCCGGGCGTCGCATGCTGAAGAAAGCGCCCGGCCCCCGCCGTTTTGGCGTTCGGCGGCCAGCGGCCGACATCTGGCTCTCGGTGCCCTGGGCTCCGGATTCGTTCGTGGTCGGTCGACGATCGATGCGACGGCCCGGCCGCGCCGAATGCCGAGCCTCCCGACCGTCGGGCCGAGGGCGGCCGCCGACTCGCCCGCCGCACGCGAAGGAATCGCGGACCGCACGACGCGATACGGCGGATCATCCGCCTGCGTCATCCACCATTCGGCCCCATCCGTCCCCCGCCCCACCGCCGCCCGCACGGGCGTACCATTCCGTTCAGACGCCCGGAACCGGCATGCGCCGCGCGCTGTCGTCGCCGTTTTCCCGGCCCGTATTCCTCACAGGTTAAACTCTGTCCTCCCGCGATGCCCTCCGGGCGTCAGCCATCATCGACAGCCATGCCGCCCATGCGGCCTGCACCAGTCCATGGAGTATTTCTTGATGAGCGGCGGATTCCCGCATTCTGCCTTCCGTTTCCCCCGTCCCGTCGCCACTGCGGCTCCCGTCGTCCTCGCCACGCTCGCGCTGTCCGGCTGTGCGCTGTTCCGCGCGCCGCAAGCGCCCGCGCCGGTCGTCGAAGCGGTCGCCGTGCCCGTCGAGCCGGCAAGCGAGCCCGTCGCGGCGCCCGAGCCGGCGAGCGCGCCCGAGCCCGCCGAAGCCGCGGCGCCGAAGAAGCCGCACCGCGAGGCCGCGCCGCCGCGCAAGCCCGCGCGCGCCGCACCGCCGCCGCCCCCTCCCGCGCCTGCGCCCGCGCCGCTCGTCACGACGCGCGCGATCGAGCGCAGCCAGGTGCATGCGCTCCTCGACAGCGAAGTGCGGCGCGGCGGCAAGGTGATCGGCCGCGCGGTCGACATGACGGCCGACGCGAGCGGCGCGCCGCGCGAAATGCTCGTGAACCTGCAGGGCTTCATGGGCGTCGGCGACCGCAAGGTCAGCTTCCCGTGGAAGCTGTTCCGCTTCACGCCGGGCGGCAGGCAGGAGCCGATCGTCCTCGACATGCCGGCCGCCACGCAGTTGCCGCCCGCCGACCGTCCGAAGACGGTGCCACTGACGGCGTCGGCGCACGCGGGCACCGATCCCGGCCAGATGCGGATCATCGATGCCGACGTCGAACGCCCGAACGGCGCGAAGGTCGGCCGCGTCGTCGACGTGCTGATCGGCCGCGACGCGCGGCCGCAGGCGGTCGTGCTCGACGTCGGCGGCCTCGTCGATCCGGACCGGCACACGATCGCCGCGAACTGGTCGGCGCTGCGCTTCGCGCCGAAGGACAAGTCGCTGCGCGCGCTCCTCGATCTGAACGAAGCGCAGTTGAAGGCGTCGCCGCCCTATGCGGGCGACAAGCCGATCCTCGCCGTCTCGCCCGCCGCGCCCGCAGCCGCGCCGGCCGCCGCTCAAGCAGGTGCGAAACGATGACGGTCCGGCATGCGGTCAGCGCGCGCAGCCTGCGCGCCCTCGACTGGCTCAACTTCTTCGTCGCAAACGTGCAGACGGGCTTCGGTCCGTTCATCGCGTCGTATCTGGCCTCGCACAAATGGACCCAGGGCGAGATCGGCATGGTGCTGTCGATCGGCACGATCAGCGCGATGGTGAGCCAGGTGCCGGGGGGCGCGGCCGTCGACGCGCTGAGAAACAAGAAAGGCGCGGCCGCATGGGCGATCGCCGCGATCATCCTGTCCGCGGTGCTGCTCGCCGCGAGCCCGACCGTCGTGCCGGTGATCGCGGCCGAGGTGTTCCACGGCTTCGCGAGCTGCATGCTCGTGCCGGCGATGGCGGCGATCTCGTTCGCGCTCGTCGGCCGCGAGAGCCTCGGCGACCGGCTCGGCCGCAACGCGCGCTGGGCGTCGCTCGGCAGCGCGGTCGCGGCGGGCCTGATGGGGCTCACGGGCGAGTACTTTTCCGCGCGCGCGGTGTTCTGGCTGACGGCGGCGCTCGCGCTGCCCGCGCTCGTCGCGCTCGCGATGATCGAGCCGACCCACCACCATCGTCACGCGACGCCGCGCGCGCCCGCCGCGCGCGACGACGCCGACGAAGACGAGGAGCGCGAGACGCTGCGCGAGTTGCTGCGCGACCGGCGGATGCTGATCTTCGCCGCGTGCGTCGTGCTGTTCCACCTGTCGAACGCGGCGATGCTCAACCTCGCTGCGGGCGAAGTGACGGCGGGCATGGGCGAGAACGTCCAGCTCGTGATCGCCGCGTGCATCATCGTCCCGCAAGCGATCGTCGCGATGCTGTCGCCGTGGGTCGGCCGCTCCGCGCAGCGCTGGGGACGCCGGCCGATCCTGCTGCTCGGCTTCGCCGCGCTGCCGCTGCGCGCGCTCTTGTTCGCCGGCGTGTCGAGCCCCTACCTGCTCGTGCCGGTGCAGATGCTCGACGGCATCAGCGCCGCCGTGTTCGGCGTGATGCTGCCGCTCATCGCCGCCGACGTCGCGGGCGGCAAGGGCCGCTACAACCTGTGCATCGGGCTCTTCGGGCTCGCGGCGGGCATCGGCGCGACGCTCAGCACCGCGGTCGCGGGCTTCGCCGCCGATCACTTCGGCAACGCCACGAGCTTCTTCGGGCTTGCCGCCGCGGGCGCGCTCGCGACGCTGCTCGTCTGGTTCGCGATGCCCGAGACGCGCGACGCGGCGCTCGTCGAAGACGCGCAGCGTTCGAGCGCCGAGCCGGCGCGGTGACTGGCGCGGTGACGGCGCGCGGCGGCGCACGGCATGGTTGATGCGGCGGCGATGCACGCAGCCGCCGGCCGCCGCCGCCGTTCGCCGCCGTCGGCGCGCCGTCTCGAAGCGCACGTGGCGGCAAGCGGCGGGCGCGACGCGCCGCGCCCTTCGCCTTTCGTCCGCTCGGCATCCACCCTCGATCCCCCGATCCTCGCCTGAACGAGATGGAAACGATCAAAGCTTTCAACGACACACGTCGGCAGATCCAGCAGTCGGTGCTCGACCTGTTCAAGGGCCTGTCGCTCAAGGAGCGCCTGCTGCAAGGCGTGCTGATGGCCGTGCAGGCCGCGGGCGGCGCGTGCCTCGCGTACGGCATCGGCCGCGCGCTGCACACCGAGCAGGCCGTGTGGGCGGCGATCACCGCGATCGCGGTCACGCAGCACAACTACGCGGACACGATCAACCTGTCGCGCGACCAGTTCATCGGCGCGATGGTGGGCGGCCTGATCGGCTTTGCGGCCGCGGCGACGGGCACCGGCCACGTCGTCACGTACGCGGTCACGATCGTGACCGCGATCATCTGCTGCTGGTGCCTGAACGTCGGCAGCGCGGCGCGGCTCGGCGCGATCACCGCGACGATCGTGCTGCTGTTTCCGGGCGAAGGGCCGCTGTGGGATATCCCGCTCGTGCGGCTGGGCGAGGTGACGCTCGGCACCGCGTGCGCGATGGCGGTCGGCTGGACGATGTCGCAGATCGAGCGGCGCTGGTTCGCCAAGGATTGACGTCGCGGCAGGAGATCGACAGCAGACGGCGGAGCGCGGAGCGGAAATTGATGGACGGCGATGGACGGCGACGGGCGGCGACGCATCGCGTCCGGACCAACGGACGGACACCTCGCGCCGCCGCCACGGGCCGAGGCCGCGGCGCTCGTCCCGAATCGACCGAAAACGAAGGTGCGCGGCACCCGCTGCGCCCATGCCGCCGTGGAGCGGACGACAGACAGCGGGCGGCCGCCGCGCGCCGACCGGCTTACGGCCCGATCTGCAGAATGACGCCCGTCGAGATGCGCACGAGCAGGTAATCGCCGCCGACCCCGACCCAGTGATAGCCGCGCGGCGGCGGCGACAGATGGTACCCGCGCCAATCCTCGATCACGTACTGGCGGTCGCGGTATTCGTCGGGCAGGCGGTCGCCGCGACGCCATGCGGCATTTTCGTCGCCGCGATGCTCGCCCGGACGCGGGCCGCCGCGATCACCGTGATTACCGTGATCGCGTTCGTAATGCTTGCCGGGAGGCGGCCCGTGACGTTCGTCGCCCGGTCCGCCCGGGCCATGCGACGGTTGAGCGATTGCGAGCGACGACACGAGCGCGCCGGCAGCGACCATCGAAACCCACAGCAAACGATGTGCTTTCATCGAGTCTCTCCGTGAAAAGGCGCAACCGGCTGTCGGCGCCGGAGCGCATGGAAAAAGGTAGCACATCGCGCAGGATCCGCCCGGAATTACGGGTCGAGATGAAAAAAAGCGTGAGGCGACGCAAATCGACGGCGCATCGGCCGCGCTTGCGCGTTCCGCCTTCCCGCTTTCGTCGTCCCTGCCGTTCCTCCTTCCCGCCCCCGATTCGTCGGATCCTCCGATTCATCGGCTTCCCCGCCCCGCCCAGACTTTCCAATCCGCCTAACCCCTAACCCCGCCTGAAGATCGCGGACGGGCCACAGCCGCCTTCCCCCGCCTCTCGTCGCGAGCGCGCCATCCCGCCCCGATTGCGCGATCTCGCCAGCCGCCGCGCGACGCGCGGGTATACTCGCGCTCACCGCTCAACGCCCACCTCGCATTCAGGCACCGCTTTCATGGCAGAACCCACTCTCGGCGTCGCCCTCATCGCCCACAACGCCGCGGCCCGGCTGGCCGAATGCCTCGACGCGCTGTCGTTCGCCGACGCCGTCGTCGTCGTCGACGGCGGCAGCACCGACGCGACCGCCGAAATCGCGAAAGCGCACGGCGCGCGCGTGATCGTCGCGGCCGACTGGCCGGGATTCGGGCCGCAGAAGAATCGCGCGGTCGCCGCGCTCGACACCGACTGGGTCCTGTCGATCGATACCGACGAGATCGTCACGCCCGAACTCGCCGCATCGATCCAGGCGGCGATGCGCGCGCCGCGCGCGCAGGTCTACGCGCTCGACAGGCTGTCGAGCTTCTGCGGCCGCTGGGTACGGCACGGCGGCTGGTACCCGGACTGGGTGCCGCGGCTTTTCAGGCGCGGCGCGGCGCGCTTTTCCGACGACCTCGTCCACGAGCGGCTCGTGTTCGACGGACCGGCCGCGAAGCTCGACGGCAAGCTGCTCCACTACTCGTACGAGGACTTCGAGACGGTGCTGCGCAAGCTCGACGCGTATTCGAGCGCGGGCGCCGCACAACGGCGCGCGGCGGGCAAGCAAGGCGGATTCGCGAAGGCGCTCGGCCGCGGCGCGTGGGCGTTCGTGCGGACCTATCTGCTGCGGCGAGGGTTCCTGGACGGACGGGCGGGCTTCATGATCGCCGTGTTCAATGCGGAGACGGTCTACTACCGCTTCCTGAAGCTCGGGCATTCGCGGCCGGGGCAAACGCGCGACTGACGCGCTGCAGGGCGGCGCCGGCCACGTTTCCAAGCGAAGTTCATCGAGAAATTGCTACGCCAGTCGATGCGCCGGCCGAAGACGATGACGCATCGCGCGAGGCGGCCGCCTGCGCAGCGCCTGCGCGCCGCGCACCGGAATCGCACCGGAATCGCGCCGGCTCGGTCGCGCAACACGCATCCCGCAAGCGCGCCTCCCGCCGCCCGCCTCCCACCCGCCAGCACGCGCCCGGGCAACCGCGTCCGCGACGGCCGCCAGCACAGCGGCTCGCCGAGGCCGACGACACGCACCTACTTGCGTGCGCCGAGCTTGCTAATGTCGACCGGCACCGCAACGCCGGCCTGCGTTTTCGATGCATCGAGATCGAGCATCTCGGTCGCGATGCCGATCACGCGCGCCGACGACATTTCCGTCAAGCATCGGCTCCAGCTTTCCAGATGCCGGTCGCAGCCTTCGAGCTTGCACGGCACGCAGTCGCCTTCGCCCTGCAGCAGATAGACGTTCCCGCGCCGCCCCGAGCCGCGCAGCGGCCACGGCTCGTTGCCGGCCGGCCAGTGCGCGGGCCACGGGCCCCAGCGCGTCGGATTCGACGGCCCGAACAGCGCGATCGTCGGGACGCCGGATGCGGCTGCGACGTGCGTCGCGCCGGTGTCCGGGCCGATGAAGAGCTGCGCGCGCCGGAACATTTCGGCGCTCTCGCCGAACGACAGCTCGCCCGCCATGTTCAGCACCGGCTCGCCCGACGCCTGCGCGATCCGCGCGGCGTAATCGCGCTCGGCCTGCGCGGGACCGCCGCTCAGCGCGACCGCGAAGCCCTGGCTGCGCGCCCAGCGCACGAGGTCGACCCAGCCGTCCTCGCGCCACTGCTTGTAGCGGAACATCGGATACGGATGCAGCACGACGTACGGCTCGCCGCGCGACAGCGCGGGCGTCGCGTACAGCTTCGCGTCGAAACGCGCGCGTGCGGCAGGATCGGCGCCGATGCCGGGCGCGACGACGTCGGCGTGCGGCGTCACGCCGAGCACGTCCGCGAGCGCGAGGTTGCTCGTGACGGTATGCACGTCGCGATGCTGGTCGAGCGCGATGCCGTTCAGGATGAAGCGCGTGAGCCGCGTCACCCGCTCGGGATCGACGAGCCCGACCCGCTTGCGGCCCGCGAAGAACGCGTAGAAGCGCGCGCGATCGGAGCTGATCGCCGCGCACGCGAGGTCGTACTTGCGCCAGATGCGCAGCGCGTCGGCGATGCGCTCCTTCGGCCGCGCGCGCTGCGCGACCGTGATCACGCGGCGGATATCGGGATTGTGCTCGAGCACGCCTTCGGTGCCCCGAAACACGACCATGTCGATCTGCGCATCGGGCCAGCGCGCCTTCAGCGAACGGACGAGCGGCGTCGTCAGCAGCACGTCGCCGAGGCGGCGCGTACAGGACACGAGGATGGTGCGCGGCGGCCGGAGAAGCGTCAACTGAGCGGTCACGATGAAGGCAGGAAGAACGGGCGACTGGACATTTTAGCGAATTCGCCCCGCGCCCCCGTGCGGCACGGGCGAGCTTACGCCGACTCGAGCAGCTTCGCGACGAGCGCCTGCATGCGCGCGTTCGCCGCGCGCGGCCCGAACGATTCGATCTTGTGCGACGCATGCGCGACGAGCGCCGCGCGCAACGCGTCGTCGGCGAGCATCCGCTCGATCGCGTCCGCGAGTGCGTCGGCGTCGCCGGGCGGCACGAGGAGCCCGCCGCGGCCGCCGTCGAGCTGGTCGCGCGGCCCCGTCGGACAATCCGTCGAAATCACCGGCGTGCCGAGCGCCATCGCCTCGCCGAGCACCATCGGCAAGCCTTCGTAGCGGCTGCTCAGGATCAGCATGTCGGCCGCGCGCACGGATGGAAACGGATTCGCGCAAAAGCCGGCGAACTGCACCGCATCGCCCAGCCCGAGCTCGTCCGCGAGCTGCTCGAGCACCCGGCGGTCAGGACCGTCGCCCACCAGCACGAGCCGCGGCGCATCGGCGCGGCGCGCGCGCACCTTCGCATAGGCGCGCAGCAAGGTGCGGTGGTCCTTCTGCCCTTCGTCGAGCCGCGCGACCGACACGATGAAGCGCCCGGCCGGCAACTCGGCCGGCTCGGCCGCTCGCGCGCGCAGCGCGAGCGGATCGATCACGTTCGGCAGCTCGGTGACGGCGACGCGGGTGCTCGCGAAGAGCCGCTCCGCTTCGCGCCGCATGTCCGGCGTAAGCACCGCGAATGCCGCATAGCGCTCGTACTGGCCGATGCGCCGCGCCATGTACGACGCGCTCTTGTCGCCGAACCGCGCGGCGAAGCTGTAATGACTGACGCCGATCCATCGCGCGCCGCCCTGCCCCGCGATGCGGCGCAACGAGAAATCGAAATCGCAGACGACGTCGTAACCGCGCGCGAGCCGCAGAAAACGACGCGCGACGAGCGGCCGAATCAACGCATGCGTCGACGCCTTGTGCAGCAGTTTCTCGCCGCCGCGCAGCTTGCGCACGCGTTCGCGCTGATGCAGCGCATGCATCCAGCGCTCCGGCGTGAGCACGTGCAGCGCGACGTCGGACGGAATCGCCTTCGCGCACCAGGTCGCCAGATCCGGAGTGGGATACGTGACCGACAGCCCGATCTCGAACGCGCTGCGATCGAGCGTGTTGAGCCACGCAAGGAGCGCGGTCTCGGTGCCGCCCTTGCCGAAGTCGTCGATGTGAAACAGGATGCGCACGCGCCGCGCGCTCGTGTGGGCGACATGCGTCGACGATGCGGCGGCGGTCGCGGGAGCGGCAGGCGCCGTCATCGCGCGCCCCCGGTCCGCGACGCGCGCGAAACGCCCGCCTCGCGTTCGCCGTGGCCGAGCAGGAAGCCCGCGAACGACCAGAACGCGAGCATCGTCGTCTGCCACATGAAATCGTCGACGGTGTTCTTTGCGATCATCCCGACGACGAGCGCGAGCCCGGCCGCGGACATCGCCGGCACGTCGCGCCGCAACCGCCAGAACGCGCCGGCAAGGCTCAGGAACAGCATCGCCTCGAGCGCGACGCCGATATAGCCCGTCTGCAGCCACGTATTGAGGAACAGGTTGTGCGCGTGCGTCAGCGCCTGCGGCTCGATCTGCAGCAGCAGCGGCGGCGCATCGGCCGCGTACGCGTGCCCCGGCAGCGGCTTGCCGAAGCCGACGCCGAGCCACGCGTGGTGCTTGCCCTGCTCGGCGTAGAACGCCCAGAGCTTCGGCCGCGTGTCGGACGACAGCGTGTCGCCGAGCGCGTTCAGCTCGCCCGGCACGTAGACCCGCTGGCCCGCGACCGTGATGTCGCGCGCGGCCGACGACGCCGATGCGGCCGCCGCGGACGCCGACGGATCGCGCTCGCGCGCGCTGTATTCGAGCAGCCCGAGCGCCGCGGCGCCGAGGATCGCGATCGCGACGACGCTCACGCCGAGCCGGCGCCGATAGAGCGGGAAGAACGCGACGACGAGCGTCGCGCCGGCGGCGGGCCAAAAGAAGCGATTCAGGCTCGCGAGCCCGACGAAGCCGCTCGCGAAGAGCCCGATCGCGCCGATCGCGCGCCAGCGGACGCGCACGAGCAGCGCGGCGAAGAGCGGCATCGCGAACACGACGAGCGTGCTCGTGTGGCCGACGCGGTTGTAGAAACGGATCGGGAAGGTCGACGGCGTCGGCGGCTGCAAGCGCCCCCAGTAGAACGCGCTCAGCAGCGCGAGCAGCACGCACGCGCCCCACACGACGAGCACCGGCCATTCCGGACGCTTCACGCGCGAGCCGAAGAGCCAGAAGCCCCAGAACGTGACGAGCGGATACAGCACCTCGTCGAGCCATGCGCGCATGCTGACGTGCGGGTACAGCGACCAGCCGACCGATGCGAGGCTCCACGCGGCCCACGCGAGAACCGGCAGGACGAGCGGCCAATGCCGAAACGGCGGCCGGCTGGCCGACAGCATGCCGGCCAGCGTGCCGATGCCGATCAACGCGAGCGTCGTGTTGACGACCCCGTTCATATGGCCGAACATCACGGCGAACATCAACGTAGGACAAGCAATCCAGAGCACGCGCTCGACGCGCGATGTTGTTATCGTCATCGACTTGAACTTGATGGCGCCAGCGCCAAAACGTTTTGCAGCGCACGATGCGCCGCATCCACTGAAAGAAGGCCCATGCAGTCCGCATGGTCGCCGCGCCAGGCGACGCACGTCGCCGCATTGCGGTCGCAGCGCCGCACCCACGCGACGTGACGCCGGAAGATCGACGGCTGGTCGCGGCACGGCATGTCCGCGATCGTCAGCGCGACGAACGGCGCGTCCCGCCAATAACGGCCCGCGCCGTGAATGCCGGCGTTGCCGGGGCCGAACAGCGCAACCGTCGGCACGCCGACGAGACGCGCGAGATGCGCAACGCCGGTATCGGGACACACGACCGCGCGCGCGCCGCTCAACAGGTGCCACAAATCGGCGAGGCCGAGCCGTCCCGCGAGATTCGGCTGCGCGGGATCGGGACCGATCCCTGCGACGAGCGCGACTTCGCTCGGCCCGCCGCTCCAGACGGGCAAATAGCCTGCCGCCGCCACACGCTCCGCGAGCTCGCGCCAGCGCGCGGGCGGCCAGCGCTTGACCGCGGTGCTCGCGCCCGGATGCAGCACGACATAGGGCCGCTCGCGCAATTCGGCGGGCAGCGGCGCACTCGCCTGAGGCGCGGGCCAGTCCGCAGGACGGTACGGCCGCGGCGCGGGTCCTTCCACCAGCTCGGCGGCGAAATCGGCCCACGCGGCAGGCGCATCCGGATACGGAATCGACTCGTCGACCGGCCAGTTCTTCCAAGCGGGCTCATCGCCCGCATGCGCGACGATCCAGTGGCAGCCCGCGCCGAGCGCAAGCCAGCTATGCCGGTTATCGCCCGCGACGATGCCGAGGTCGTACGGCCCCGACGCCAACAGACGCTTGACCGATGCGCCGTCGCGCGGATCGAACGCGAACGCGTCGACACCGAACGGCCGCTTCGTGTAGAGCGGCGCGATCGCCTTCGGACAAGCGAGCACGATCTGCGCGCGTGGATGCTGCGCGCGCAGCTTCGCGAGCAGCGCCGTCAGCAACAGCGTGTCGCCGAGCAGCAGATGGTGCGCGATCAGGATGCGCCGCGGCTGCGCGGGCTTGCGACGCAGCGGCTTGAGGACGAGCCTCGGCAGCGCTCGCGCAAAGATGTGGATCCGGCCGTGAAGTCTGCTCATTCGATTAGATCAACGGCTGATCGATTCCGCCACCTGGGATGCAATGCGCCGGAGGCCGGCCAAAAGCCGTTTCGTCATGCAGATTTTCCACGATTCGTATTGCGGAGGACAGATCGGAACGCCCGAACAACCCGCGCAGGACCTGCGCGAAACCGACGCGCATCCTCACTTCCGGGCTGGGCATGCAGCCCGGCCCGCGACGCACGGCAAGCGCGCCGCGGGCTGAGCCGAACGCGCGGAGTATACCATCCGGCCCAAGCGCTTCCTGAGCGAATATCCTGATGAAAGACTGGCTGTAAGCGACGCGCGAGCGCGCGTCACGCCGCGGCGACGCGCCCGCTGCCGGCCGCCTCGGCGGCCAGATCGAGCAGTTGCGCGACATGGCGCGCGACGCTTGGATCGTACTCGATCGCCGCGCGCGCGGCCGCGCCCGATTCGACCCGGGCCGCGCCCGCGCGCGCCTCGCGCACTGCATCGTCGAGCGCGGCGCGCAGCCCGGCCGTATCCCCCGGCGCGAACACGCGCTTCGCCGACGGCGCGATCGCGTCGCAGCAGCCGATGTTCGACGACAGGATGACGGGCGTTCCGCACATCACCGACTCGATGCCGACGAGCCCGAACGGCTCGTATTTCGACGCGAGGATCGTGAAATCGGCGGCGCGATAGCCGTCCTCGATGTCCTTCACGTAGCCGACGTAGCGCAACTGCTCGGACGTCCGCTCGGGCGGACGCCCGGCGACCGCGACGACGACGGGCGGCCCGGCGTCGCGCAGCACCGCTTCGATGAGCGGCAGCCCCTTGCGCTCGTGGCTGCTCGACGGAAACAGCAGCACGACCTCGTCGTCGGCGAAGCCGAAGCGCCTGCGCAGTTCGGCGCGGCGCGGCGCATCGACAGGCGTGAAGCGCGCGGCGTCGACGGGCGGGAACAGTACGCGGATCTTGTCGTCGCCGAGCCCGTAGAAGCGGCGCAGCTCGTCGCGCATCAGCATCGAGTGCGCGACGACGAAGCGCGCGCGCTCGTATTGACGGCGCTCGAGCGCGATCTGCCTGCGATCGAAGAACGTCGGCGCGCGGCCGATCGCGTCGAGAAATCCGAGATGGGTGCCGCCGCAGATCGCGATCTCCGACGAATCGACCCGATTGCAGCCGATCAGCACGTCGACGGGCGCGGCGCGCCGCGCCGCGCGCAGCCTCCACGAGAACCACGCGTCGCGGCACTTGCCGGGCAGAAACGACACGTCGATCCGATGCGGCTCGACTAGCCGGTATTCCGGCACCGACGGGTCGAACGACCGCGCGTAGACCGCAGGCGGGATGCCGGCGGCGGCGAGGCCGCGCGCGAGGTCGATCGCATAACGTTCGAGCCCGCCGCCGTATTTGAGCGCGTTGCATGACAGGCCGATTTTCATTTGACGATCGCGCTCGCCGGGAGATCGCTCGGCCGGACGTCCGCCGCTCACCCTGCGTCCTGCTGGAACTGGATCCGATGCAGGTGCGCGTACAGGCCGCCCTGCTCCAGCAGCTCGCGATGGCTGCCGCTCTCGACGATCCTGCCCGCCTCGAGCACGAGGATCCGGTCCGCCCGTTCGATCGTCGACAGGCGGTGCGCGATCACAAGCGTCGTGCGGCCCTTCATCAACGTCTCGAGCGCGGCCTGCACGTGCCGCTCGGATTCGGAATCGAGCGCGGACGTCGCCTCGTCGAGAATCAGGATCGGCGCATCCTTGTAGATCGCACGGGCGATCGCGAGCCGCTGGCGCTGGCCGCCCGACAGGCGCATCCCGTTGTCGCCGACGAGCGTATCGATGCCGTCGGGCATCGCTGTGACGGTATCCCACAGATTCGCCGCGCGCAGCGCCGCCTCGACGCGATCGCGCTCCGCCGTCTGGCCGTACGCGACGTTCGCCGCGATCGTGTCGTTGAACAGCACGACGTCCTGGCTCACCATCGCGATCTGGTTGCGCAGGTCACGCAGGCTGTATTCGGGCAGCGCGACGCCGTCGACGCACACCGAGCCCGACGACGGATCGAAGAAGCGCGGCAGCAGATTGACGAGCGTCGTCTTGCCGCTGCCCGACGGCCCCGCGAGCGCGACCATCTCTCCCGGCGCGACGCTGAACGATACGTCGTCGAGCGTATGCCGCCCGTCGCGCGACGCGCCGTACGAGAACGACACGCGGCTGAACTCGATCGCGCCCGACGCGCGCGCGAGCGGCTTGCCGCCGCCCTCGGGCTCGCGCGGCTCGTCGATCAGCCCGAAGATCAGCTCGGCCGCCGTCATCCCGCGCTGCAGCGGCTGATTCACGTCCATCAGGTGCTTGAGCGGCGAGATGATGAGCAGCATCGCCGTCACGAACGCGACGAAGCCGCCGACCGTCGTCTGATCGTTCGACGACTGGACGACCGCGATCGTCAGCACGACGGCGAGCGCGATCGACGCGAGGAACTGCGTGAGCGGCTGCGCGAGCCCGCCCGACACCGTCATCCGCATCGAATAGCCGCGCAGCTTGCGGCTCAGCTCGTTGAAGCGCCCGATCTCGTACGGCTCGCCGTTGTGGACCTTGACGACCTTGTAGCCGCCGACGGTCTCCTCGACGATGTACGCGAGCTGGTTCGTGAGCGTCTGGTGCTCGCGGTTCAGGCGCCGCAGCCGCCGGTTGATCTTGCCGACGAGCCAGCCGATGCAGGGCAGCAGGATCGCGACGATGAGCGTCAGGCGCCAGTTCAGATAGAACAGGTAGCCGAGCAGGAATATGACCGTGAGCGAATCGCGCACGAGCGTGATCGTGACGCTCATCAGCACGCTGAGCACCTGGTTCACTTCGAACACGATCGCGTTGATCACCGTGCTCGCCGTCTCGCGCTGGAAGAACGACACGCCCGTGTGGATCATCCGGTCGAACATCTGGATGCGCAGATCGAGCAGGATACGGTTCGACACGTACTGCAGCAGATAACCAGACGCGTATTGCGCGATCGCGCGCACGAGTGCGAGGCCGACGACCGCGGCGGGCACGTACAGCTTCGTCGTCACGTCGCCCTTCGAGCCGAAGCCGTGGTCGAGAAGCGGCTTCAGCAGCGCCGGAATCCCGGCTTCCGTCGCGGCGACCGCGGCCATCGCGAGCACGCCGGCGACGAGCACCCACACGAGCGGTTTCACGTACGGCCAGAGGCGGCGCATCACGACGGAAGGCGACGACGCGTCCTGGCCGCCGATCGGTTTGCTTAGGGTAGGCTTGACGCTCAAAATGCCCTCAAAAAAATCCGGAAAACGTGCTGGGGATCAGTAGACGATCTCGACGACGCTGCCGCCGAACGCCGCGCGCAGATCCGCGAGCAGCGCGTCGCTCGGCTTCACGCGCCAGGCGTCGCCCAGGCGCATCTCGCCTTGCGCGCGCGCGTTGCTGTACGCGATCCGCACGGCGAGGCCGTTCGGTATCACGGGCGCCGCGCGCCGCCCGCCGTCGCGGCCGCCGCGCGGCGCCGGGGCATCGACGGCCGGCGTCTCGTCAGGCTTCGCGACGTGCGCTTCGAGCACGCGGCGCAGCGCCGCGGCATCCGCATTGCCGTTCATCGTCATCCGCACCGCCTGCGCGTAGCGGCTGCGTGCGCGCTCGAGATCCATCACCGAATCGGCGGTGAAGCGGATCCCGCCCGTGAACGCGTCGTTGCGCGCCTGCCCCTGGACGATCAGCAGCTCGTCTTCCTTGAAGAGCGCACGGTTCACATCGAACTGCTCGTTGAACACGGTGATTTCGCATTGGCCGGTGCCGTCGTCGAGCAGCGCGATCACCATCTTGCCGCGCTGGGTCATCTGCGTGCGCAGCGACGCAATCACGCCCGCCACCACCTTGTCGCGCCCTTCCTTCAGCTCGCCGAGCTTCTGGCGCACGAAGCGTCGCACCTCGTCGCGGTACGCGTCGAACAGGTGGCCGGACAGATAGAAGCCGAGCGCGCTCTTCTCTTCCTGCAGGCGGCGCTTGTCGTCCCAAGCGGGCTCGTCGACGAGCGCGTGCTGATGCGCGGGCTCGCCGCCGATGTCGAAGAGCCCTGCCTGCAGCGCGTTCGCGGCCGCCTGCTCGGCAGCCTCCATCGCGAGCGGCACCGACGCGAGCAGTTGCGCGCGGTTCGCGTGCAGCGAATCGAGCGCGCCCGCGCGAATCAGCGCCTCGATCGTCCGGCGGTTCACGACGCGCCGGTCGATCCGCTCGCAGAAGTCGAACAGATCGGCGAACGGTTTCTCTTCGCGCGCGCGCAGGATCTCTTCGATCGCGTTCTGGCCGCTGCCCTTGATCGCGCCCAGGCCGTAGCGGATCGTGCGCGAGCGCTTGCCGTCGGCTTCCGCGACCGGCTCGAAGCGGTAATGCGATTGATTGATGTCGGGCGACAGCACGGCGAGGCCGTTGACGACGCAGTCGTCGAACAGGATCTTCACCTTGTCGGTGTCGTCCATCGCGAGCGTCATGTTGGCCGCCATGAATTCGGCCGGATGGTGCGCCTTCAGCCACGCGGTGTAGTACGCAAGCAGCGCGTACGCCGCCGCGTGCGACTTGTTGAAGCCGTAGCCCGCGAACTTCTCCATCAAGTCGAAGATCTCGTCGGCCTTCTCGGCCGTCAGGCCGTTCTTCGCCGCGCCCTCGCGGAACAGCTCGCGATGCTTGGCCATCTCCTCGGGCTTCTTCTTGCCCATCGCGCGGCGCAGCAAGTCGGCGCCGCCGAGCGAGTAGCCGCCGATGATCTGCGCCATCTGCATCACCTGCTCCTGATAGACCATGATGCCGTAGGTCTCTTTCAGGACGGGTTCGACGCGCATGTCGGGATACTCGACCTTCTCGCGCCCGTGCTTGCGCGCGCAGAAGCTCGGGATCAGGTCCATCGGGCCCGGACGGTACAACGACACGAGCGCGATGATGTCCTCGAAGCGGTCGGGCTGCGCATCCTTCAGCATGCCCTGCATCCCGCGGCTTTCCAGCTGGAACACGGCGACGGTGTTCGCCTTCTTGAGCATCTGGAACGACGCGGGATCGTCGAGCGGCACCTGCGCGAGCGACCAGTTCTCTTTCGACGGATCGAGACGGCGGATGTACCGCTCGGCCCAGTCGAGGATCGTGAGCGTCGTCAGACCCAGAAAGTCGAACTTCACGAGGCCGACGGCTTCGACGTCGTCCTTGTCGTACTGGCTGACGACGCCGCCGTCGTCGCCCTGCGTGTAGAGCGGGCAGAAATCGGTGAGCTTGCCGGGCGCGATCAGCACGCCGCCCGCATGCATCCCGACGTTGCGCGTGAGGCCCTCGACGCGCTGCGCGAGATCGAGGAGCTGATGGACTTCGTCCTCGTTGTCGTAGCGCTCCTGCAGGAGCGGTTCTTCCTTCATCGCGTCGGCGATCGTCACGTGCTTGCCCGGCTTGAACGGGATCAGCTTCGCGACGCCGTCGGTGAACATGTAGCCGAGATCGAGCACGCGGCCGATGTCGCGCACAGCCGCCTTCGCGGCCATCGTGCCGAAGGTGGCGATCTGCGACACCGCGTCTGCGCCGTACTTCTCCTTCACGTACTGGATCACGCGATCGCGCCCGTGCTGGCAGAAGTCGATGTCGAAGTCGGGCATCGACACCCGCTCCGGATTCAGGAAGCGCTCGAACAGCAGGTTGTAGCGCAGCGGATCGAGGTCCGTGATGCCGAGCGAGTATGCGACGAGCGAGCCCGCGCCCGAGCCCCGGCCCGGGCCGACCGGCACGCCGTTGTTCTTCGCCCAGTTGATGAAGTCCGCGACGATCAGGAAGTAGCCCGGAAAGCCCATCTTCTTGATCGTGCCGCATTCGAAATCGAGGCGCTGGCAGTACGTGTCGCGCTGCGCTTCGCGCTCGGCCTCGTCCGGATAGAGCTGCACGAGACGCTTCTCGAGCCCCTCCTTCGACAGCTGCACGAGGTAGTCGTCGAGCGACATGCCGTCGGGCGTCGGGAAGAGCGGCAGCTTCGGCTTGCCGAGCTCGAGCGTCAGGTTGCAGCGCTTCGCGATCTCGACCGTGTTCGCGAGCGCCGACGGCAGGTCGGCGAACAGCGCGGCCATGTCGTCCTGCGTGCGGAAGAACTGATCGGTCGTGAAGCGCTTCTGGCGACGCGGATTCGCGAGGATGTCGCCTTCCGAGATGCACACGCGCGCCTCGTGCGCGGTGAAGTCGTCGGCCGTCATGAACTGCAGCGGATGCGTCGCAACGACGGGCAGCTTCAGCTCGGCGGCGATCGTCACCGCCTGCTGGATGTACGCTTCGGCGCCCGGCTGGCCGTAGCGCTGCAATTCGATGTAGAAACCGCCGGGGAACGTCTTCGCCCAGCGCTCCGCGTGACGGCGCGCGGCCGCTTCGTTGCCGGCCGCGAGCGCGAGGCCGATGTCGCCCTGTTGCGCGCCCGACAGCGCGAGCAACCCTTCGGCGAACTCGCCTTCGAGCCAGCTCGCGTCGAGCTCCGCGCGGCCGCGGTATTGATTCGTGAGCCACGCCTTCGACAGCAGCTCGCAGAGATTCAGGTAGCCGCGCTTGTCCTTGACGAGCAGCAGCAGCCGAGACGGCTTGTCGCGATCGTCGTGATTGGTGATCCAGACGTCGCAGCCGGCGATCGGCTTGATGCCCGCGTCGCGGGCTTCCTTGTAGAAACGGACGAGACCGAACGCGTTGCCGAGGTCGGTCAGGGCGAGCGCGCCCTGACCGTCTGCGGCCGCCGCCTTGACGATATCGTCGAGACGCACGATGCCGTCGGCAATCGAGAATTCGGAGTGAACGCGAAGATGAACGAAACGGGGATCTGACATGGGCGCTATTGTAGCCGCCCCCGGGGCCGGCCATCGTTCGCGCCGGCCAAAAAATGCGGCGTTGGCCGTTCGGCCGAGTGCCGGCGCGGGTCGCCGGGCGGCTTGGTCGCGCGGGGCGGCGCGGGACAGCGCGGGGCGGCGATTCGCGGCTGCTCGGGCACTGTTCGACGCGGGGCGGCCCGATATCCGGCGGTTCGACTGAGCGGCGGGCCGTCGCCCCATCAACTCGACAACTCGACAACTCGACAACTCGACAACTCGACAACTCGACAATTCTGCAATTCTGCAATTCTGCAATTCTGCAATTCGGCAATTCGGCAATTCGGCAATTCGACGATCCGGCCGCGCCGAAGACCGACGACGCCCGCCAAGCGGCCGCGCCGATTTGCCTTCGGCGACGGTGCCGCGTCCCGCCGTCGCACATCGTCCGTTCGGCCGACTGCGGAAAGCCGCGCGGTTTGCGGGATAATACGGCTTTCCGTTTTTCGTCCGCTTCTGCCCACCCGCTCAGCCGCGCCCTTTTTCGCGCCGCAGCGCCGTCGGGCCGCAGCCGCCTTACCGACCGACATGACTACCGTCAACCTCGCCGCCTACCGCTTCGTCTCGCTCGACTCGATCGAGCAATGGCGGCCGCTCATCACCGCGCGCTGCGATGCGCTCGGACTGCGCGGCACGATCCTGCTCGCCCCCGAAGGCATCAACCTGTTCATCGCGGGCTCCCGCGAAGCGACCGACGCCTTCGTCGACTATCTCCGCCACGATCCGCTGTTCGAAGGCAAGTTCGCGGACCTGCCGTTCAAGGAGAGCCTGTCCGATTCGCAGCCGTTCCGCCGAATGCTCGTGCGCCTGAAGCGCGAGATCATCACGATGAAGAAGCCGGCGATCAAGCCCGAGCTCGGCCGCGCGCCGTCCGTCGACGCGCAAACGTTGAAGACCTGGCTCGACCGGGGCCGCGACGACGCGGGCCGCCCCGTCGTGATGCTCGACACACGCAATGCGTTCGAGGTCGACGTCGGCACGTTCGACAACGCGCTCGACTACCGGATCGACAAGTTCAGCCAGTTCCCCGAAGTGATCGAGGCGAACCGCGCGGACCTCGAGGGCAAGACCATCGTGTCGTTCTGCACGGGCGGCATTCGCTGCGAGAAGGCGGCGATCCACATGAAGGACGTCGGCATCGATCACGTCTATCAGCTCGAAGGCGGCATCCTCAAGTACTTCGAGGAAGTGGGCGGCGCGCATTATCACGGCGACTGCTTCGTGTTCGATTACCGCACCGCGCTCAATCCGAGCCTCGCGCCGACGGCCGATGTCACGTGCTTCGCGTGCCGCGCGGTCGTGCCGGCCGAAGCACAGCGGTCGCCGCTCTACGTGCCCGGCAAGTCCTGTCCCGCGTGCCATCCCGGCGAGCGTGCGAGCCGTCCTGCCGAGCCGGCGCACGCCGCCTGACGCCGCGCGTCCGCTTCCCCGCTTCCGTCACGCGCCGCATCGGATGACAGGCTATCGCGGGCGCTTCGCGCCGTCGCCCACCGGCCCGCTGCATTTCGGCTCGCTCGTCGGCGCGCTCGCGAGCTGGCTCGACGCGCGCGCGTGGGGCGGCGCGTGGCTCGTGCGGATCGAGGACATCGACGGTCCGCGCACGGTGCCCGGCGCGGCCGAGGACATCCTCGCGACGCTGACCCGCTTCGGTTTCGTCCCCGACGAGCCGCCCGTCCGGCAGAGCGCGCGCGTCGCGCGCTACACGGCGGCGCTCGAGCGGCTCACGGCCGCGGGGCTCGTCTATCCGTGCGGCTGCTCGCGCAAGGAGATCGCCGATTCGCTGCGCGCCGCGCACGAGCGGCACACGACGCTCGCTTATCCCGGCACCTGCCGCGACGGCCTGCGCGGCAAGCCCGCGCGCGCGTGGCGGCTGCGCGTGCCGGACGGCGCGGCAGCGGTCGTCAGTTTCGACGATCGATGGCAGCGCACGCAGACGCAGGATCTCGCGACGGAAGTCGGCGATTTCGTACTCAAGCGCGCGGACGGGCAATGGGCGTACCAGCTCGCTGTCGTCGTCGACGACGGCGACGCAGGCATCACGCACATCGTGCGCGGCGCGGACCTGCTCGACTCGACCGCGCGCCAGATCTACTTGCAGCGCTGCCTCGGGCTGCCGACGCCAAGCTATCTCCACGTGCCCGTCGTCGTCGATGCGAACGGCGAAAAGCTCAGCAAGCAGACGGGCGCGACCGCGCTCGACCCCGCCGCGCCGCTGCCCGCGCTCGTCGCCGCCGCGCGGCATCTCGGGCTGTCGCTCGACGCCGCGGCGCGCGCGTCGCTCGACGCGTTCCATCCGGCCGCGATCGCCGCGTGGGATTTGCGTTTCGGACCGAACGCGCGCCGGTGACGTTTGCGCGGCGCGTGGCCGCTTTCGCATTGCTTCGCCGCGTCGCTCGGCCCTGTCGCCCGGCTGCGCGGTCTCCGGCCGCGGTCCTCGGCATCCCCGCGCATCCTTCGCGACCTCGTCTGCGCGGCCGACCTCCCGCCGATCGGTTCATATTCGGCCCGGCCGCGACAACGCCGCCCTTTCGCCCCAAGCTCGACCGATGCCCCGCTCGCCGCGCGCAAAACAAAGCGGGCGGATGCTCGCGCACCCGCCCGCTTCTCGTTTATCGCAGCGCCTTCCCGGCGCCCGTCGAGGCTCAACCCCGCATCACGACGACGTCTTGCGCGGCATCCCGAACCCGCCGAGCAGCGCGGCGAGCGGCTGCTTCGGCGCCTTCTTCTCCGGCTGCACGGGCTTCGCCTCTTCCGAGCCGTGCGCCGGCGTCGACGGCTCGTACGGCTTCAGGAAGAAATCGTCGACCGGCGCTTCGCGGCGCGGATGATGCGGGCGCTCGCCGCCCGCCGAGCGGCGGCCGGCGGATGCGCCGCGGCGCTCGTCACGGTCGCGCTCGCGGCGGCCGCCGCGCTCGTCGCTCGGCGGGCGGTGACGCGGCAGGTCGAGCTCGAGCGCCTCGAGCGGCAGCGCGCGCTTGATCAGCTTCTCGATGTCGGCAAGCTGCTTGCGCTCGTTCGGGCTGCATAGCGACAGCGCGTCGCCCGACGCGCCCGCGCGCCCCGTGCGGCCGATCCGGTGCACGTAGTCTTCCGCGCTGAACGGCAGATCGAAGTTGATGACGGCCGGCAGCTCGACGATGTCGAGGCCGCGCGCGGCGACGTCGGTCGCGACGAGCGCTTCGATCTCGCCGCGCTTGAACGCGTCGAGCGCCTGCATCCGCTCGCTTTGCGAACGGTCGCCGTGGATCGCCGACGCGACGATCCCGTCGCGCTCGATCTGGCGCGCAAGGCGGCTCGCGCCGATCTTGCTGTTGCAGAACACGATCACCTGCTTGAGCGCGCGGTCGCGGATCAGCTTGACGACGGCCGCCTGCTTGTCGCCCTCGGCGACGTCGTAGACGATCTGCGTGACGTTCGTCGCGGTCGCGTTGCTGCGCGCGACCTCGATCGTCTGCGGGTTGCGCAGGTAGGTCGACGCGAGCTTCTTGATTTCCGGCGAGAACGTCGCCGAGAACAGCAATGTCTGACGCTCTTTCGGCAGCAGGTTCAGGATCCGCTGCAGATCAGGCAGGAAGCCCATGTCGAGCATCCGGTCCGCTTCGTCGAGCACGAGGATCTGCACCTGCCCGAGATTCGCGGTCTTTTGCTGGACGTGGTCGAGCAGGCGGCCCGGCGTCGCGATCAGGACCTCGACGCCGCGGCGCAGCTCGGCCATCTGCGGATTCATGTCGACACCGCCGAACACGACCGCGCTGCGCAGCGGCGTGTGCTTCGCGTACGCGTGCACGTTCGCGGCGACCTGGTCGGCGAGCTCGCGGGTCGGCGTGAGGATCAGCGCGCGCACCGGGTGGCGGGCGGGCGACGCGCTCGTGCTCGCCTGCGGCAGCAGGCGCTGGATGATCGGCAGCGAGAAGCTCGCGGTCTTGCCGGTGCCGGTCTGCGCGGCGCCCATCACGTCGCGGCCGGACAGCACGACCGGAATCGCCTTCGCCTGGATCGGCGTCGGCGTCGTATAGCCCTGGTCAGCAATCGCTTTCAGGATCTCGGCGGCAAGGCCGAATTGATCGAACGTCGCGTCGACAGGCGTGGCAACAGAATCGGACATGGTGGCGTTTCGCTCAAAAGGCGCGGCGGGACATCTAGCGCGCGGCATGCTCGCTCGCGAGACAGGCTGCGCAAACCACTTCGGAATGAAGACGAAGCCGCGGCGCGCCGCAGGGCGCCGCCGGCGCTTGAGGCCGTCCAGGCCGCGCGCGAGGCTTCGTCCGGCAGGAATGCCGGCAGAAAGGGCAGTATTGTAGCATCCCTTGCAAAACGGCTTCGTCGGCATGGCCCGCGCGGCGCTCGGCGCGGCTCGGCCGCGTCCCGCGGCGCGCGTTCCCCGCTCAGCCCTTCTTGCGCTTCGTCCGGATCTCGCTGCAGTCGCCGAGCACGGGCGGCGCTTTCTCGCCCGCGATTTCGTCGTACAGGTTCGCGTCGCGTCCCTTCGTCCACCAGACGTAGCGGCCCGCCTGATAGCGGACGCCCGACGCCGACACGGTATCGACGAACAGCAGCCGCGATCCGTTGACGGGCACGAGCGCGAAGCTCTGCCCGTTGTCCGCGCGCCAGTACGACACCCGCATCGGCTTCGGCTCGTTCGTGCACCGATAGACGACCGTTTCGCGCGCGTCGGCGTCGATCTCCTCGACGGTCAGCCGCGCCGCGTGCGCCGCGCCCGCAGCCACGCACAGACCGGCGGCGCCGAGCGCAGCCAGCATTTTCCCGTTCATTCCTTTCCTCGTCGAGCGATGGACGCGCGCCGCACCGGGCGCCGCCATCCAGGCCGTTGCCTCGTCAATCCGGATCGATGACGCCCGCGCACGCGTCGGTCGGCGCCGCCGCGACGTGGCCGACGACAGGCACGATCTTGAGCCCCGCCGACGCGATCCGGCACGGCGCGGCGGCAAGCCCGCAGCCCGCCGTCGACAGACACAATGCAACGATCAACATCCACTTCATTGCCACCTCCTCTCCCGGCCCGCTGCGCGCCCTTCGCGTCGATGTACGCAAGCGCGGCGGCCCGGAAACTTCAATTTGCCGCTTGTGGACCGACGCGGCATCGCGACCGGCACGAACCGATCGCGGCGCCCCGCCGCATCCGCCGATGCGCGCGATGCGCATCGCGCATCGTCAGCGCGCGGACACCGGCCGCACCGCGGCGGCCGCCCGCTTCGCGCGCTCGCGCGCCTCGTCGACGTTCGCGCCCGTCGCGAGCGCGACGCCCATGCGGCGCTTGACGAAGCTCTCCGGCTTGCCGAACAGACGCAGGTCCGCGCCCGGCACCGCGAGCGCGTCGCGCACGCCTTCGAACGCGATGCCCGCTTCGTCGAGCCCGCCGTAGATCACGGCCGACGCGGCGGGCGTCGCGAGCGCCGGCTCGACCGGCAAGCCGAGAATCGCGCGCGCGTGCAGTTCGAACTCCGACTGGCGCTGCGACGCGAGCGTGACGAGCCCCGTGTCGTGCGGGCGCGGGCTCACTTCGGAGAACCAGACGTCATCGCCGCGCACGAACAGCTCGACGCCGAAGATCCCCCGGCCGCCGAGCGCGGCCGTCACGCGATGCGCGATGTCGCGCGAGCGTTCGAGCGCCTTCGCGCTCATCGGCTGCGGCTGCCACGACTCGACGTAGTCGCCCGCGACCTGCACGTGCCCGATCGGCTCGCAGAAATAGGTGCGCGTCTCGAGGCTCGCCGGATCGATCGCGCGCACCGAGAGCTGCGTGATCTCGTAATCGAACTGGACGAAGCCCTCGACGATCACGCGGCCGTGATTCACGCGGCCGCCCGCCATCGCGTACTGCCACGCGGACTCGACGTCGGCGTCGCGCTTGACGACCGACTGCCCCTTGCCCGACGACGACATCACGGGCTTCACGACGCACGGGAAACCGATCCGCGCGACGGCCGCCTTGAATTCGTCGAACGACTGCGCGAACGCGTACGGCGACGTCGGCAGCCCGAGCGTCTCGGCCGCGAGCCGGCGGATGCCCTCGCGGTTCATCGTGAGCTGCGTCGCGCGCGCGGTCGGAATCACTTCGGCGATGCCGGCCGCTTCGATCGAAGCGAGCGCGTCGGTCGCGATCGCCTCGATTTCGGGCACGACGAGATGCGGACGCTCCGCGTCGACGAGCGCGCGCAGCGCGTCCGGATCCGTCATGTCGATCACGTGCGCGCGATGCGCGACCTGATGTCCGGGCGCGTTCGGATAGCGGTCGACGGCGATCACTTCGACGCCGAGCCGCTGCAACGCGATGATGACTTCCTTGCCCAACTCGCCCGCGCCGAGCAGCATGACGCGCGTGGCGGACGGCGAAAGCGGCGTGCCGAGCCGCTGACCGATCTGCATGAGATTTCCCGCTGGATGATGGATGTCGAAAACGACTTGCGATGTTAACACGCAGGGCCTGTGCGCCGCCCGTCGATTTGGGCGGTTGCGGCCGTCGGCGGGCGGGCGGCGGCGGGCGCGCCGCGCGGCGGCTCGCGGGCGCCGGGACGTCGCAACTGCGAAGCTTTGCAGCCGCACCTTCCGCTCGCTCCTGCGCTCCGCGACCATTGCAGCCCTTTGCGACCTTCGCGACTTTTACAGCCTTCGCAACTTCCCCGCCGTCGCGCCATCCACGAAATGACCGGCGGCTTCGACGCGCGTCGGAAACCCCGGCATCGCCGAGCACTCCGAGGTCCCCGCGCGCCAACGACGCTCGCGACGACACTTTGGCGTCGCATACGCGTCGCAAAGCCACCCACCGCACGACCATCGCAACGATCCGACGCAATCCTTCGCAACGCGCCGCATTGCCCGCGAATCGCGCAAGAAACGCACCGCGTCATCGCCGCAAGACGCACGAACGAACGCGTGCGGCGACTGTCCGCTCGCGTCGGACGACGCTAGTGCGTTACCCTTACGGCTTCGCCAGCAACATTGAAGATTCGAAGAGGAACGAGGCCATGTTCAATTCATCCGCAGCCGCGCGCATGCGCTTTCGCGTTGTCCGCTCGCTGCGCGCGCCGCTCGGTGCGCTGACCGTCGCCGCGCTTCTCGCCGCCTGCACGATGCCGACTCATCCCGACTCGAGCGCCCCCGCCCCCGATCCATTCAATCCCGCGACGATCCAGCTGATCGACGACACGAGCTGGGAGCTCGTCAACTGGCGCAATGCCGACGGCTCGCAGCGCGACGTCCCGCACGGCGACAACGGCGAGCCGATCAAGCTCGCGCTGTCGACGCAGTCGGGCGTGCGGCGCGCGGCCGGCTTCTCGGGCTGCAACCGCTACGGAGGCACCTACGACGTGAAGAACGGCGTGCTGAGCTTCGGCCCGCTCGTCGGCACGCGGATGGCGTGCATCGCGCCGGCGCGCACCACGCTCGAGCGCGACTATCTCGCCGCGCTCGGCCACATCGCGAAGGCCGGCGTGCAGATGCGCGATCCTCAGCAGTTGATCCTCATCACCGACGACGGCGCGACGCTGACGTTCGCGCGCCGCGACAGCAAGTAAGCCGCGCCGCCGCGCGACGCGCGGCGGAAGGCCCTGCCGGCGATGCGGACGGCGGGCGCCGCCCGCCGGGTCGCGCGCCCACGAGAACGGCGCGACGACGCGCGCCGTTCTCGAAAGCATCTTCGTCGACCGGTTAAACTCGACGGGGTCGCGCGTCGCGCCCCGTCCTCCTCCAGTTTCTGAGCATGCAAACGGTAGTTCTCGGCTGGTTCGGCTTCTCGGCCGTCTGGTTCATTCCTCTTTTCTGGCGGCTCGTCAAGGCGATGCTGCCGGGCGGCGGCGGCCTCGCGGGCCACGGCTCGATCCGGCTATGGCTCGGCTTCTTCTGCGTGCTCGTCGCGAGCTGCACGCTCGCGACCGCGCTGCCGGGCGACGCGACGACGAACGCGCTCGGCCACGCGCTCGCGGGCGGCTTCGAACGAGTGTTCGGACACATCGGGACGCCGCTCGCGATGGTCGTGCTGTTTTTCGTCGGGCTGCCGTGGCTCGTCGGCGTCCGCTGGCAGCAGGTGAACGCGTGGCTCGACGCATCGTTCGGGATCCGCTTCGCGCGCGAGCGCGGCGACGACGAATCGCGCGGCGTCGCGGACCTGCCGCGCGCCGCGCTGCATCGCGACGACGACCGGCGCGTGCGTCGCGCAGCCGACGTGCAGCCGACGACCGCGCACACGGTCAACTCGATGGCGCCTCGGCAGAACGGCCGCTTTTCGCGGCCGACGCTGTGGAAGCCGAACGACGCGCCGCGCGGCGATCGACGCAACGCCGCCGCGGGCGGCGCGGCGCGAGCCGCGGTGGAGCCGACCGCGTCCTCCGGGTGGCTCAAGCCGGGTGCGCCCGCGCGCGGCGCGGCGTCGGCGGCCGCGATGACGGAAGCGGCGGCCAGCGGCGTCGCGAAGGCGGCCGCGGCTGGGGCCGCGGCGCCCGCGACCGGATTCTCGAAGGCGGCGGGCAATGCAATGACGACGGGCGAGCCGGCGAAAACGGCCGGCGCCGCCATGCCCGTGAGCAGCACGCCCAAAGCGGCCAACCCGACGACGGCGACGATGCCGGCGAGCGGCGTGCCGAAAGCTGCGAGCCCGGCGACGCAAGGAAGCACTGCGGCGAAAGCACCGCATCCCGTCTCGGCCGCGCCTGCGACCGGCCCGGCAAGGGCCGCGGGAACGATGCCGGCAGGCGGACTCGCGAAGCCGGCAGGCGTCGCCGCATCGGCAGGCGGCGCGGCCACTCCGCTCGGCACGCCCGTTCCGTCCGGCGCGCCGCACGCACCGTTCGCACCGGCTGCGGCCGGCATCGCCAAGCCGATCGGCTCGACCGCGGCCGTCGCGGCGATCGGCAAACGGTCGGGCCCGCGTCCCGCCACGCCCGACGAGCGCTTCGTGCTGCGCCGCCCGGCGACGCAGGCCGCCGTGTCCGCGGCCCGCAATCGGCCGATGACGTTCACGCCGTCGCGGCAGGCTGCCGTCGCGCCGCGCAACCTCGCCGCGACGCCGCTGCAGCCCGCCGCCCGCGCGCCGATCGCCGCGCCCGTCGCCGAATCCGCGCGCAAGCGGCCGGCCGGCCCGGCGCGCGCGCCGCTCTACGCGTGGACGGAAAAGCCCGCGGAACGCATCGCGCCCGCAGCGAGCGTGCACGAGACACTGCGCTCGATCGAGGCCAACGCCGCACAATGGACGGCGATCGCCGGCGCGACGGGTGCCGCCCCGGCGCCGGAAGCGGCGCGCGCGCCGTCCGTGCCGCCGTCCGTGCCACGGGCCATCGAGGCGGCGGCGGTTGCATCGAGCATGCCGGCGGCAGAGGAAATGACTGCGGCTGCGGTTTCTCCCGTCGTCGAGACTGCCGCACCGGCTGTCGATGCAGCCAGGTCGACGGTCGACGCCAATGCCGCCTCCCGTGCCGATGCCGGCGCGCTCGCCGCCAAATCGGCGGTAGCCCCAGCCGTCGACGTCACGGACGAGATCACGTCCGCTGAAGTCGCGGCCGCATCGGTCGATGCCGCTCGCGGCATCGACGTCGGCACGCCCGTCGCGCATGCCCGCGAAGTCGGCGCGGCCGGACAATCCGTGCCGCCGGCCGCTGAAACGGATCACCGGATTGACGCGTCCGTCATACCCGCCACTGCCGCCAATGCCGCCGTCGAACACGCCGCGCCCGTCGCCGATGTCGACGCGCCTGTCGACAATCCGGCGGAGCGGAACGTTGCATCCGCCACGGCATCGGCGTGCAACGTCATAGCCGACGCCACGGCCGTTGCAACGGCCGTCGCGCCGATCATCGCCGAAGCGGTCCAGCCGGCCACGGCGACAAAACTCGCATCGGCTGCGATGTCCGACACAGACGACGCCAAAAATGCGGCCGGCGCGCCCGATGCGAAGTCGCGAGCCGACGCCGCGCCGCATGGGCCCGCGCTCGACATTGCCGACACGCCGTCGTCGAACCAGGAACCGGCGGCCGCGTTCGCGGCAGGCGAGCAGCGATCCGTGGCCGCGCCGAGCGTCGCTCCCGCGTCGCCAATTGCCGCCCCGACCGCGGCAGGCGCCGCGCTGGCCGCCACGTCGAACGACGGCGCCGCCGACCGCAAGCCGATCGCGCCGGCCAACGACAACAGCGCGCCAGCCGTGCCGCAACCGGCCGTCGCTTTCGACTCACGCGCGATAGCGAGCACTTCGCAGGCCGTCGACACGCGAAGCGCGATCGCGCCGTGGGAAGACGCGGTTGACGCCGGCGCCCCGGCCGCCTCTTCCGCGACGGCGCAAATCGAATCGCACGCGCAAACGCAATCGGCACAAGCTGCGGCCGCGATCAGTGCGGCCGCCTCGCAACCGACGCCCGCCGAGTCGTCGGCCGGTGCTGCAACCGCCCTGCCCCGGCCGGGCGACGCCGCGCGCCCCGCGACGAGCGCTCGGAACAGCGACGCATTGGCCGCGACCGGAAACGCGACCGCGCCGATGCCGGAGAAGACCGCGGTCGTATCGAACGAGTCGAAGGCTCAGACAATGCCGGCGACGGCCGCGTCGCCGATTGCTTCGACCGCTTCGACCACCTCGGCGGCTTCGCTCGCTGCGCCTCCTTCTTCAACGCAGACCTCGACGGGCAATGCCGCCGGCGCAGTCGGCATGGTCGGCGCGGCCGTCGGCATGCTGGACGCCGCCCGTGCGGCGGCAGCGACCGCCCCGAGCGCAGTCAATCCGGCTGCGGCGATTTCGTCTGTCCGCGCGCCGAACGCGACCACGCCACCCGCCGGCACGCCCGGCGCAATCCCGCAGCCGAATGCCGCGCGGAACGCGTCGAACACGGCTTCGCCGTACGTCGCCGCGCCTGGTGCGACCGCGACGCCCTACAGCGCGCCCGGCGCGATCGCGACGGCCGTCCCCCCATCGAGCCCGGTCGCGCCGCCCATCGGCGCGCCGAATGCCCAGCCAGCCGCAGTTGCGCCAAGCGCCGTCGCGCCGACCGTCGCCGCGGCGGGCGTTGCCTCGCCGATCGTCGTCGCCGCGCCCGCCGTCACGTCGAACGCAATCACGTCGCCCGCCAGTGCACCGTCCGTCGCGCCGGGCGTGAGCACGCCGACGGCCGCAACGACGGGCGTCGGCGCTTCCGGCGCAGTCGCCTCGCCGAGCGTCACGCCGCCGAACGTCGCCGCATCGCACGCGCCGATGCCGCCCGGCCACGTGTCGAGCGTGCCGAACGCAGCCGTGCCGAGCTTCGCCGGACCGACCGGCGCGGCCCCGGGCCAAGCCGTGCCGACCTCGGCGACCTCTGCCGTCGCACCAGCCGCCGTCGCACCAGCCGCCGCCGCACCAGCCGTTGTCACGCCTGCCACCGTCGCACCGGTTGCCGGCGCGCCCGCCGCAGCCGTGCCGGGCGCTTCGCCGTGGTCACCGTCGCCGCACGCCGCCGCACCGGGGGCGCCGGAAGCACCCGGCACGCCAGGCGCACCGACCATCCCGCCCGAGTCGGCTGCCGTCGCCGCGCCGTCGAACGCCGTCTCCGCCGAGCCCCCCCGCCCCACGCTCCAGCCCGGCCCGAACGCGTTCGCATTCCACGCGCCCGCCGCGTCGAACGTCGAACTGCCGACGCTCGATCTGCTCGAACCCGCGTCCGACACCATCGAGGCAATCTCCGACGAGCATCTCGCGCAAACCGGCCAGATCATCGAGCAGCGCCTGCAGGAGTTCAAGGTGCCGGTGACGGTCGTCGGCGCGTCGGCCGGCCCCGTGATCACCCGCTTCGAAATCGAGCCCGCGCTCGGCGTGCGCGGCAGCCAGATCGTCGGCCTGATGAAGGACCTGTCGCGCGGCCTCGGCCTCACGTCGATCCGCGTCGTCGAGACGATTCCCGGCAAGACCTGCATGGGCCTCGAACTGCCGAACGCGAAGCGGCAAGTGATCCGCCTGTCCGAAATCCTCGCGTCGCGCCAGTACCAGCACTCGGCGTCGCAGCTCACGCTCGCGATGGGCAAGGACATCACCGGCAACCCGGTCGTCACCGATCTCGCGAAGGCGCCGCACATGCTCGTCGCCGGCACGACCGGCTCGGGCAAGTCGGTCGCGATCAACGCGATGATCGTGTCGCTCCTCTACAAGGCGACGCCCGAGGACGTGCGGCTCATCATGATCGATCCGAAGATGCTCGAGCTGTCGGTCTATGAAGGCATCCCGCATCTGCTCGCGCCCGTCGTCACCGACATGAAGCTCGCCGCGAACGCGCTCAACTGGTGCGTCGGCGAGATGGAGAAGCGCTATCGGCTGATGTCGGCCGTCGGCGTGCGCAATCTCGCGAGCTTCAACCAGAAGATCCGCGACGCCGCCGCGAAGGAAAAGAAGATCGGCAACCCGTTCTCGCTCACGCCCGACGATCCGGAGCCGCTGTCGCCGCTGCCGCTCATCGTCGTCGTGATCGACGAGCTTGCCGACCTGATGATGGTCGCCGGCAAGAAGATCGAGGAGCTGATCGCGCGGCTCGCGCAGAAGGCGCGCGCGGCCGGCATCCACCTGATTCTCGCGACGCAGCGTCCGTCCGTCGACGTGATCACGGGCCTCATCAAGGCGAACATTCCGACGCGCGTCGCATTCCAGGTGTCGTCGAAGATCGATTCGCGCACGATCCTCGACCAGATGGGCGCCGAATCGCTGCTCGGCCAGGGCGACATGCTGTTCCTGCCGCCCGGCACCGGCTACCCGCAGCGCGTGCACGGCGCGTTCGTCGCGGACGAGGAAGTGCACCGGATCGTCGAGTATCTGAAGCAGTTCGGCGAACCGCAGTACGAGGAAGGGATTCTCGACGGGCCGAGCGCCGAAGGCGGGGCGCAGGATCTGTTCGGCGAGGCGCCGGACGCGGAGGCCGATCCGCTCTACGACGAGGCCGTCGCGTTCGTCGTGCGTACGCGGCGCGCGTCGATCTCGTCGGTGCAGCGGCAGTTGCGCATCGGCTACAACCGCGCGGCGCGGCTCGTCGAGCAGATGGAGGCGGCGGGCCTCGTGTCGCCGATGGGGATCAACGGCAGCCGCGAGGTGCTCGCGCCGCCGCTGCCCGAATAAGCGCGCCGGCGCATGTGCCGCGCGGCACGGCTTCGACGCCGCGCGGCGCGACGCAATGCAGCAAAAGGAAACCCCCTCGCGTATCGCGAAGGGGTTTTCTTTTTCGATTTCTCGAACTCGAACGGACGACCGGAACGAACGCGGCGCCCGTCTCTTTCCTGCCGGATCCGACCGGCCGCGGCGGCGTTCGCGCGCGCCGCGCCCCGCCCGGCGTTACCGCACCGGCACGAACTTGAAATCGACCGGCTTGGCGACCTCGATCTTCGCCGGATTCGGCTCGAGCCGGCCGCTCGCGACATCGCGCCGGAACACGAACACGCTGTCGCTGTCCTGGTTGCCGACGACGAGCCACTTGCCGCTCGGGTCGATCGCGAACTCGCGCGGCGTCCTGCCGAGGCTCGATTGACGGCCGACGAGCTTCAGCTTGCCGTCGGCCGCGCTCACCGCATAGATCACGATGTCGTTCGCGTCGCCGCGGTTGCTCGCATACAGGAAGCGCCCGTCCGGCGACAGGTGCAGCGCGCCCCCGCCGACCTTGCCGGCGAAGCCCGGCGCCGTCATCGACACGGTCTCGACGTGCGCGAGGCGGCCGTCGTCGTAGCGATACACGTCGACCGACGCGTTCAGCTCGTCGGTCACGTAAGCAAACCGCCCGTTCGCGCCAAACACGAGATGGCGCGGACCCGAGCCCGGCTTCACGAGCGTGTAGCGCGCATCGGTCGGGCCGACGAGCCCGCGGCTGCCGTCCGGCGTGTAGCGGTACGAATAGATCTTGTCCGCGCCGAGGTCCTGCACGAACAGATACTTGCCGTCCGGCGAGAACACCGCCGAATGGACGTGCGCGCCGTCCTGGCGCCCCTTCACGGGGCCCGTGCCCTCGTGATGCACGTTCAGCACGGCGGCGCCGAGCGCGCCCGTCGCTTCGACCGGAAACACCGAGAAGCTGCCGCCAGGATCGGACGCGACCGAGTAGTTCGCCGCGACGAGATACTTGCCGTCCGGCGACAGGCTCAGGTAGCACGGATCGTTCCCTTCCGACGACACCCGGTTGACGAACGCGAGCGCGCCCGTCTTCGCGTCGAAGTCGAATGCGCTGACGCCGCCGCGCACGCTCGCGGGACCGGCGTCGCCGGGCAGCTCGTTGACCGTGTAAACGTGGCGGCCGTCGCGGCTCGCGACGAGGTACGACGGGTTCTCGGTCTTCGCTGACGACACGGGCGTCATGCGCCCCGAATCGGTGTCGAAGCGATACACGTAGATGCCTTCGCTGCCCGAGCCCGTGTAGGTGCCGACGAGCAGGTTGTAGACGCCGCCCGCGGGGCCGGCGCTCGCATCCTGTGCGAACGCATGGACGCTCAGGAGCGGCAGCGCGAGCGCGAAACCTTTCATCCAGTAACTTAGCCTAAGCGGGAAAGCGAAAGACGAAGGCGCGTGAGCGCGTTGGGTCATCGGAACCTCCTTGCATCGATCCGTCTCAAGTGATGTGATGTTGCGAAGCGCGGGCCGTCCGGACGGCCCGCGCGGCGCCGTCCGCCGGAGTATACGGGCCCCCGCTTGCCGCCGTACAGCGCGGCGCGGGTGTGCCCAGATCGTGAACGACAGGATTGTTGGAGGATCGTCGCCCATGCCCGCCCTCATTGAAGACTACGCCCTCGTCGGCGACGGCCACACGGCCGCGCTGATCTCCCGGGACGGCTCGGTCGACTGGCTATGCTGGCCCCGTTTCGATTCCGGCGCATGCTTCGCCGCGCTCGTCGGCACGCCCGAGCACGGCCGCTGGCTCGTCGCGCCCGCCAACGACGTCCGCGTGAGCTCGACGGCGCGCCGCTACCGCGGCGACACGCTGATCCTCGAAACCGACTACGAGAGCGACGAAGGCGCCGTCACGGTGATCGATTTCATGCCGCCCGACAGCGGCTGGTCGGAGCTCGTGCGGATCGTCGTCGGCCGGCGCGGCGAGATGAAGATGCAGATGCAGCTCGTGTTGCGTTTCGACTACGGCTTCTCGGTTCCGTGGGTCACGCGGCTGCCGCGCGAAGCCGGCGTGAAGGCGATCGCCGGTCCGGACACGGTCGTGCTGCGCACGCCGGTGCCGCTGTCGGGCGAGAACCTGCATACGATCGCCGATTTCACCGTGAAGGCCGACGAGCGCGTGCCGTTCTCGCTCAGCTACGCGGCGTCGCATCTGCGGCTGCCGCCCGCCCGCGAGCCGCTGTCGATGCTCGCGCGCACCGAGAACTACTGGCTCGAATGGTCGACGCGCTGTCCGTTGCGCGGCCGCTACGCCGCGGCCGTGCGCCGCTCGCTGATCACGCTGAAGGCGCTCGCGTACGAGCCGACGGGCGGCATCGTCGCCGCGCCGACGACGTCGCTGCCCGAACAGCTGGGCGGCTCGCGCAACTGGGACTACCGCTACTGCTGGCTGCGCGACGCGACGATCACGCTGCTCGCGCTGATGCGCGGCGGCTACTACGACGAGGCGCGCGCGTGGCGCGCGTGGCTCGGCCGCGTGATGGCGGGCTCGCCCGAGCAGATCCAGATCATGTACGGGATCGCGGGCGAGCGGCGCCTGCCCGAAATGGAGCTCGACTGGCTGCCGGGCTATCACGACTCGCGGCCGGTGCGGATCGGCAACAACGCGGCGAACCAGTTGCAGCTCGACGTCTTCGGCGAAGTGATGGCCGCGCTGCACGTCGCGCGCGTCGGCGGCCTGCAGGCGGACGACACGGTCTGGTCCGTCCAGACGACGCTGCTCGCGCACCTCGAGAAGATCTGGCGCGAGCCGGACGAAGGCATCTGGGAGACGCGCGGCGGCCGCCGGCACTTCACGTTCTCGAAGGTGATGGCGTGGGTCGCGTTCGACCGCGCGATCAAGTCGGCCGAGATGTTCCGCCTGCCCGCGCCGCTCGACCGCTGGCGCGCGGTGCGCGATGAGATCCACGCGGACGTCTGCGCGCACGGCTGGAATCCGCGCGTGCGCGCATTCACGCAAAGCTACGGCAGCGACGCGCTCGACGCGAGCGTGCTGATGCTGCCGCTCGTCGGCTTCCTGCCCCCGGCCGATTCGCGCGTCGTGGACACGGTCGCCGCGATCGAGCGCGGCCTGATGCACGACGGCCTCGTGCTGCGCTACCACACGACCGAATACGACGACGGCCTGCCGCCCGGCGAAGGCACGTTTCTCGCGTGCAGCTTCTGGCTCGTCGACAATCTCGCGCTGCTCGGCCGCATCGACGACGCGCACGCGCTCTTTCGGCGCCTGCTGTCGCTGACGAACGACCTTGGCCTCCTCGCCGAGGAATACGATCCCGCCACGCGGCGTCAGGTAGGGAATTTCCCGCAGGCGTTCTCACACGTCGGGCTGGTGCACACGGCGTTCAACCTGATGCATCACGAAGAGGAGATGCTGCGCGCGGCCGGCCAGCCGACGCCCGCCGATGCCGTCGCCGGACGCTGATGCCGATTCACGTTTGCACGACAAACGTAAGAGAACGTCAGATGTCGAGGTATCCCTCGGAAATGCGGGTATGCTGCGTTGCGACACCCCTCATTGTTCGATATGATCGGTCGCGACTGATTCGATCTTAGGAGCGAATCGGTCCGATTGCTGACTGACACGGCACGCCGCGACGCCCTGCGCCGCCTCCGCGCACCGTTCTCCCATCGGGAGCTCGCATGCTTTACCAATTTCACGAATTCCAGCGGGCGATGCTGAGCCCGTTGACCGCCTGGGCACAGGCCGCCTCGAAATCGTTCGCGAATCCGTTGAGCCCGCTGTCGCTCGTGCCGGGTGCGACGCGCCTCGCGGCCGGCTATGAATTGCTGTTCCGGCTCGGCAAGGATTACGAGAAGCCGGAATTCGGGATTCACCAGATCGTCAAGGACGGGCACAACATTCCGATCGTCGAGCAGACGATCGTCGAGAAGCCGTTCTGCCGCCTGCTGCGCTTCAAGCGCTACGCGGACGACACGGGCGCCGTCGGGCAGTTGAAGGACGAACCCGTCGTGCTCGTGTGCGCGCCGCTGTCCGGCCACCACGCGACGCTGTTGCGCGACACGGTCCGCACGCTGCTGCAGGATCACAAGGTCTACATCACCGACTGGATCGACGCGCGGATGGTGCCCGTCGAAGTGGGCCCGTTCCATCTCGACGACTACGTCGACTACATCCAGGAATTCATCCGACATATCGGCGCGCGCAACCTGCACGTGATCTCGGTGTGCCAGCCGACCGTGCCCGTGCTCGCGGCGATCTCGCTGATGGCGAGCCGCGGCGAGGACACGCCGCTCACGATGACGATGATGGGCGGTCCGATCGACGCGCGGAAGAGCCCGACGTCGGTGAATTCGCTTGCGACGAACCGCTCGCATTCGTGGTTCGAAAACAACGTGATCCACACGGTGCCCGCGAACTATCCGGGCGAAGGCCGCAAGGTCTATCCGGGCTTCCTGCAGCACACGGGCTTCGTCGCGATGAATCCGGAGCGCCACGCGCAATCGCACTGGGATTTCTACCAGAGCCTGTTGCGCGGCGACGAGGAAGACGCCGAAGCGCACCGCCGCTTCTACGACGAATACAACGCGGTGCTCGACATGGCGGCCGAATACTACCTGGACACGATCCGCATCGTGTTCCAGGAATTCCGTCTCGCCGAAGGCACATGGGACATCCACGGCGAACGCGTGAAGCCGGCCGACATCCATTCGACCGCGCTGATGACGATCGAAGGCGAGCTCGACGACATCTCGGGCAGCGGTCAGACGCACGTCGCGCACGAGCTGTGCACGGGCATTCCGCAGGCGCACCGCCGCGGCCTCACCGCCGAGAAATGCGGCCACTACGGCATCTTCTCCGGCCGCCGCTGGCGCACGATCATCTATCCGCAGTTGCGCGACTTCATCCGCGAGCACGCGGCGCAGCCGAAGAAGCCGACGCCGCAGGCCACGCGCACGCCGGCTTCGCCGACCACGCCGAGCGAATCGACGTCGGGCAGCGAGACGGCGGGCGCCGCGCCCGCAACGGCGGCGACGCTCCGGCTGGCGGCCGCGAAGCGCCCGGCGGCGAAAGCGCGCGCGGCAAAGCCGGCCGCCGCGAAGCGCACCGCGGCGAAGGTCGCGGCAACGCGCGTGCCGCGCTCGCGCAAGGCTGCCTGACGCCTGTCCGCCGCTCGTCGTCGAATTGCGCGCCGCTTCGCGCCGTCGAGCGCGAGCGGCGCACAACGTTTTTCGGCGGCTCGACGAACGAGCGCGACGAAAAACCGAAGCCGGCCGGGCGCCCTGCCCGGTTCAACGCCTGAGCAGATACGCGAGCAGCAGCTCGGTGTTCATCTTGATCATCTCGACACGCTCGCCGGGCGCGCTGAAATCGCGGCCGAACGTCGCCGCGAGCGTGAAGCGGTTCGACACCATGTAGTAGCCGAGCCCCGACAGCGTCACGTAGAAGCGCAGCGGATCGATGTCGGTGCGAAAGAGCCCCGCCTTCTGGCCGCGTTCGAGCACGCCGTCGAGCGTCGCGACGATCGGCGAGATCATCTCGCGGATGCGCGTCGACTTCTGCAGATAGCGCGCCTCATGCAGGTTCTCGTTGTTGAGGAGGCGCAGCAGATCGGGGTGATCGCGGTAATAGTCCCACACGAAATGCGCGAGCCGCGTGATCGCCTCGACGGGCGCGACGCCCTCGAGATCGATCGCCCGCTCGGCCTCCGTCAGCGCGGAGAACGCGTATTCGAGCACCGCGGTGAACAACTGCTCCTTGCTGCCGAAGTAATAATAGAGCATGCGCTCGTTGGTCTCGGCACGGCGTGCGATCTGGTCGACTCGCGCACCGAACAGCCCCCCTGTCGCGAACTCTTCGGCCGCCGCGAGCAGGATGCGGCGCCGGGTTCCCTCTGGGTCTCTTTTGATTTTTGGCTGATTCATAGTGGCGTTTTGCTATGTGAGCCGCGTAGTCCGGCTCGCGCCGCCGGCCCTGCGTCGAACGCCAGCAGCGTGAACGGGCGCGCCGTCGTTAAGGGACACCCTGCTATAGTCACGCGAAAAAGCGTTTTGATTATGGCACATGCGTTGTTAAGCGCAATGCGAAAAATCGGCGATAATTGTCGTTTCGAGAAAGATCCTGGCCGCATTCGAACGCCCGGCCGCCGCGCCGTGCCCGCGCGCCTCCCCACGTAGTCACCGTGACCGATTCCAAGACCCTCGCGGATCGCATCGAAGATCTGCTGCCTCAGACGCAATGCACGAAGTGCGGCTACGATGGCTGCCGCCCTTACGCGGAGGCGATCGCGGCCGGCGCCGCCTGCTACGACCAATGCCCGCCGGGCGGCGTCGAAGGCGTCGCGCGCCTCGCGAAGCTGCTCGGCAAGCCCGTGATTCCGCTCAATCCGGAGCACGGCGTCGAGCGCCCGCGCCCCGTCGCGTTCATCGACGAGCAGCTGTGCATCGGCTGCACGCTGTGCATGCAGGCGTGTCCCGTCGACGCGATCGTCGGGGCACCGAAACAAATGCATACGATCGTCGCCGAGCTCTGCACCGGCTGCGACCTGTGCGTGCCGCCCTGCCCCGTCGACTGCATCGCGATGATACCCGTCACGGGCGAGAAGACCGGCTGGGACGCATGGTCGCAGCAGCAGGCGGACGCCGCGCGCACGCGGCACGACGCACGCCTCGCGCGCCAGAAGCGCGAGCGCGAAGCGGCCGAAGCGCGTGCGGCGGCGCGGCGAGCGGCGAGCGCCGCGGCCGCGCCCGTGGCCTCCGCGCCTACCTCGACTATCGCGGCTGCCGCCGACGATCCGGAAGCGAAGAAGCGTGCGATCATCGCGGCGGCGCTCGAGCGCGCCCGCAAGAAGAAGGAAGCGCTCGCCGCGCAGGGCGCGGGCCCGAAGAACACCGAAGGCGTGAGCGCCGCGGTGCAGACGCAGATCGACGCGGCCGAAGCACGCCGTCGCCGTCTCGCCGAACAGCGCGACGCGAGCGGCAAGCCGGACGATGCCGATGCGTCGGATACCGCACGCGACGCATCGCCGACCTCGAAACCGAAGCCATGACCGCATGAACGCCAACAAACGACGCGCGATCTTCGAAACGCTGCAAAGCCTCAACCCGCATCCGACGACCGAACTCGAATACACGACGCCGTTCGAACTGCTGATCGCGGTGATGCTGTCGGCGCAGGCGACCGACGTATCGGTCAACAAGGCGATGCGCAAGATGTTCCCGGTCGCCAACACGCCGAAGAAGATCGTCGCGCTCGGCGAGGAAGGCGTCGCCGACTACATCAAGACGATCGGCCTCTATCGGACGAAGGCGAAGAACGTCGTCGCGGCATGCCAGATCCTGCTCGAGCGCTACGACGGCAAAGTGCCCGCCGAGCGCGAAGCGCTCGAGAGCCTGCCGGGCGTCGGCCGCAAGACCGCGAACGTCGTGCTCAACACCGCGTTCGGTCAGCCGACGATCGCCGTCGATACGCACATCTTCCGCGTTGCGAACCGTACGGGGCTCGCGCCCGGCAAGGACGTGCGCGCGGTCGAAGCCGCGCTCGAGAAGTTCACGCCGAAGGAATTCCTGCACGACGCGCATCACTGGCTGATCCTGCACGGGCGCTACGTATGCAAGGCGCGGCGGCCGGAGTGCTGGCATTGCGCGATCGAGCCGCTTTGCGAATACAAGCCGAAGACGCCGGCGCCGGTGCAGTGACGGACGCGGGACGCGGGTGAAGCTGCGCGCGCTCCGTGCGAATCGCTTCGTGCGCGCGCGGATGTCGTCAGACGCGGCGGCCGAGCCAGCGGTGCAGCAGCGATGAACTGGAGCCGCCTGCACGCGACGCGGCCGTCCCTTCGTCCGTTCATCCCTTCATCTGTTTCGAGCCTTTCGAGCAGGCTCGCAGGACGCGCGCCGCGCGACCGCGTGCTTCCCGCGTACCCGTTCGTGGCCGTCTCGACTCCGTCGCCGCAATCGCGGCCGCGTCGAAAACGGCAGCATGCCGCATCGTTTTCCGCCGCCTGCTCCGAGCTTCGCGCATCCGGTCAGCGGCGGCGAACGCGGGCCTCTCCGCCGCCCGTATCGCGTGCGCCCGATCACTGCGTCGATCCGCTCGACCCGCTCGGCAGAATCACCATCGCATATGCGTCGTCGACAAGCGACGCCGGCTCCTCCGACAGCACGAACCGCCGCCTACCCAATCGATAACGGACAACGCCGAACGCCCGCCCCGCGAGCCGCGCGCGTCACGCGCCCGCGATCGCCTTCGATTCCGCTTCGTCGCCCGCGTCGCCCGCGCGCACGAGCCACAGCACCGCCGCGAGGATCGCGACGCCGCCCGCCCATTGCAGCGGCGTCAGCGTCTCGCCGAACAGCGACGCGGCGAGCGCGACCGTCACGACGGGCTCGAGCGTCGACAGCATCGACGTCCGCGCAGCGCCGAGCCGTTCGAGGCCGGCGAAGAACGCGAGCATCGCGGCGACGGTCGACACGAGCGCGATCGCGACGAGCGCCGCCCAGCCGGACGCCGCGCGCGGCCAATGCGGCGGCGCGTCGAACGCGACCGTGCGCACGAGCGCGAGCGCGACGAGCGTCGCGGCCGCGGCGCAGCAGATGATCGCGACGGTCGCGAGCGGATCGACGCCGCGCGCCGCCTTCGCGCCGACGACGATGTACAGCGAATAGACGACCGCCGCGCCGAGCGCGAGCGCGATGCCGAGCGGCTCGCCGCGGCCGCCGCCCACCATCAGCGCCGAGCCGGCGACGCACAGCGCAAGCGCGACCGCCTTCGCGCGCGTGAGCCGCTCGCCGAGCCACCATGCGGCAAGCAGCGTGACGAACGCCGGATACAGATAGAGCAGCAGCGCGACGAGGCTCGCCTGCGCGTGCTGCAGCGCGCTGAAATAGCACAGCGACTGGCCGACGTAGCCGAGTGCGCCCATGCCGACGATCGCGCCGAGCGCGCGACCGCGCGGCCAGCTCACGCGCCGCCGCCGCGCAATGACGGCGAGCAGCGCGCCCGCGATCGAGAAGCGGACGATCAGGAGGCCGAGCACGTCGGCGCCGCCCGCGTATGCGTAACGGCCGAAGATCGCCATCGCGCCGAACGCGGCAGCGGACAATGCGACGTACAGCGCGCCGCGCAACGCGGCGGACGGCGCTTCTGCGGCGGAGGTCATGGCGGAAAAGGAATAGTGAAAAGGTTCGATTCTAACGAGCTCCGGGCGACCGCATAAGCGGTGTTTATGCCGAAGCTTGCGCCGCTCGCGACGCACATCGCACGCACGCCGCAGCGAGCGCAGCGTTTCCGGCGGCAAGCGCGGCCCGCTCGAAACGACGATCGAGCGGGAAACGCATCGCAGCACGCAGGCAACCGCCAGTCGCCGTGCTGCTTCGGGCGCGTGGCAACACGCGCGGGCAAGCCGCGCCACTGCTTTTCCGTTTCCGGCGTCGTCGGCCCTGTCGCGCGCCAAGCGTTCCCCCGACGCGCTTTCGGCAGCCTCGCCACAGGCGGCGTAAAATGCGCGTTCGCGCGGCCGCGACGGCCCGCCACACGCAACCCCGCACCACATCATGTTCAATCCGAGCCGCGACGACGTGCGTCGCTTTTTCATCGACACCTGGCGCAAGCAGCGCTCGGGCGAGATCCTCACGCCGCTCGAAGCGATCGCGGCCGACTGGATCGTCGAGCATCCCGAATACCACGCGGAACTCGAGGACGCCGAGCGCTCGACCGCGCACGATTACACGCCCGACGAGGGACGCACGAATCCATTCCTGCATTTGTCGATGCATCTCGCGATCAGCGAGCAGTTGTCGATCGACCAGCCGCCCGGCATCCGGGCCGCGCACGAGAAGCTCGCCGCCCGCTTCGGCTCCGCGCACGACGCGCAGCACGCGATCATGGAATGTCTCGGCGAGACGATCTGGGAAGCGCAGCGCACGAATACGCCGCCCGATTCCGACGCCTATCTGCAACGGGTCCTGCAGCGCGCTTCGCGCGGTTGAGGTCGCGCGGCCCGGCGTCGTTTCGTCGAGGCGGCGATAGCGCACACGCGCACGCTCGCCATAGTTGCAAAGGCCAGCGCCAACCGTCGACCCGCGACGGACCGCGACGCACGATTCGCCCGAGCGCATGAATCCGCCGTCCGTGCGCCCCGCTTCCACCCGCCGATCGGCGCGGCAAAGGCCGCCCCCACGAGCCGCCCCAGCGAGCCGCTCTCAACGAGCCGCCCTCAACGAGCCGCCCCATTGCGCGCCGCAAACGAACGCACGCCCGCGCCGGACAAAAAAATACCCCGCACGAGGCGGGGCATTTCCGGCGCGCGCCGCACAAGCGGCCGCACGCGATGCCGGACGTGTCCGTTACTTCTTGAACACGAGGCTGCCTTGCAGCGATTCGAGATACGCGGCAATGTCCTTCATGTCGGCGACCGACAGGCTCTGCACCTGCGCCTGCATGATCGCGTTGTTGCGACCGAGAAGCGGGTTCGTCAGGCCCATCTGATACTGGCGCATCGCCCAGACCAGGTAGTCGGCGTGCTGGCCCGCGAGGCGCGGATATTCGGCGTTGATCGGATTGTCGAGTTTCGCGCCGTGGCAGGCCGCGCAGTTGTGCGACTCGACGAGTTCCTTGCCCTTCGCGACGTCCGCCGCATGCGCGGTGCCGATCGCGAAGCCGGCTGCGAGCGCGAGCGCCGCCGCCGTCTTGAGTGCCGTCTGAGGCTTCTTCATGGATGCTCCTATCCCGGTGCTGAGATCAGCAAGCGCGAGCTTACTTGTAGGGATTGTTCTTCGAATCGGGCTTTTGCGCGGCGTAGTAGGCCGCGAGATCGGCGACGTCCTGATCCGTCAACGATTCGGCGATCGCGTTCATCGACGGGAAATGGCGATCCTTCTTCCGGTAGGCCTTCAGCGCGTTCTCGAGATAAACCTGGTTCTGGCCGCCGAGGAGCGGAACCCGGTAGACCTCCGGGTAGGCGACGCGGTAGCCTTCGATGCCGTGGCAGCCGATGCACATCGCAGCCTTGCTCGCCCCGTCCTTCGGGTTGCCGACCACACCGGCCGCCTGCGCACTGGCGGATAGCGCCGCGAGCGCCGCAAGCACTGTGGCAGCGACATGTTTGCCGACGAATTTGTTCATAGCTCTTGTAACCTAGCTTGAGGGGAAACTGGCGCCCGCAAAGGCAACGGCCGGCGCCGTCATGCCGCCGTTATACTTGTGAGGCCGCCACGCAGGCCAAAAAAACGGCCAGATTGTACCGCGTCGTCGGGGAATGCGTCCACCATGCGGCCCCGCCGAATGCGCCCCGCACGATACACCGGCCGCGCGAGGCCGTCGGCGCTTCTGACTTATACTGGGATTTTTTCGCCGGAAGCTCGCCGCCATGCGTTTCGAAGGTTCCTCGCAATACGTCGCGACAGACGATCTGAAGCTCGCCGTCAACGCCGCCCTCACGCTGCAGCGCCCGCTCCTCATCAAGGGCGAGCCCGGCACGGGCAAGACCATGCTCGCCGAGGAAGTCGCGGCGGCGCTCGGCATGCCGCTCCTGCAGTGGCACATCAAATCGACGACGAAGGCGCAGCAAGGCCTCTACGAATACGACGCGGTGTCGCGCCTGCGCGATTCGCAGCTCGGCGACGAGCGCGTGAAGGACATCGCGAACTACATCGTGAAGGGCGTGCTGTGGCAGGCGTTCGACGCCGAGCGCCCGAGCGTGCTGCTGATCGACGAGATCGACAAGGCCGACATCGAATTCCCGAACGACCTGCTGCGCGAGCTCGACCGGATGGAGTTCCACGTGTACGAGACGCGCGAGACCGTGCGCGCGCAGCACCGCCCGCTCGTCATCATCACGTCGAACAACGAGAAAGAGCTGCCCGACGCGTTCCTGCGCCGCTGCTTCTTTCATTACATCCAGTTCCCCGATCCGTCGACGATGCAGAAGATCGTCGAGGTCCACTACCCCGGCATCAAGCAGGACCTGCTGCGCGCGGCGCTCGAGAGCTTCTTCGAGTTGAGGAGCGTGTCGGGGCTGAAGAAGAAGCCGTCGACGTCCGAGCTGCTCGACTGGCTGAAGCTCCTTCTCGCCGAAGACATTCCGCCCGACGCGCTGCGCTCGAAGGACCAGAAGCAGATCGTGCCGCCGCTCGCGGGCGCGCTGCTCAAGAACGAGCAGGACGTGAGCCTGTTCGAGCGGCTCGTCTACATGAACCGCCACAACCGCTAGGCGCGCCGGCGCTGCGAGGAGACACGCGAGATGAGCCGCCGGCCCCCATCCGTCACGCCCGCGATCGAGCACGCGACGCTCGATCGCCGCCCGGCTCGCCGCGATTGCGTGAGGGCCCGCCCATGCTGATCGATTTCTTCTATTCGCTGCGCGCCGCGAAGCTGCCGGTGTCGGTCAAGGAATACCTGACGCTGCTGGAAGCGCTGAAGGCGCAGGTGATCGAGCCGTCGCTCGACGCGTTCTACTATCTCGCGCGGATGACGCTCGTGAAGGACGAGCAGTACTTCGACAAGTTCGACAAGGCGTTCGGCGCGTACTTCCACGGCGTGTCGGCGCTGCCCGCGAACGCGTTCGACATCCCGCTCGACTGGCTCGAAAAGCGCCTGCAGCGCGAGCTCACGCCCGACGAGAAAGCGCAGATCCAGTCGCTCGGCGGCCTCGACAAGCTGATGGAGCGCCTGAAGCAGCTGCTCGACGAGCAGAAGGAGCGCCACGAAGGCGGCAGCAAGTGGATCGGCACGGGCGGCTCGTCGCCGTTCGGGCACGGCGGCTACAACCCGGAGGGCATCCGGATCGGCGGGCCGTCGAACGGCAACCGCACCGCGGTCAAGGTGTGGGAGGCGCGCGCGTATCGCGACTACGACGACTCGGTCGAGATCGGCACGCGCAACATCAAGGTCGCGTTGCGTCGGCTGCGGCGCTTCGCGCGCGAAGGCGCGGCCGAGGAGCTCGACCTGCCCGACACGATCCGCAGCACCGCCGCGAACGCCGGCTGGCTCGACATCAGGATGGTGCCCGAGCGCCACAACAACGTGAAGGTGCTGATGCTGCTCGACGTCGGCGGCTCGATGGACGATCACATCAAGCGCACCGAAGAGCTGTTCTCCGCCGCGAAGGCCGAATTCAAGCACCTCGAGTTCTACTACTTCCACAACTGCGTGTACGACCATCTGTGGAAGAACAACCGCCGCCGCCACTCGGAGCGCACGCCGACCTGGGACGTGCTGCACAAGTTCACGCCCGACTACAAGCTGATCTTCGTCGGCGACGCGACGATGAGCCCGTATGAGGTGCTGCAGCCGGGCGGCTCGGTCGAATACAACAACCCCGAGGCGGGCGCCGTGTGGCTGCGCCGCCTCGCCGATCAATTCCCGCACCACGCGTGGCTCAATCCCGAGCCCGAGCGCCTGTGGGAATACCGGCAGTCGATCTCGATCATCCGCGACGTGCTCGGCGACCGGATGTATTCGCTCACGCTAGCGGGCCTCGAATCCGCGATGCGCGTGCTCAGCAAGTGACGCGCCCGCCGTCCCCCGAACCTTTCGACGCCCCTCCGGCGCATCCAACCCGACGTTCCACCGATGAGCAATCAGCCGCCCGCCTCCAACCTGTCGCCCGCCCTCGCGCGGCCGAGTTTTTTCGCCGACACGTCGGCGTCCGCGCTCGTCGCGGGCTTCGTCGCGATGATGACGGGCTATACGAGCTCGCTCGTGCTGATGTTCCAGGCGGGCCGCGCCGCGCATCTGACCGATGCGCAGATCTCGTCGTGGATCTGGGCGCTGTCGATCGGCATGGCCGTGACGACGATCGGGCTGTCGATGCGGTATCGCGCGCCGATCGTCGTCGCGTGGTCGACGCCCGGCGCGGCGCTCCTCGTCGCGTCGCTGCCGGGCGTCGCGTATGCGGACGCGATCGGCGCGTTCGTCGTCTGCGCGCTGCTGCTCGCCGCGGTCGGCGCGAGCGGCCTGTTCGACACGCTGATGCGCAAGATCCCGTCCGGCATCGCCGCCGCGCTGCTCGCCGGCATCCTGTTCGAGATCGGCATCGCGATCTTCCGCGCCGCGCAGTTCCAGACCGCGCTCGTGCTCGCGATGTTCTTCACGTACCTGATCGTCAAGCGCGCGGCGCCGCGCTATGCGATCGTCGCGACGCTCGCGATCGGCACCGCGGTCGCGGGCGCGCTCGGCCTGCTCGACTTCAGCCGCTTTCACGTCGCGCTCGCGCGGCCGGTGTTTACGATGCCGTCGTTCTCGCTGTCGGCGATCGTGAGCATCGGCATTCCGCTCTTCGTCGTCGCGATGGCGTCGCAGAACGTGCCCGGCATCGCGGTGCTGCGCGCGGACGGCTATCGGACGCCGTCGTCGCCGCTCATCGCGACGACGGGCATCGCATCGCTCGTGCTCGCGCCGTTCGGCTCGCACGGGGTCAACCTCGCGGCGATCACGGCCGCGATCTGCACCGGCCCCGAAGCGCACGACGATCATGCGAAGCGCTACACGGCGGCCGTCTGGTGCGGCGCGTTCTACCTCGTCGCGGGCGTGTTCGGCGCGACGATCGCCGCGCTGTTCGGCGCGCTGCCGAAGGCGCTCGTCGTGTCGGTCGCCGCGCTCGCGCTGTTCGGCTCGATCATGAGCGGCCTGACCAACGCGATGCAGGACGTCCGCCAGCGCGAAGCGGCGCTCGTCACGTTCATGGTGACGGCATCGGGCCTCACGCTGCTGTCGATCGGCTCGGCGTTCTGGGGCCTCGTCGCGGGCGTGCTCACGCAGGCGATCCTGAACGCGCGCCGCGCGGCCTGACGCGCGTCGATCTCGTCGTTCGGCACCGGTTTCCGGATCCGGCCTAAAATGGAGGATCCGGCGGCCGCGTGCAGCGCGCCGCCCTGCATCGCCCCGCGCCCCGCCGCGCGGTCGTCTTCACCGAACCGGCGCGCCGCGCCTCGCTCTCGACTCGTCATGACTACCGCACTCGACCAGCTCAAGCAGTACACGACCGTCGTCGCCGACACGGGCGACTTCCAGCAACTCGCGCAATACAAGCCGCGGGACGCGACGACGAACCCGTCGCTGATCCTGAAGGCCGTCCAGAAGGACGCCTATCGGCCAATCCTCGAGAAAACGGTCCGCGATCATGCGGGCGAATCCGTCGGCTTCATCATCGACCGTCTGCTGATCGCGTTCGGCACCGAGATCCTGAAGCTGATCCCGGGCCGCGTATCGACCGAAGTCGACGCACGCCTGTCGTTCGACACGCAGCGCTCGATCGACAAGGGCCGCGAGATCATCAAGCTCTACGAAGCAGCGGGCATCGGCCGCGAGCGCGTGCTGATCAAGCTCGCGTCGACGTGGGAAGGCATTCGCGCGGCCGAAGTGCTGCAGCGCGAAGGCATCCGCTGCAACATGACGCTGCTGTTCTCGCTCGTGCAGGCGGCCGCGTGCGCGGAAGCGGGCGCGCAGCTGATCTCGCCGTTCGTCGGCCGGATCTACGACTGGTACAAGAAGCAGGCGGGCGCCGAGTGGGACGAGGCGAAGAACGGCGGCGCGAACGATCCGGGCGTCGAGTCGGTGCGCGGCATCTACACGTACTACAAGCACTTCGGCTACGAGACCGAAGTGATGGGCGCGAGCTTCCGCACGACGAGCCAGATCACCGAGCTCGCCGGCTGCGACCTGCTGACGATCAGCCCCGATCTGCTGCAGAAGCTGCAGGACAGCACCGAGACGGTCGCGCGCAAGCTGTCGCCGGACACGGCGAAGGACGCGCAGCTCGAGCGCGTCGCGATCGACGAGTCGTCATTCCGCTTCCAGTTGAACGACGACGCGATGGCGACCGAGAAGCTCGCCGAAGGCATTCGCCTGTTCTCCGCCGACGCGGTGAAGCTCGAGAAGATGATCGAGGCGCTGCGCTGACGCAAGCGGGCGCAGTTCGCGGCGAGCGGGCGTCGTCGACGTGCGCCCGCCGCGCGGTTCGGCGCCGGCATCTTTTTCGGATGCCTGAATCGACGGGCGCCGCACTGCGAAGCGGCGTCCGTGCGTCGCCGAGCGGCATCGAGCGCCCGATTTGCCCATTTACCCGATTTCCCGCTGATTTCCCGCCGATTGCCCGCCATCGGCGCTGACTTTTGGGGTGCGGTTCGATCGCCGCCCCTTCTCCCAAGCGCCTTCCCGGCCCGCCCGTTGCGGCCCCTTTCAATCGTCCCGTCACCGTCATCCGGACGCACTACAATCGTCCGCACGGGCGCGGCTGCGCCCTATCCCAGCCCAAGATCAAGGAGACGACGATGCAAGTACAACCGTATCTGTTTTTCGGCGGCCGCTGCGACGAGGCACTGAAGTTCTACGGCGACGCGCTCGGCGCGAAGGTGAATTTCCTCGTGCGCTACAAAGAAGCGCCGCCGAATCCCGAGCGGCCGACGCCGCCCGAGATGGCCGACAAGGTGATGCACGCGAGTTTCCAGATCGGCGACTCGGTGCTGATGTGCTCGGACGGCGACTGCAAGGCGGGCACGCAGCAGGTGCACGACGGCTATTCGCTGTCGATCGATCCGAAGACCGTCGACGAGGCCAAGAAGATCTTCGATGCGCTGCTCGCGGGCGGCGGCGCGGTGACGATGCCGTTCGAGAAGACGTTCTGGGCGCTCGGCTTCGGCATGCTGCGCGACAAGTTCGGCGTGCACTGGATGATCAACGTCGAAGACCCGAACATGAAGAAGTGAGCGCTTCGGAAGCCGAAGCTTCTCGCGGTCGACGAACGGACGACGCCCGCGGTGCAAGACGCGCCGCGGGCGTTTTCATTTTCGCTTCCGGTCGATGTGAACCCGCGCGTCAACTCTCGACGACGTCGAGATAATCCTCCGGCCGCGTGCGGTCTTCCGCATGCGTCATCCCGAACACGCGAACGAGCACGCTGACGACGATCGACACGGCGAGATTCACGAGCAGCGACCAGACGGCCGCGTAGCCCGGAATCGCATAGCCGAACAGATGGATCGTGAAGATCGAACTCGCGAGCTTCAGCGAGATCGCCATCCACGTGCCGCAGACGAGCCCCGCCACCCAGCCGAGCAGCAGTCCGCGATAGTCGAGCACGCGCGTGTAGAGGCCGAGCACGATCGCGGGCAGCGTCTGGATGATCCAGATCCCGCCGAGCAGCTGCAGCTGGATCGCGTACGTGAGCGGCAGCCCGAGAATGAACGCGACCGCGCCGACCTTCACGATCAGCGATACGAGCTTCGCGACGTTCGTCTCCTGGTCGTGCGTCATGTTGCGATTGACGAATTCGCGGTGGATGTTGCGCGTGTAGAGATTCGCGGCCGCGATCGACATGATCGCCGCCGGCACGAGCGCGCCGATCCCGATCGCGGCGAACGCGACGCCGACGAACCACGACGGGAAGAAGTGCAGGAACAATGCCGGCACCGCGAAGTTCGGCCCGAACGCCTCGAAGTACGGCGCGTATTCCGGCATGTCCTTCACGCCCGACGCGAGCGCCATGTAGCCGAGCAGCGCGAGCAGGCCGAGCACGAACGAGTACGCGGGCAGCATCGCCATGTTGCGCCGGATCGTGTTGCCCGACGACGACGACAGGATCGCCGTCACCGAATGCGGATACAGGAACAGCGCGAGCGCCGAGCCGATCGCGAGCGTCGTGTACGCGCTGAAGCCGTTCAGGCTCGATACGTCGGGCGCCTTCAGCAGCAGCTTCGCGGGCGGCACCGCGCCGAAGATGTGCCCGAAGCCGCCCAGCTTCGCCGGAATCACGATCACGGCCGCGGCGATCGTGATGTAGATCAGGATGTCCTTGACGATCGCGATCATCGCGGGCGCGCGCAGGCCCGACGTGTACGTGTACGCGGCGAGGATCGCGAACGCGATGATGAGCGGCAGATCGCCGACGAAGCCCTTCGTGTCGAAGCCGAGCCCGCCGATCACGACCTCGATACCGACGAGCTGCAGCGCGATGTACGGCATCGTCGCGAGAATGCCCGTCACCGCGACGGCGAGCGCGAGCGAGCGGCTGCCGTAGCGGGCGCTGACGAAGTCGGCGGCCGTCACGTAGCCGTGGCGCTTCGCGATGCTCCAGAGCTTCGGGAACACGACGAACGCGAACGGATAGATGAGGATCGTGTACGGCAGCGCGAAAAAGCCCATCGCGCCCGCGCCGAACACGAGCGCCGGCACGGCGACGAACGTGTACGCGGTATAGAGGTCGCCGCCCAGCAGGAACCACGTGACGATCGTGCCGAAGCGCCGGCCGCCGAGGCCCCATTCGTCGAGATGCGCGAGATTGCCGCGCCGCCAGTTCGCGGCGAGAAAGCCCATGATCGTCACGCCGACGAAGAACAGCACGAAGACGAAGGTCGCGGTCATGTTCATTTGCCGTCTCCCCGCGGAACGCCCTTCCAGCAGTTCTTCGTCTTGAAGTAGACGAACGCCGTGATCACGGCGCTAAAGAACACCCACAGCAGCTGATACCAGTAGAAAAACGGGAATCCGAACCATTGCGGTTCGATCTTGTTGTACGACGGCACCCAGACCATCGCAACGAGCGGCAGGACCAGCAGCCAGAGCCAGCGTTTCGCGGCCCGGTTGGCGTCGGCATCGTGAGCCATGACGTCTCCTCTTCACATCCCGGTTATTGATATGTTCTGAACGGGTACGGCGGTGCGAGAGGAACGACACGACGGGTAAGCTGCGCCTCCCCTGGCGTCAGTCAGTATAAAAGTCGGAAATGCTCGGTCATACGAGGGCGAACCCGAAGCCGGCGCGCGCCGCCGCCCGCCCATCCGGCGGCGGCGCGAGCAGCCTCTTCGACGTCAGATCGTGAAGACGTCGGCGCGCTCGCCGAGAGACGCTTTCAATCCTTTCACCCACGAGCGCGCGGGCAGGCGCAGATCGGCTTCGATCAGCTTCGCGCGCTCGGTGAGCTGCGCGAACGACGCCGACAGCGCCGGGCCGGAGAACGCGAGCGCGATCCGGTTGCCGTCGTGCACTTCGGGCAGCGCGATCACGCGCTGCCCGAATGCGGCGTTCAGGTGCTTCATGTTGCGCACGAAGCTCGGATGGTCGCCGAACAGATTGATCGTCGCGATGCCCGCGTCGGCGAGACATCCGCGCACCGCGCGATAGAACGCGACGCTGTCGAGCACCGGGCCGCGCGCGGTCGCGTCATAGAGATCGATCTGCAGCGCGCCGATCGCGCCGCGATTCTTCGGATCATTGACGAAATCCCACGCGTCCGCTTCGTGGACGGTCAGACGCGCGTCGTCGGGCGGCAGCTCGAACATCGAGCGCGCAGCGACGATCACGGCCGGATTCAGCTCGACCGCCTCGACGTGCGCGCGCGGCAGGAAGCGATGCGCGAACTTCGTCAGCGCGCCGGTGCCGAGGCCCAGCTGGACGATGCGTTTCGGCGTTTCGAGGAAGAGCAGCCACGCCATCATCTGCTGCGCGTACTCGAGTTCGATGTGATAAGGCTTCGACAGGCGCATTGCGCCTTGCACCCACTCGGTGCCGAAATGCAGATAGCGCACGCCGCGCTCTTCGGAGAACGTGACGGGCGCGAAGCGCGGCTTGCGCGGCTCGTCGAGGACGGCGACGCCGTCGAATTCGTCGTCAAACTCGGCGCGGCCGCGCTTCGCGCGGGACGGCTTGAGCTTGTCGGAGCCGTTATAGGAAGACGGCTTGCCGCGCTGGAACGCGCGCGCCTCGGCGGACGCGCGCTTGATCAATCGGGTCATGGATGAATCTCGTGCTGATATGTGGCGGTTTGGGCGAACGAGAGGATAGCATTCGCGGCGAAGCGCATCGGCGAACCGCTCGCTCGTGCCGTTGCGTACGGCGACGCGCCGAAAGACGAAGCAGGCGAACGGGAAACACGCGGTCGGCCATCGCGCCGCGTGCGAAGCATCTCAGGCGACGATGTCCTTCCAGACGGTCAGCTTCTGCTCGAACGACAACATCGCATTCGCCGGACTCGACGACGGCAGCACGAGCGTATCGAATCCCGCCGCGCGTATCGTCGACTCGAAGCGCCCCGCCGTCTTGCCGTTGAAGCACACCTTCCTGAGCTTCGGCGCGACTTCCCGCAACGACGCGAAATCGTTCGGCCGCGCATTGCGGATCGCCGCATCGAGGCTGCCTTCGCGATGACATGCGGCGAGCACGTCCCAGATGCCGAAGCCGTGCGCGAGCACGCGCGTCAGACGCTGCTCGTACGGCCGCTCGTGCAGATCCGGCTCGCCGAGCACGACGCCCAGCAAGCGCCAGAACTGATTGCGCGGATGCGCGTAGTACTGCGCGGCCGCGAGCGACGCCTCGCCGGGAAAGCTGCCGAGTATCAGCGTATGCGTGCCGGGCGACACGACGGGAGGAAAACCGCGCAACATCACGCCGCCTCGCCGTCGCGCGCGCGGCGCTCGCCGTGCGCGTCGAGATGCCGCCACAGCGCGGGCAGCATGCATTCGGTCACCATCAGCGGCGCGCCGTGCCGCTCGAACACCGAGCGGCGCGCGGCGAACGCGTGCGGCGCCGCGTGCGCGCGGCCGAGCGCGTGCGACGCCAGCGCGAAGAGCGGATGCCCCGCGATCACGCGCCGGCTCACGAGCGCCGAGCGCGTCACTTCGGGATCGCTGTACAGGAGCTCCGCGAGCGGCCGCGTGCGCAGCCGCCGCATCGCCTGCCACACGCCCTTGCTCGCGGCGAGCGGCGCGAGGCTGTGCGCGGCGACGAACGGCGCGCCGTCGACCGCGAGCACGACCTCGCGCACCCAGACAGGCGTGCGCGTCGCGCACGCGAGCGCCGCGTGCTCGTCCGCCCACGGCGTCGCGACGGCCTCGCGCGTCACGCGCACCGTCACGCCGCCGAGCCGCGTGAGATGCGCGGTCAGCGAGCCGCCGCGCGTGAGCCAGTCCTTCTGTGCGCTCGACGCGCCGGGGCGCGGCGCGTCGCGCCAGTGCGCGTCCGCCGCGTCGAAACGCATCCGCGCCATCACGCCGCGCGCGACAGCAGCAGCGTGTTGGTCCGCTTGACGAAGCTCGCCGGATCCTCGAGCGCGCCGCCTTCGGCGAGGAGCGCCTGCTCGAACAGCAGGTGGCACCAGTCGCCGAAGTCCGCGCCGTCAGCCTTCAGCGCCTTGACGAGCGGATGCTCCGGATTGATCTCGAGGATCGGCTGGAACGCCGGCGCATTCTGGCCCGCCGCCTTCAGCATCCGCTGCAGGTAGCCGCTCATGTCGTTGTCGTCGGCGACGAGGCACGACGGCGAATCGGTCAGCCGGAACGTGACGCGCACGTCCTTCACCTTGTCACCGAGCGTTTCCTTCATCTTGTCGACGACGGGCTTCATCGCCTCGCCCGTCTCTTCCTGCGCCTTCTTCTCTTCGTCGTTCAGCGAGCCGAGATCGAGATCGCCGCGCGCGACGCTCGCGAGCCCCTTGCCGTCGAACTCGTGCAGGAACGACAGCATCCATTCGTCGACGCGGTCGGTGAGCAGCAGCACTTCGACGCCCTTCTTGCGGAACACTTCGAGATGCGGGCTGTGCTTCGCGGCCTGCCACGTGTCGGCCGTCACGTAGTAGATCTTCGACTGCTCGGGCTTCATCCGCGCGACGTAGTCGGCGAGCGACACGTCCTGCACGTCGGTGTCGCCGTGCGTCGACGCGAAGCGCAGGAGCTTCGCGACGCGCTCGCGATTCGCGTGATCCTCGCCGACGCCTTCCTTCAGCACCTGGCCGAACTCGCGCCAGAACGTCTTGTACTTCTCGCGGCCGGCATCGTCTTCCGCGTTCGCGAGCTCTTCGAGCATCGACAGCGCGCGCTTCGTCACGCCTTCGCGGATCGCCTTCACGTCGCGGCTTTCCTGCAGGATCTCGCGCGACACGTTGAGCGGCAGATCCGACGAGTCGACGACGCCCTTCACGAAGCGCAGGTACTGCGGCAGCAACTGCTCGGCGTCGTCCATGATGAACACGCGCTTCACGTACAGCTTGAGGCCGCCGCGATAGTCGCGGTTCCACAGATCGAACGGCGCGTGCGACGGCACGTACAGGAGCTGCGTGTACTCGCTGCGGCCTTCGACGCGGTTGTGCGTCCACGCGAGCGGGTCTTGATGATCGTGCGCGAGGTGCTGGTAGAACTGCTTGTACTGGTCTTCGGCGATGTCGCTCTTCGAACGGGTCCAGAGCGCGCTCGCCTGGTTGACGGTCTCGTCCTCGTCCTTCTCGACCATCTCGCCCTTGTCCTGATCCCACTCTTCCTTCTTCATCAGGATCGGCAGCGCGACGTGGTCCGAATACTTCTGGACGATCGACTTCAGGCGGTACGACGACAGGAGCTCGTCCTCGCCTTCGCGCAGATGCAGCGTGATCGTCGTGCCGCGCGCGGCGCGCTCGACCGTGTCGACCGAGAAGTCGCCCTCGCCCGCGCTTTCCCAGCGCACGCCTTCGGACGCGGGCAGGCCCGCGCGGCGCGTCTCGACCGTGATCCTGTCCGCGACGATGAAGCCCGAGTAGAAGCCGACGCCGAACTGGCCGATCAAGGCCGCGTCCTTCTGCTGGTCGCCGGAGAGCTTCGAGAAGAATTCCTTCGTGCCCGAGCGCGCGATCGTGCCGAGGTTCGCGATCGCCTCGTCGCGGCTCATGCCGATCCCGTTGTCGTCGATCGTGATCGTGCGCGCGGCCTTGTCGAACGACAGGCGGATGCGCAGATTCGGATCGCTCTCGTAGAGCGCGTTGTTTTCCAGAGCCTCGAAACGGAGCTTGTCAGCGGCGTCGGACGCGTTCGACACGAGTTCGCGCAGGAAGATTTCCTTGTTGCTGTAAAGCGAATGAATCATCAGGTGGAGGAGTTGCTTGACCTCTGCCTGAAAGCTCATGGTTTGCTGAGTCATCTTGATTTACCCATTGATTGCGTCAATACGACAAACGTTTTCGATTCACGACCCCACAGGAGCCGGCGCGCGGCATCCCGCGACGCTCGACCGCGCCCCAAGTTGGGGCGCTTGCGGGAATTTCAAGAGGCGCGGCGATTCACGCTGTCGAGATAGCGGCCAAGGAACGCCGGCAGCGCGGGGTCGCCGCAGTTCGCGACGTTGAAACGGGTCCAGGTCGACGGCGACTGCTGCGGCGAGAACAGGCTGCCCGGCGTGAGCAGGAAGCCCTCCTCGTGCGCGGCCGCGGCGAGCGCGTCCGAATCGACGCCCGTGTCGGCCCACAGGAACATCCCGGCCGCCGGCATCGTGAAGAGCCGCATCCCGCTGCGCTCGAGCATCCGCGCGGTCTTGTCGCGCACGCCGTCGAGCCGCGCGCGCAGCCGCTCGACGTGGCGCCGGTAGTGCCCTTCCGTCAGCACCTTGTACAGCACGCGCTCGTTGAGCTCGGGCGTCGTCATCCCGACGAGCATCTTCTGGTCCGTCAGCGCCTTCGCGAGCTCCGGCGCGCACGCGATGTAACCGACCCGCAGGTTCGCCGCGAGCGTCTTCGAATAGCTGCCGAGGAAGATCACCCGCTTCAGCTGATCGAGGCTCGCCATGCGCGTCGCCGGATAGCTCGGCGGGCACAGGTCGCCGTAGACGTCGTCTTCGACGACGAGAAAATCGTACGCCTCCGCGAGCTTCAGGATCCGGAACGCCTGCGCGGCGGACAGCGACGTGCCCGTCGGATTGTGGAGCACCGAGTTGATCACGAGCATCTTCGGGCGCCACATCTGCACGAGGTTCTCGAGCGCGTCGAGATCGGGGCCGTCGGGCGTGTACGGCATCCCGACGAGCTGCGCGCCCTGCGACGCGAAGCGGCCGAACATCTGGAACCAGGCCGGATCGCCGACGATCACCGCGTCGCCCGGCCGCACGCAGAGGCGCGAGATCAGGTCGATCGCCTGCGTGATGCCGGACACGAGCACGAGCTGGTCGGGCGTCGCGCCGATCTCGATTTCGGCCAGGCGCGTCTGCAACTGCTGGCGCAGCGGCAGGAAGCCCTGCGCGCTGCCGAAGCCGAGCATCTGCGCGCCCGCCTGCCGGCCGAGCGCGCGCAACGCGCTCGTGATCAGCTCGCCGTCGAGCCAGCGGCTCGGCAGATAGCCGAGCCCCGGCCCCTTTTCCGGGCTGACCGTGTGCAGCATGTTGCGCAGCAGCCAGACGACGTCGATCGTGTTGTGCACCGGCTGCGCCTGCCCGCCTTCAGGCCCGGCGACGGGCTGCGGCCCCGGCGCGCGCTCGCGCACGTAGAAGCCCGACCCGCGCCGCGAATCGAGATAGCCTTGCGCGACGAGCCGCTCGTACGCCTCGACGACCGTGAAGCGCGACACGCTCTTGTCGACCGCGAGCTTGCGGATCGACGGCATCCGCATGCCGGGCCGGAACACGCGCTCGTCGATCCGGCGGCGCGCCCACTGCACGAGCTGGTCGACGAGCGTGAGCGTCGCGGTATCGTGCGGCGCGGGGATCTGCGCGAGCGGAACGGTGGACATCGCGGGCCTCCAACTGTACCGAAGAGTATCGCCGCGATTGTACCGTTACTGTGCCGGTCGCCGCGATTACAGTTTTTTCGACGGCGATGCGGCGCAATGGCGCACGTCCGCCGGGAAACCGGTCCCGATTCCTCGCTTTTGGTTCGATGGCAGCTCATTCATTGAAACTCGATCATCTCGTCGTCGCCGCGCGCACGCTCGAAGAAGGCGTCGCGTACGTCGCCGGCACGCTCGGCCTGGAGCCCGCGGGCGGCGGCGCGCATCCGTCGATGCGCACGCACAATCGCCTGTTCGGCCTGTGGGGCGGCGCGTATCTCGAAGTGATCGCCCCCGATCCCGACGCGCCCCCGCCCGCCGACGGCGAGCCGCGGCCGCGCCTCTTCGGCCTCGACGATCCGGCGACGCAGGCGCGCCTCGAGCAAGGCCCGTACCTCGCGCACTGGGTCGCGCGGGTCGACCGCCCTCGCCAGCTCGACCTGTGGCAGCGCCAGTATCCGGCGCGGATTGCCCGCGTCGTGCCGATGACGCGCGGCGACTTCGGCTGGCGGCTGACGGTGCCCGACGACGGCTCGCTGCCCGCGTGGCGGCACGCGGGCGACGGCGTGCTGCCGTCGCTGATCCAGTGGAACGACGCGCGCCATCCGGCCGACACGCTGCCGCACGGCGGCGTCGCGCTGAAGGCGCTCAAGGGCGCGCACCCGCGGGCGGACGCCGTGCGCGACCAGCTCGCCTGGCTGAACGCCGCGCACCTGATCGACCTCGACGCGGGCGAGACGCCCGCGCTCGCCGCCAAATTCGACACGCCCGCCGGCGCGCGCACGCTGCGCTAGCTGCGCGTGCGCGGCGGCCCGCTCCCCCGTTCCAGCTTCCGACACCCCATATCGACGGAGACACTTCATGGATTCGCGCGAAACCCGCGGCATGCTGCTCGGCTTGATCGGCGTGATGATCTTCAGCCTGACGCTGCCGATGACGCGCATCGTCGTCACCGAATTCCATCCGCTGCTGAACGGACTCGGCCGCGCGCTCGCCGCCGCGGCGCCGGCCGGGCTGCTGCTGTGGCTGCGCCGCGAGCGCGTGCCGACCCGCGCGCAGTTGAAGAGCCTCGCCGTCGTGTCGGCGGGCGTGATCGTCGCGTTTCCGGTGTTCTCCGCATGGGCGATGAAGACCGTGCCCGCCGCGCACGGCGCGGTCGTCAACGGCCTGCAGCCGCTCCTCGTCGCGCTGTACGCGGCGTGGCTGTCGCGCGAGCGGCCGTCGAGGGCGTTCTGGGCGAGCGCCGTGCTCGGCAGCGTGCTCGTCGTCGCGTTCGCGCTGCGCGACGGGGGCGGCACGCTGCAGCCGGGCGACCTGCTGATGCTCGTCGCGGTCGGCATCGGCGCGCTCGGCTACGCGGAAGGCGCGCGCCTCGCGCGCGAGATCGGCGGCTGGCAGGTGATCTGCTGGGCGCTCGTCGTGTCCGCGCCGTTCCTCGTGCTGCCCGTCGGCTGGCTCGCGTGGGCGCATCACGCCGCGCATCCGGGCCCGGTGTCGCTGCGCGTGTGGCTCGCGTTCGGCTACGTGACGCTGTTCTCGCAGTTCGTCGGCTTCTTCGCGTGGTACGCGGGCCTCGCGATGGGCGGCACCGCGCGCGTCGGCCAGGTGCAGCTGCTGCAGATCTTCTTCACGATCGCGTTCTCGGCGCTCTGCTTCGGCGAAACCGTCTCGCCGTCGACGTGGCTCTTCGCCGCCGCCGTGATCGCGACCGTCGTGCTCGGCCGGCGCGCCGCCGTGAGCACCGCGCCGCAACCGGCTCGCGCCGCCTGAATTGACGAGCGATAATCGGCACTTTTACCCGCACGAACGACGACACCGACCGAGGAGACCATGAATCCGAGCGATCTCAAGCCGCCCCACTGGGCCCTGTCCGAACGCGCACGCAAGCTCACGAGCTCGGCGATCCGCGAGATCCTGAAAGTGACCGAGCGCCCCGAGGTCATCTCGTTCGCGGGCGGCCTGCCGTCGCCCGCGACGTTCCCCGCCGAGCGGATGCGCGAAGCCGCCGACCGCGTGCTGCGCGACTCGCCCGCCGCCGCGCTGCAATACAGCGCGACGGAAGGCTTCCTGCCGCTGCGCGAGTGGATCGCCGAGCGCTATCGCGTGCGCACGACGCAGGTGCTCGTCACGACGGGCTCGCAGCAGGCGCTCGATCTGCTCGGCAAGGTGCTGATCGATCCGGCAAGCCGCGTGCTCGTCGAGACGCCGACCTACCTCGGCGCGCTGCAATCGTTCTCGCTCTTCGAGCCGACCTACGTGCAGGTGCCGACCGACGACGCCGGCCTCGTCCCCGAAGCGCTCACGCCCGAGCTGACGAAGGACGCGCGCCTGTTGTACGCGCAACCGAATTTCCAGAATCCGACGGGCCGCCGGCTCTCCGTCGAGCGCCGCCGCGCGCTCGCCGCGCTCGCGCAGACGAGCCCGTTCCCGGTGCTCGAGGACGATCCGTACGGCGCGCTCAACTACGCGGGCGAGCCGCTGCCGACGATGCTGTCGATGGCGCCCGATCACGTCGTCCATCTCGGCACGTTCTCGAAGGTGCTCGCGCCCGGCCTGCGGATCGGCTATATCATTGCGCCCGAGGAACTGCACTTCAAGCTCGTGCAGGCGAAGCAGGCGACGGACCTGCATACGCCATCGCTCACGCAGCGCATCGCGTACGAGGTGATCCAGGACGGCTTTCTCGACGAGCACATCCCGACGATTCGCCGGCTCTACGGCGCGCAGTGCGAAGCGATGCTCGCGTCGCTCGCGCGGCACATGCCGGAAGGCGTGAGCTGGAACCGCCCGGAAGGCGGGATGTTCATCTGGGTGAAGCTGCCCGAGCAGATCGACAGCATGCAGCTCCTCGATGCGGCCGTCGCGAACAACGTCGCGTTCGTGCCGGGCGCGCCGTTCTTCGCGAACGACCCGCGGAAGAACACGCTGCGGCTGTCGTTCGTCACGGTGCCGCCGGAAAAGATCGAGGAAGGCGTCGCGCGGCTCGGCAAGCTGTTGCGCGAGCGTCTGTGACGCGCTTCGTTCGTTCACACATTCACGATTGACTCACGAGGACAGGAATCAGATGACAAACGTCTACGACAAACTGAAGGATCTCGGCATCGAACTGCCGGTCGCGGGTGCGCCCGCCGCCGCCTACGTGATGAGCGCGCAAAGCGGCAACACCGTCTATCTGTCGGGCCACATCGCGAAGAAGGACGGCAAGGTGTGGGCCGGCAAGCTCGGCCGCGACGTCACGACCGAGGAAGGCAAGACGGCCGCGCGCGCGGTCGCGATCGACCTGCTCGCGACGCTGCACGCGCACACGGGCGACCTGAACAAGATCAAGCGCATCGTCAAGGTGATGAGCCTCGTCAACTCGACGCTCGAGTTCACCGAGCAGCACATCGTGACGAACGGCGCGTCGGAGCTGATCGCCGAAGTGTTCGGCGATGCGGGCAAGCACGCGCGCTCGGCGTTCGGCGTCGCGCAGATCCCGCTCGGCGCTTGCGTCGAGATCGAACTGATCGCCGAAGTCGCGTAACGCGATGCCGGCCGCTCCGGGCGCCGTGGAAACGGTGCGCTTCAAGCAGGTCGACGTGTTCACGTCGGTGCCGTTCAAGGGCAATCCGCTCGCGGTCGTATTCGACGCGGATGCGCTCTCCGACGCCGACATGCGCATGATCGCGCGCTGGACCAACCTGTCCGAGACCGCGTTTCTCGTCGCGCCGACCGATCCCGCCGCCGATTACCGCGTGCGGATCTTCACGACGGGCGGCGAGCTGCCGTTCGCGGGCCACCCGACGCTCGGCGCCGCGCACGCGTTTCTCGACGCGGGCGCGCAGCCGAAGACGCCCGGGCGGCTCGTCCAGCAATGCGGCGCGGGGCTCGTCGAGCTCGCGAAGCGCGGCGGCGGCTGGGCGTTCGCCGCGCCGCCCGCGCGCGTGACGCCGCTGCCCGAGCGCGACTACCCGGCGCTCGCGGCCGCGCTGCGCACCGACGCGATCGATTTCGACGCGCCGCCGCAAGCGGTCGACAACGGCGCGCCGTGGCTCGTCGTGCGGCTCGCGTCGGCCGCCGACTGTCTCGCGCTCGCGCCGGACCATGCGGCGCTCGCGCCGATCGTCGCCGCGCTCGGCGCGGACGGCCTCGCCGCCTACGCGCCGCATCCGGCGGGCGGCGCGGCGACGTTCGAAGTGCGCTGCCTGATGACGGGCGATGCGTTCGGCGTGGGCGAAGACCCCGTGACCGGCAGCGCGAACGCGGCGATCGCGGGCCTCCTCGCGCAAGCGGGGCGCCGTCCCGGCCGCAGCTACACCGCGCGCCAGGGCACGGCGCTCGGCCGCGACGGCCGCGTCGCGGTCGATTACGACGACGACGCCGGCAAGATCTGGATCGGCGGCGCCGCCGTCACGCTCGTCGACGGCGGCATCCGGCTGCGCTGAGCCGCGTTTCGCCCGGCCGCGCGGGCCGCGCGCGGGACCGGTCCCCTCCTCGCCCGGTTAGCGATATCTTGATCGCGCTAAATTAAAGACTGACCATTCAGTAATATCGGGCCTCGTCTATTGTCTTCTTTATCGGCCCGTTTACTCGGTTATCCTGTCGGATCGCCCATGCGCGCAAGGACACTTTCCGTCCGATGAGTTCGTCTCGGTCACATGCCGCCCGCGCCGCGCGGTCGGTACGCGCGACACGCAGGTCGCGCCGCCGCCGCGCGCTGTTCGCGATTCCGCTCCTCGGCACGCTCGCGCTCGCGCTGCTTTGGGTGGCGATCATCGCGCGCCTGTCCGTCGAGAAGGACAGCGCGTACCGCGAGGCCGCCGCGTCGGCCGCGATCCTGTCGACGGCGCTCGAGCAGCACACGGTCAAGGCGATCCACCAGGTCGACCAGATCACCCGCTTCGTCAAGTACGAGTTCGAGAAGTCGCCCGCGCATTTCAACCTCGCGAGCACCGTCGAAAAAGGCGTCGTGCCGAGCGACACGCTGATCCAGGTGTCGCTCCTCGACTCTCGCGGCCGGCTCCTCGCGAACACGGCCGATCCGCATCCGAAGCCGATCGACCTGTCCGACCGCGAGCACTTCAAGGTGCACTCGCAGCGCAACGACAACGATCTCTACATCAGCAAGCCGGTGCTCGGCCGCGTGTCCCGCCACTGGACGCTGCAGATGACGCGTCGCCTGAACCACCCGGACGGCTCGTTCGCCGGGGTCGTCGTCGTGTCGGAGGATCCGGCCTACTTCACGAACGACTTCTACAACAACGCGACGCTCGGCAAGGACGGCGTGATCGCCGTGATCTCGGACACGGGCGCCGTGCTCGCGCGCAGCACCGGCTCCGCGCAGAAGACGCCCGGCACGTTCTCGGCGTCGGGCGTGTATCCGGTGTCGGAGCGCGCGTCGGGCACCTACGTCGATCCGATCGACGGCATCGTGCGCATCGTGTCGTACCGCCATCTCGACGGCTACCCGCTCGGCGTGATGGTCGGCCTTTCGCAGGCGGACGAGCTCGCCGACTACCACCACACGCGCAACGTCTACCTGCTGATGACGAGCTTCATCACGCTCGCGATGCTCGCGTTCTTCGGTGTCGCGACGGGCCTGATCGGCAAGCTGCTCGGCCGCGAGCGCGAGATGACGCAGCTGGCCGAGTTCGACCTGCTGACCGGCCTCGCGAACCGCTACGCGACGCTGCGCAGCCTGCGCAACGACGTCGCGCTGCCGTCGAACCTGTCGCGGCTCGCGATCCTCTTCATCGATCTCGACAACTTCAAGACCGTCAACGACACGCTCGGCCACAACGCAGGCGACATCGTGCTGCAGATGACGGCCGCGCGCCTGTCCGACGCGGTGATGAACGAAGGCGCGCTCGCGCGGATCGGCGGCGACGAATTCGTCGTCGTGGTGAAGGGCGACGACGTCGAGCGGCGCGCCGAGCGCCTCGCGGAGGCGATCGTCCGGATGTTCGCCGAGCCGTTCGACGTGCGCGGCAGCTCGTTCGTGCTCCACGCGAGCATCGGCATCGCGCTGCATTCGGTCGAGAACGAAAGCGAGATCGACCTCCTGAAGAAGGCCGATCTCGCGATGTACAGCGCGAAGGACGCCGGCAAGAACTGCTATCAGTTCTACGCGCCGCACCTGTCGCATCGCGCGGACCACCTGATGCGCTGGGAGCAGCAATTGCGCGTCGCGCTATCGGACGGGCAGCTCTTCCTCGCCTACCAGCCGAAGATCGACCTCACGTACCGCTGCATCACCGGCTTCGAGGCGCTCGTGCGCTGGGATCATCCGGAGCACGGCGTGATCTCCGCGAACGAATTCATTTCGATCGCCGAATCGACGGGACTCATCGTTCCGATCGGCGACTTCGTGATCCGCACCGCGTGCGAGCAGCTCGCGCGCTGGCGCAGCGAAGGCCACGACAAGCTCACGCTCGCCGTCAACATCTCGCCCGTGCAGTTCTGGCGCGGCGACCTGATCGACACGATCTCGCGCGCGCTCGTCGAGACCGGGGTCGAGGCGCGCCGCCTCGAACTCGAGATCACGGAAACCGCGATGATGGAATACCCTGAGCTCGTGTCGGAAAAGATCGTCGCGCTGAAGAAGCTCGGCATCCGCGTCGCGCTCGACGATTTCGGCACCGGCTATTCGTCGCTGTCGTACCTGCACCGCTTCTCGGTCGACACGCTGAAGGTCGACCGCTCGTTCATCCAGGCGATCCCGGCCGATCGCAGCGTCTGCGTGATGGTGTCGTCGATCGTGCACCTCGCGCGTTCGCTCGGGCTCACGGTCGTCGTCGAGGGAACCGAGACGGAAGAGCAGATCGCATGGCTCACCGCGCTCGGCCGGATCGAGGCGCAAGGCTTTCTGTTCTCGCGGCCGGTGCCCGCCGACGGCATTCCGGCCCTTCTCGCACGCTTCGGCGTCTGCGGCGGCGACGGCGCGCACGCGGCCCGCCGCGACACCGCCAGCACAGCTAAACAATCGTTCGGCAGCGACTAAACAGCGCACCTCCGTCCGCGCTGCGCCCGCCGGTGGCGGCCGCGCGGCCCGTACTCGTTTTCGCTCATACAATAATCGCGTTCGCGGGTGCACAATGAAACGTGCGACGCACGCGTGGCCGTGGTGCGTCCACGAGCGCACCTGGACACCATCATGACAATCACAAGCGTGGATGCCGCGTTTTGCGGCGAACGAGAATCGCTGTGGGCGTTGTTCAAAACCGTGGCAGGCGTCTCCGCCGTGTCGTGGGGCGGTCTTGCGATGATGGCCCAACTCGAGCGGCATTACGTCGACCACGAGCGGCGCATCGACCCGCTGTCGTTCGCCGATCTCGTCGCGCTCGCATGGATGATGCCCGGCCCCGTCGGCTGCAACGTCGCGGTTCAGGTCGGCCACGCGCTGCGCGGCCGCACCGGCGCATGGATCGCCGGCACGGCGAGCGTGCTGCCGTTCTTCGGGGCAATGACGCTCTTCGCGATCTTCTATCAGACGCCGCTCGTGCGCACGCTCGCATCGCCCGTGCTGCTGCATCACTTCGGGATGGTGCTCGCCGCGCTGATCGGGCTCACGTGGTTCAGGCAAGTCCGGGCGCTCGTGCACGCGCCGCTGGAACGCGCGATCGCCGCGCTCGCGACGGTGCTGCTCGCGCTCGCGCACAGCCCGGCCTCGTTCGTCGCGATCCTCTCCGCCGCGTTCGCGGTCGGCTGGCTTTCGAGCGGGCGGCGGCGCAACGAAGCGCTGCGGCTCGCGCTGCCCGCGCGGGAATGGCGGCTGCTCGCATCGTTGGCGATCCTGATCACGCTGTTCGCGCTGCCGCTGCCGATCGAATACGAATCGTCGCTGCTCTGGCCGCGCCTCGCGGGCGCCGGCATGACGCTCTTCGGCGGCGGCTTCTCCGCGCTGCCCGTGCTGAAATCGCTGTTCGTCACGCGCGCGACGGGCATCACCGAGCAGGACTTCATGCTCGCGTTCACGCTGTCGCCCGTGTCGCCCGGGCCGCTCCTGAACGTCGTGCCGTTTCTCGGCTATCTCGAGGACGGCTGGCGCGGCGCGCTGCTGTCGACCGTCGCGCTGTTCGTGCCGTCCGGCTGCCTCGTCATATTCGCGCGGCGGCACGTCGAGCGTCTGAAGCTCCATCCGCGCTTCGCGGGCGGCATGCGCGTGCTGCGCGCGGCCACCACCGCGTTCCTCGTGATCGCGGCCGTGCGCCTCGTCGCGAAGACGCCCGTCGAGCCTGTGTACTGGGCAACGGGCGCGATCGCGTGGCTGTGCCTCGCGCGATTCAAGGTGCCCGTCTATGCGATATACGGCGCGGTCGCGGCGGCGTGCGGCGGCTGGCTGATCCTCGCGGCGCATGGGTGAGCGCCGCCTGCGCCGGTTGTTTCCGTTTCGTCGTTGCGTCGTTTCGTCTCGCCCCGCTCTCCGTTTTCCGCTCTCCGTTTTCCGCTCGTCGTTCCCTTGCTGCTCGTTCCCTTGCTTCGTAGCTTTTCGCGCTGCTCCGTGCGCACCGCCTGTCGCACGTGCCCACGCCGCCGCGTCAGCCGCGCGCCGCGCCGAATCCGCCGAAGAACGCCCGCGCATTCACTTCGAGGCTCTCGATGTGGTAGCCGCCCTCCTGCACGATGACGGTCGGCAGCCGCATCGCGCCGATCAGGCTTCCTAACTTGCCGAAGCCCTGCGTCGTCACCGCGACCTGTGACTGCGGGTCGTCGCGATAGATGTCGAAGCCGAGCGACAGCACGAGCGCATCCGGCGCGAAGCGCCGCAGCTCGCGCAGCGCATCGTCGACGCGCTCGAAGAACACCGCTTCGCTCGATCCGTGCGGCATCGGCAGATTCACGTTGTAGCCGCAGCCGTCGCCCGCGCCGCGCTCGTCGTCGAAGCCCGCGACGGCCGGATAGAAGTTCGTCGGATCGCCGTGGATCGACACGTAAAGCACGTCGCGCCGCGCATAGAAGATCTCCTGGATGCCCTGGCCGTGGTGCATGTCGGTGTCGAGGATCGCGACGCGCGCATGACGGGCGCGCAACGCCTGCGCGGCGATCGCCGCGTTGTTCAGGTAGCAGAAACCGCCCGCCGCGTCGACACGCGCATGGTGGCCGGGCGGCCGGCACAGCGCGTACGCTTCGCGCGCGCCGTCCCGCACTGCCGCCGCCGCCGCGAGCGCGCTCTGCGCGGACCAGTACGCGGCGCGCCACGTGTCGGCGCCGACCGGGCAGCTGCCGTCCGCGAGATAGCGGCCCGCCTGCGCGAGCACGCCGCACAGCGCGTTCGGCTCGCGCACGAAGATGTTCGACATCACTTCGTCGCCCCAGTCCTCGGGCATCTTCTTCCATTCGCGATGCGCGGTTTCGAGAAAGCGCAGGTAGCGCGTGTCGTGCACGGCCGCGATCGGCGCGATGCCGAAGTCGGCCGGCTCGCGCACCGCGAATCCCATCGCAAGCGCCGCCGCGGCGAGCCGCGCCGCGCGATCGGGCACCTCCTGCGGCGTGCGCATCCGGCCGCGCGAATAGTACGTGCGCGGATGATGCAGCGATTGGTCGGGGTGGAAGTACGTGAGCATCTTGCGTTCCTCGGGTTGGACGGGCGGGCCGCGCGGCGCCCGTTATCGGTTATCGGGTGGTCGAGGCGGTGCGTGTCGGTTTCGCGTTTCGCGTTTCGCGTTTCGGGTTTCGCATTCGGCATGCGATGTCCGAATGCGCTCCGATTCGATAATCGTCGATCAACATCGATCGAATCGATGTCGATCGACGGCCGCGACGCTCGTTTCGATGCATGCCCGCTCGCCGTCTCGCGCTCCGTCGCGCAGCGATCCGGCACTCACCGTTCCATCACGCCCGCGCGGTCAAGCACCGCGCCGAGCAGCACGTTCGCGCCGCGCGTCGCGTCGTCGGGCAGCACATCCTCGGCTTCGTTGTGCGACAACCCGCCGACGCACGGAATGAACACCATCGCGCTCGGGCAGTGCTTCGCGAGATGGATCGCGTCGTGCCCGGCGCCGCTCACGATCCGTTCGTGCCGATAGCCGAAGCGCTCGGCCGCGGCCTCGACGCTCGCGACGCAAGCCGCATCGAACGGCGTCGCGGGGCTCGTCCAGTGCGTCGACGCGTCGATGCGCAAGCCGCGCTGCGCAGCGACGCGCGCGCAGACCTCGGTCGCCGCGCGCGCCATCTCGTCGAGCGTCGCGTCGTCCGGATGACGCAAGTCGAGCGTGAACGCGACCGCGCCCGCGATCGTGTTGCGCGACGCATTCGGAATCCCGACGCAGCCGATCGTCGCGAGCCCGTGCGGCGCGAAGTCCGCGAGCATCCGTTCGATTCCGTCCGCGATCTGCGCGAAGCCGAACAGCGCGTCGCGGCGATGCGCGATCGGCGTCGTTCCCGCGTGCGCGGGCTGGCCCGCGATCGTCACGTCGAGCCAGCGGATCGCCTGCCCGCCCGTGACGATGCCGATCTCGGTTCGGTTCGCCTCCAGCACCGGCCCCTGCTCGATGTGCGCCTCGAAGTACGCATCGATCGCCGGCCGCGCCGCCTTCCGCGCGCCGCGATAGCCGATCCGATCGAGCGCGTCGGCAAGCGTCGCCTGCGCGGCGTCGCGCACGGCGAGCGCATCGGCGAGCGGCATCACGCCCGCGGCCACCGCCGAGCCGAGCATCGCAGGCGCGAAGCGCGCGCCCTCCTCGTTGGTCCACGACGCGATCTCGATCGGCTTGCGCGTGACGATCGCCGCGTCGTTCAGGCTGCGCACGACCTCAAGCGCGGCGAGCACGCCGTAGGCGCCGTCGAAGCGCCCGCCTTCGGGCTGCGTGTCGAGATGGCTGCCGATCAGGACGGGCGGCGCCGCGGCGTCCGCGCCCCCGCGGCGCGCGAACAGATTGCCGATCTCGTCGACGCTGACCGCGAGCCCCGCGTCGCGGCACCACTGCGCGAACAGATCTCGGCCGCGCCTGTCGTCGTCGGACGCGGCGAGCCGGCGCACGCCGCCGTTCGCGGTCCCGCCGATCCGGGCCATCTCGGCAAGCGAACGCCACAGTCGCTCGCCGTTCACGGCGAGCGATCGCCAATCGAATGCAAGCGTCATGTCAGCGCGCCTCCATTACTTCGCGACCCGAAGCATGACGGGCCGAGCGGCGCGCATCCAGCGCGACGATGTTCACGAGCGACAGCCCCGCAAGACACGTATAGAACAGCGCGAGCGGCAGCCACGCGCCCGCGTGGCGATGCGCGAGCCACGTGCCGACGAGCGGCGTGAGCCCGCCCGCGAGCGCGCCGCACACCTGGTAGGACAGCGAGATCGCCGAATAGCGGATGCGCGCCGGGAACACGCCGGACACGAAGCCCGCGATCACCGAATAAAAGCCCGCCATGCACGCCACCGCGAGCGCGATGCCGGCGACGATCGCGCCGGGCCGCCCGCTCGTCACGAGCATGAACATCGGATACGGCGACGCCATCGCCGCGACGGCCGCGAGCTTCAGGAAGCGCGCGCCGCCGGTCTTTTCGGCGAGCCACGCGGCGACGGGCTGCGCGACGAACTGAATGATCGCGACCGCGAACAGGCAATCGAGGATCGTCGAGCGCGAGATGCCGAGCTGCTGCGTCGTGTACGCGATCATGAACGTGTTCGTGAAGTACACGCCGGCAATGCCGATCGTGTTCGCGCCGATGCACAGCAGCACGAGGCCCGATGCCGAGCGGAACACGTCGGCGATCGGCAGCTTCGCGGTCGCGCGCGTCCGCTTGACCGCCTCGAACTCGGGCGATTCGTTGACGCCGAGCCGGATCGCGATCCCGACGATCAAGAGCGCCGCGCTCGCGAGAAACGGCAGGCGCCAGCCCCACGCGAGAAAATCGGCCTTGTCGAGCGACGTGACCGCGCGAAACGCGACGAGCGACAGGATGAGCCCGGCCGGGCTGCCGAGCTGCGCGAACGACGCGAAGAACGTGCGCCGCCCTTCGGGGGCGTGCTCGCCCGCCATCAGCACCGCGCCGCCCCATTCGCCGCCGACCGCGACGCCCTGCACGACCCGCAGCAGCACGAGCAGCACGGGCGCGAGCATGCCGATCGACGCATGGCTCGGCAACAGGCCGATGCAGACGGTCGCGACGCCCATCATCATCAGCGTCGTCATCAGCGCCTTCTTGCGGCCGATCCGGTCGCCGAGATGGCCGAACACGATGCCGCCGAGCGGCCGCGCGAAGAAGCCGGCCGCGAACGTGCCGAACGACGCCATCGTGCTGACGAACGGATCGCCGGACGGAAAGTACAGCTCGCCGAACACGAGCGCGGCGGCGGTCGCGTAAATGTAGAAGTCGTACCACTCGATCATCGTGCCGACGAACGCGGCGCCGGCGGCGCGCACCGGCTGGCGCGCGGACGGTTGGGGGGCAGTCATCGCGGGATCTCCTCTCTGCTCACGCGCGGCACCCGGCGAATCGGCGGGCGTGCACTCGACGTCGCGCGGGCCCGTCGCGGAGGGCCCGCGCCGCACGCAAGCGGCTGCGCGCAGCACGTTTATCGCCATCCATTAACTATTAGTCAAATTTCGTCTTATTATCTACGGCATAATTTTTACTAATGTCAGTCGCCGGAGACTTGCCGCCATGCGCCCCGCCGCCGTCCGCTTCCTGAACGACCGCCTCGACTGGAACCTGCTGCGCACGTTCCTCGTCATCATGCAGGCGCGCAGCGTGAGCCGCGCGGCCGCGCGCCTGCACGTCACGCAGCCGGCCGTGAGCCAGGCGCTCAAGCGTCTCGAGGACACGCTCGGCCACACGCTGATCCAGCGCCGCGGCCCGCACTTCGAGCCGACCCAGGCGGGCGCCGAGGTGTACCGGATCGCAAGCGAGATCTACGGCACGATCTCGCAGCTCGACACCGAGCTCGACGACGCCGCGGCCGACCTGGCGGGCTCGATCCGGCTGCTGTCGGTGAGCCGCATCGAATCGGGCGTCTACGACCTCTTCCTCGCCGACTTCCACCGGCAATATCCGCGCGTCGATCTGCAGATCGAAGTGATGCGCTCGTCCGACATCATCTCGTCGCTGCTGCAGAAGACCGCGACGGCGGGCCTGAGCCTCTGCCGAAACCCGGTCGACAAGCTCGCGCGCACGCCGTTCCTGCGCCAGCGCTACGCGATCTTCTGCGGCCGCCACCATCGCCTCTTCGGTCAGACGCAGCTGACGATGAACGATCTGCTCGCGGAGAACTTCGTGTCGTTTACGAGCGACCAGATCGGCGACAGCCTGTCGCCGCTCACCGTGTTCCGCGACCAGAAGGGCTTCACGGGGCGCATCGTCGCGGCGTCGCCGAGCCTCGACGAAGTGCGGCGCCTCATCTTCGCGGGCTACGGGATCGGCTGCCTGCCCGAGCACATCGTCCGCGACGATCTCGCGCGCCAGCGGCTCTGGCGGCTCCCGCCGGAAGAAGGCCTCGTCGACGTCGACATCTTCTTGCTGTGGCATCGCGAGCGAAAGATGAACGCTGCCGAGCACGCGTTCCTCGAGGGATTCGAGCGCGCGATGCAGCGCTACGCGTTCGACGAGCGGCTGTCGGCCGAACCGTGACGCGGCGCGCGGCGATGCGTCCGCGCAAAAAGAAAAAGCCGGCGTCGCGCCGGCTTTCGAAAGGGACCATCGAAGCGGATTCGGATTGCGTTCATCGTCAGGCCGCCACCCTTTGCGCGATCCGGCGCGCACGCAGGCGGTCGTAGCCGAGGTTGAACAGGAACGTGTACGGCAGGAAGAACAGCAGGATGCCGAAGTCGAGCAACAGCGCCTCGAGCAGGCTGATCCCGAGCCACCACGCGGCGAGCGGCAGCGCCATCGCGACGAGGCCGAGCTCGAACACGATCGCGTGAGCCGCGCGCACCGCGAGCGTACGCGTCAACCGATAGCGGCGCTCGATCCGCTCGAAGAGCGCGTTGAACGTGACGTTCCACACCATCGCGATCACCGACACCGCGGCCGTCAACACGCCGACGTGGACGAGCGACAGGCCGAGCATCCAACTGACGATCGGCGCGCAGATCGCGATCGCGGTCACTTCGAACGTCAGCGCGTGCACGAGGCGCTCGGTCAGCGTCTTCCTCGGCACGTGCTTAGCCATTTGCATCTGCATGAAAAGCTCCATCAGTGAATGAGATGGCGCTATTTTCATCGGATTAACCGTGCCAAACCAATTTGTTATGATCGGTTTTTCCGATATGCAGAAGGAGCACTCGCGATGCGCCATTCTCCCGAAGCGCTGCTCGCGTTCGCCGAGGCGGCCAACCTCGGCTCGTTCTCGGCCGCCGCGCGCAAGCTCGGCAAGCGGCAATCGACGATCAGCGAGGCGATCGCGAACCTCGAGATCGACCTGGGCGTCGCGCTGTTCGACCGCTCGACGCGCCAGCCGACGCTGACCGACGCCGCCCGCGCGCTCTTGCCCGAAGTCCAGCGCGTGCTCGAGGCGAGCGAGGCGATCGACCAGGTCGCCGCGCGTCTTGCGGGCGGCGAGGAGGCGCGGCTCACGCTCGTCGTGTCGGACACCTATCAATCGAGCCGATACGAGGAGACGCTCGCGGAGCTCGACCGCCGCTTTCCGACGCTCGAGTTCGAATGCCAGATCGCCGAGCACGACGACGTGCTCGACCTGATCCAGCAAGGCCGCGCGCAGCTCGGACTGATGGCGGCGCGCAGCACCTACCCGCCCGACATCGGCGCGGCGACGATCGCCGAGCGCTCGGAGATCGGGCTCTACGTCGGCCTGCGGCATCCGTTCGCCGCGTACGTCGATGCCGAAGTGCCGCTCGCCGCGCTGCACGACGCGCGCGAGCTGCGCCTGAACACCTACGTCGCGCCGCACGGCGAGCGGATCGAAACGGGGCTCGTCGCGGGGCGGCGCTGCTGGTCGGCGCCGAGCTATCTGCTGCTGCTGGAAATGGCGGTGGCGGGCTTCGGCTGGGCGGAGCTGCCGCGCTGGATGGTCGAGCACTTCGCGCGCGAGCGGCTCGTCGAGCTCAATGCGCGCGGCTGGCCGCGGCGCGTGCCGGTGGATGCGGTGTGGTCGCGCGACCGGCCGCTCGGGCCGGCCGGCTCATGGCTGCTGGAGACGATGCTCGCGGCGTGACGCGCGCGCACCGGCGAAGCCGGCGCACGGCGCGTGCGCCGGCGGAAACATCAGAAACCGCGCGACAGCACGGAGGCGCCGATCGTCACGACGCCGAGCACGAGATTGACGACCACGAGAAGGCGCACCGCATTGACGGCGCGCGCGCCGTCCGGCCAGTTCTGCGCTTGCACCGCGCGGCGGATGCGCGGGAACAGCGCGAAGCGGATATGGCCGAAGATCAGCATCATCACGACGCCGAGCCCCGCCATCGCGTGCAGCGGCCACGTCGCGTGCGCGCCGCCGAATTGCGTGAGCAGGAAGCCGCCCGTGAGCAGGATCACGATCACCGCGCCCGCGACCCAGTTGAAGAAGCGGCCGAACACGGCTTCGACGAGCGGCAGGCGCAACTGCGGCGACAGGTCGGACAGCGCGGGACGCAGACAGAAGTTCGCGAACACCATGCCGCCGACCCACACCGCGACCGCCAGCAGATGGAGAAACAAGGCGACGGCGATAGCGTGAGACATGATGGGGATCCTTTCTGGTTTTCAGATGACCGGCGCGCTGCGCGAAACGCACGGCGCGCGAGACGATGAGCGCATTCGACAGCCGCGGCGCGCGGCGGTTCAGCGAAATGTGCGCGGGTCGTGCTTTTTTGGGTGTCCCGCTCTAGCCGGGCTGCGCGTCGGCGTTTTGTTTGTCGATTGTTTGTCTACCGGCGTTGCGATGCTGCGCGCGATCCGCGTGGCGACGGCGCGGCTGCATGTCGGCCGCGTGGCGCGTCGCCGAGCGTTTCGTCAGCGAAGGGCAACGAACGACGCAAGCTGGCGGCCGGCACGGCAGTGCATCCCACGCGCCGCTTTCGCGCGGCCTCGCCGCCGAGGCCGCGCACGTCAGCGCACGCGCGCGGCCCCAACCAGGCAACCGACGACGCGCCCCGTCAGCCGAGCACCGGACGCAGCCCGCTCACCTTCAGCTTCGTATCCGGCGCGCGTCCCTTGCGCGCCCGCTTGCCGACGTGCGGCTCGAGCGCGCGGCCCGCGAGCGTTTCTTCCTGCGCCTTGCCGCCGCGGCCCGTGCCCGTCAGCACGACGCCCGCCGCGTCGATCGCGAGCGCCTGCACGAGCGTCTCCTTCGGATCGAGCGCCATCAGGATCACGCCGCGCCCGCCGCCGCCGAGCGTCTTCATCTCGTCGATGCCGAACACGAGCAGACGCCCGCCGCTCGACAGGCACGCGACCCGCGACGCAGCCGGCAGCACCGGCATCGGCGCGAGCGGCGCCGCGCCTCCCGCTATGCCCGTATCGATCGTCATGAACGACTTGCCCGCCTTCACGCGGCTCACCATGTCGCCCACCTTCGCGATGAAGCCGAAGCCATTGCTCGACGCGAGCAACAGCGGCTGCTCGGCCGGCGCGGCGAAGTAATGCAGCAGATGCGAGCCCGACTCGAGCTCGATCAGCGACGTGACGGGCACGCCGTCACCGCGTCCGCCCGGCAGCACCTGGACGGACACCGAGTACACGCGGCCCGTGCTGCCCCACGCGATCAGCGTGTCGGGCGTGCGGCACTGGAACGCCGCGTACAGGCCGTCGCCCGCCTTGAACGAGAAGCTCGCCGGGTCGAGTCCGTGGCCCTTCAGCGCACGCACCCAGCCCTTCTGCGACACGACGACCGTCACCGGCTCGTCGACGACCTTCGTCTCGAACGTCGCGCGCTTCTCCTGCTGGATCAGCGTGCGGCGCTCGTCGCCGAACTGCTTCGCGTCGGCTTCGATCTCCTTGATCATCAGCCGCTTCATCGCGCTTTCGTTCGCGAGCAGCTCTTCGAGCTTCGCCTTCTCCGCGCGCAGTTCCTCGAGCTCCTTCTCGATCTTGATCTTCTCGAGCCGCGCCAACTGGCGCAGACGAATCTCGAGAATGTCCTCGGCCTGCCGCTCGGTCAGGCCGAACGCGCCGATGAGCGCCTGCTTCGGCTCGTCGGACTCGCGAATGATGCGGATCACCTCGTCGATGTTCAGGAAGACGATCATCCGCCCTTCGAGGATGTGGATCCGGTCGTTCACCTTGCCGAGCCGGTGGCGGCAGCGCCGCGTGACCGTGCCCTGGCGGAACCGCACCCACTCGCCGAGGATCGCCGCGAGCCCCTTCTGCGCGGGCCGGCCGTCCTCGCCGATCATCACGAGGTTGAGCGTCGCATTCGATTCGAGGCTCGTGTGCGCGAGCAGCGAATTGACGAAGTCGCTCTGGTCGATCGTGCGCGTCTTCGGCTCGAACACGAGCCGCACGGGTGCGTCCTTGCCCGATTCGTCGCGCACCGCGTCGAGCAGGTCGAGCATCGACTTCTTCGTGTTGATCTGCTCCTGCGTGAGCGTCTTCTTGCCCGCCTTGAGCTTCGGGTTCGTCAGTTCCTCGATTTCCTCGAGCACCTTCTGGCCCGACGTGTTCGGCGGCAGCTCGGTGACGACGAGCTGCCACTGGCCGCGTGCGAGCTCCTCGATCTTCCAGCGCGCGCGCACCTTCAGGCTGCCGCGGCCGGTTTCGTACGCGGCCGAAATCTCCGCGTCGCTCGAGATGATCTGGCCGCCGCCCGGGAAATCCGGCCCCGGCACGAGCTGCATCAGCTCCGCGTGCGGCAGCTTCGGATTGCGGATCAGCGCGACCGCGGCCGCCGCGACTTCACGCAGGTTGTGCGACGGGATCTCGGTCGCGAGACCGACCGCGATCCCCGACGCGCCGTTCAGCAGCACGAACGGCAACCGCCCCGGCAGCAGCTTCGGCTCGTCGAACGAGCCGTCGTAGTTCGGCATGAAGTCGACCGTGCCCTCGCCGATCTCGTCGAGGAGGAGCTGCGCGATCGGCGTCAAGCGCGCTTCGGTGTAGCGCATCGCCGCCGCGCCGTCGCCGTCGCGCGAGCCGAAGTTGCCCTGGCCGTCGATCAGCGGATAGCGCATCGAGAAGTCCTGCGCGAGACGCACGAGCGCGTCGTACGCGGACTGGTCGCCGTGCGGATGGTACTTGCCGAGCACGTCGCCGACGACGCGCGCGGACTTCACGGGCTTCGCGTTGTTGCCGAGGCCCATCTCGTTCATCGCGAAGAGGATCCGCCGCTGCACGGGCTTCTGGCCGTCGCAGACGTCGGGCAGCGCGCGTCCCTTCACGACGCTCACTGCATAGCTGAGATACGCGCTCTCCGCATAGCGGCCGAGCGTCAGCGAATCGCCCTCGGGCGCGGCCGGCTCGGCAAAAAGATCGGGAGTGTTGTCGTCCATCTAGATTTCGTGTCCGTGTATGCGTATGCGATGCGTGCGAAGCCGGGCGCGCGCCCGGCTTCGCTCAGATATCCGCTTCGACGTCGTTGCCCTTTTCCTCGAGCCAGTTGCGGCGCGCAGCGGCCTCGCCCTTGCCCATCAGCATCGTCATCCGCTCGACGGTCGCCTCGAAATCGAGGTCGCCGAGCGCGATCGGCATCAGACGCCGCGTGTCGGGATTCATCGTCGTGTCCCACAGCTGCTCGGCGCTCATTTCGCCCAAGCCCTTGAAGCGGCTGATGCTCCACTGCGTTTCGCGCACGCCGTCCTTGCGCAGCTTGTCGAGGATCGCCTCGAGCTCGCCTTCGTCGAGCGCATAGAGCTTCTGCGCGGGCTTCTTGCCGCGCGCGGGCGCGTCGACGCGAAACAGCGGCGGCCGCGCGACGAACACGTGGCCGCGCTCGATCAGCTGCGGGAAATGCTTGAAGAAGAGCGTGAGCAGGAGCACCTGGATGTGCGCGCCGTCGACGTCCGCGTCCGACAGGATGCAGATCTTGCCGTAGCGCAGGTTCGACAGGTCGACGCCGTCGTCCGGGCTGTGCGGATCGACGCCGATCGCGACCGAGATGTCGTGCACCTCGTTGTTCGCGAACAGGCGATCGCGCTCGGTCTCCCACGTGTTGAGCACCTTGCCGCGCAGCGGCAGGATCGCCTGGTATTCCTTGTCGCGGCCCATCTTCGCGGAGCCGCCCGCCGAATCGCCCTCGACGAGGAAGAGCTCGTTGCGCGCGAGGTCCTCGGTCTCGCAATCGGTCAGCTTGCCGGGCAGCACCGCGACGCCGGAGCTCTTCTTCTTCTCGACCTTCTGGCCCGCGCGCGTGCGCGCCTGCGCCTGCTTGATCACGAGCTCGGCGAGCTTCTTGCCGTGCTCGACGTGCTGGTTGAGCCACAGTTCGAGCGCGGGACGCGTGAACGACGACACGAGCTTCACCGCGTCGCGGCTGTTCAGGCGCTCCTTGATCTGCCCCTGGAACTGCGGATCGAGCACCTTCGCCGACAGCACGAACGACACGCGCGCGAACACGTCCTCGGCGAGCAGCTTCACGCCCTTCGGCTGCAGGTTGTGCAGCTCGACGAAGCTCTTCACCGCCTGATAGAGGCCGTCGCGCAGGCCGGATTCGTGCGTGCCGCCCGCGGGCGTCGGAATCAGGTTCACGTACGACTCGCGCACGAGCGAGCCTTCCTCGCTCCATGCGACGACCCACGACGCGCCCTCGCCCTCGGCGAACGTGTCGTCGCCCGAACGAGAATCGGCGAAGCGCTCGCCCTCGAAGAGCGGAATCAGCAGCTCGCTGCCGTTCATCCCTTCGAGCAGATAGCCGCGCAGGCCGTCTTCGTACCTCCAGCTCTGGCGCTCGCCCGTCTTCTCGTTGACGAACACGACTTCGACGCCCGGCAGCAGCACCGCCTTCGAGCGCAACAGCCGCTGCAACTCGCCCGTCGGCAGGTTCGGCGAATCGAAGTATTTCGGATTCGGCCACACGGTCACGCGCGTGCCGGATTTCTTCTCGCCGCGGCCGGCCGCCTGCGTCGCGAGCGGCTTGACGACGTCGCCGTCGGCGAAGCCGAGCTGCGCGATCTTGCCGTCGCGCCAGACGGTCACGTCGAGCCGCGTCGCGAGCGCGTTCGTCACCGACACGCCGACGCCGTGCAGACCGCCCGAGAACGTGTACGCGCCGCCCTTGGCCTTGTCGAACTTGCCGCCCGCGTGCAGCCGGGTGAACACGATTTCGACGACGGGCACGCGCTCTTCCGGATGCAGCCCGAACGGGATGCCGCGCCCGTCGTCCTCGACGGACACCGACTGGTCGGGATGCAGCGTGACCGTGATCTGCTTGCCGTAACCGCCGAGCGCCTCGTCGGACGCGTTGTCGATCACTTCCTGGATGATGTGCAGCGGATTCTCGGTGCGCGTGTACATGCCGGGCCGCTGCTTGACGGGCTCGAGGCCCTTCAGCACCTTGATCGATGCTTCGCTATACGCCGCTGCGGGCTTTTTCGTAGACATAGAAGCTCAGGTTCGTCATTCACCTTGACGTTATCCCCAACTCGTGTGGATAACGTCGTGGACAAAACGTTGAATTCGATAAAATTTCGAATCGAAACAATGCCGTGCTTGGATTGCTTCGAAAGCGGGCGGCGCGCCGCGCGCGACGGCGGCGCGGGTCCCACCCGGAACGCGGCGTATTTTACTGGTTCCGCAACGGCGAACTCATGAAGGCTTACGTTTCGCTTCGAGCGCCTCCCAGCGCTCGAGCGCGGCGAGCAGCTCGTCGTCGAGCGCGGCGAAGCGTTCGGTGAGGCGCGCGCCCTCGTGCGGATCCTTCGAGAAGATCGAGCCGTCTTCGAGCCGCGCGCCGATCGTCTTCTGCTCGGCCTCGAGCCCGGCGATCCTCTCGGGCAGCGCGTCGAGCTCGCGCTGCTCGTTGAACGACAGCTTGACCGCGCGCTGCGCGTTGCGGCCCGCCGCGCTCTTCGGCGCGTCGTCCTTCGCGGGCGCGGGCTCCTTCGCGGCGCGCTTCGCCGCGTCCTCGTCGGCGATCCGCTGTGCGCGGTCGCGCTGGATCTGCCAGTCGGTGAAGCCGCCGACGTATTCGCGCCACTGCCCGTTGCCCTCCGACGCGATCACCGACGTGACGACGTTGTCGAGGAACGCGCGGTCGTGGCTGACGAGCAGCACCGTGCCGTCGTAGTCGGTCAGCAGCTCTTCGAGCAGTTCGAGCGTCGGGATGTCGAGGTCGTTGGTCGGCTCGTCGAGCACGAGCACGTTCGCCGGCCGCGCAAAGAGACGCGCGAGCAGGAGACGGTTGCGCTCGCCGCCCGACAGCGACTTGACGGGCGACCGCGCGCGTTCGGGCGCGAACAGGAAGTCGCCGAGATAGCTCATCACGTGCTTGCGCACGCCGCCGATCTCGACCCACTCGCTGCCGGGGCTGATCGTGTCCGACAGGCTCTTTTCCTGGTCGAGCTGCGCGCGCATCTGGTCGAAGTACGCGACCTGCAGGTTCGTGCCGATGCGCACCGTGCCCGCGTCGGGCGAAAGCCCGCCCAGGATCAGCTTGAGCAGCGTCGTCTTGCCGGCGCCGTTCGGGCCGATGAAGCCGATCTTGTCGCCGCGCATCACCGTCGTCGAGAAGCGGTCGACGACCGTGCGGTCGCCGTAGCGCTTCGTCACGTCGGTCAGCTCGGCCACGATCTTGCCGGACTTCTCGCCCTGCGCGACGTCGAGCCTCACGTTGCCCTGCGCGTTGCGGCGCTCCGCGCGCTCGCGGCGCATCTGCTCGAGCCGCGCGACGCGGCCGACGCTGCGCGTGCGCCGCGCCTCGACGCCCTTGCGGATCCAGACCTCTTCTTGCGCGAGCAGCTTGTCGAACTTCTCGTTCTCGACGCGCTCGACTTCGAGCTGCTGCGCCTTGCGGGTTTGATACGCGGAGAAGTTGCCCGGATACGACAGGAGACGCCCGCGGTCGAGCTCGACGATGCGCGTCGCGACGCGATCGAGGAACGCGCGGTCGTGCGTGATGAACAACAGGCCCGAGCGCTGCGTGACGAGCAACGCTTCGAGCCAGCGGATGCCGTCGAAGTCGAGGTGGTTGGTCGGCTCGTCGAGAAGCAGCACGTCCGGCTGCACGACGAGCGCGCGCGCGAGCGCCGCGCGCTTCTGCATCCCGCCCGACAGCGCATCGACCCGCGTGTCGCCGTCGAGCCCGATCTGCGCGAGCGTCGTCGCGACCCGCGTGCGCCAGCTCCACGCGTCCGTCGCGTCGAGCGACGATTGCAGCGCGTTCATCCGCGCGAGCAGCGCGTCGTGCTCCGCGCCTTCGGGCGCGTCCGCGAGCCGGTGCGAGATCCCGTCGTACTCGGCGAGGAGCGCGCGCGTCTCGGTCAGCCCCGACGCGACCGCGTCGAACACCGTCTGCCCGGCTTCGAATTCGGGCTCCTGCGGCACGTAGACCGTCACGAGGCTCTGCTGCCGCGTGACGAGCCCGTCGTCGAGCCTCGCGAGATCGGCGACGATCTTGAGCAGCGACGACTTGCCGGCGCCGTTGCGGCCGATGAGCCCGACGCGCTCGCCGGCTTCGAGCGAGAAATCCGCGTGATCGAGCAGCGCGACGTGGCCGAACGCGAGTTGCGCGCCGGTGATGGAATAAAGCGACATGGGGAAGACGGCGGAGAAGAATCGGAAGCGCACATTGTACCGGCGGCGGCGCGCGCCGCCGACACGGCACAATGGCCTAGGGCGACAGGCCGGGCGACGCGGCGTGCGGCGGAGGCTGCGAGGACCGGGCGCGGCCCTCGCATGGCGAACGGCCGGACGGGCTTACTTGACGTCGACCGAGATCGTGTGGCTGAGCTCCGGCCCGTACGAACGATGCGCGCCGTCGCCGAACTGCAGCGTCAGCGTGTGGCGGCCGGGCGGCAGCCTGACGTCGGTCTCGGTCTGGGGCTTGCCGAAGTGCAGCGAATGATCGCTGACGGGGATCACCTCGCCCTTCGGCACCGGCTTGCCGTCGATCAGCAGATGATGATGGCCGGTGTGGGGCGTCATGTCGCCCGCAGGCCTCAAGACGATATCGCCTTCGAGACCGAATTTGACGTGGACGGGGTTCGTGACGGACGCGCCGTCGGTCGGCTCGACGAAATACACCCTCGCTTCCGCGTGCGCCGAGGCGGACGCGAACAGCGCGGCCGCGGTGATTGCGCCGGCCAGCCATTTGTTGTTGAGCATCGCTCTCTCCTTTTGGGTTGAAAGGCCATCGAAGGATACACCGCGACCGGCGGGCGCGTCGCGGGTTTGGGTCCGGCTCGGACGCCCGGCCGACGCGCGCAACATGTGTGACGGCCGGGCTCGCGACGCGCGCGGACGAAAAGCGTGCGCGCCCGGTCCGCGCCGCGCTCCGACGAGCGCGCGCGACAATTCCGGTACCATTGCGCCTTTCGCCGCTCGACCGCCGCGTTCGCGCGATCGGGCGGCGTCGAATGCAACGGTTCTTCAAGAGTGCAACATGAGCGAAGTGGTCGAATACAAGAGCTGGGTCTGCCTGATTTGCGGCTGGATCTATAACGAAGAGGAAGGCTTGCCGGACGAAGGCATCGCGGCCGGCACCCGCTTCGCCGACATCCCGAACAGCTGGCGCTGCCCGCTGTGCGACGTCGGCAAGGAAGATTTCGTCGTCGTGGAGTTCTGATTCACGCGGCGAGGCGATCAACGTATCGACGGCGATCTTCGCTCGAAACGTCTTTGCTATACTCTGCCCTCGCCGATCGGCGGACTCGAGGCAGGATTCGAGAGTGATCGAGCCGGCGAAGGGTGCTGAGTCGTCCGCGTCGCACGGCCGGGGGCCGCAATCGACCGGTCGACGAGGAACGTACGCACTCCGTGCTCGGCGGCACCACATCTCACGCGAATTCGTTAAAATCGCAAAGTTCGGCGGGACAGGTTTGGAAACGGTTAGCAGTCGATATGCGATGCTTCCGACGATCCCGGCGAGACCTATCCGCTCCCCGTAGTTCAATGGATAGAACAAGCGCCTCCTAAGCGCTAGATACAGGTTCGATTCCTGTCGGGGGGACCAGTCAAGCGCCAAACCACCCCCAAGATTCACAAGAAATTACCCGCTCAAGCCCATCTGGCGGACTTCTGACACGCTGCCTCGATCGCCGTGGACGAAAACCGGAGCGTGCTTTATGTGTGAAAAATGGACAAGGTATTTTTGTACTTGGCAATAAATAGCGCCCCCTTCTGTGCGGCCTTCACGAAGAACGCCAAGCCAGACGGCGAAGGTGTCCGGTTTTCGGGTGGCCGCCCTAGGCTCGACGGGCCACATTTTCTCACGACTTGCCACGCCAACTATTCTGGGCGCAAAGCTTCAGACCGTCCAACGCATAGCAACCAGGCGAGAAGCCGGATGCATCGACAACTCGCCTAGGAAAATATCGAGGGTGGATCGTGCCGCTTGTATCAGACACCGGCACCTGTCGAGCCAACCTGCGGACCGGTGCCGTTCTGACTCCCGTCGTCCTCCGTCAAAAGCTCTCTCGCGAATGCTGCGAGGAGGGCGTCGGAGTCATCGACGAAGCCCCCCAGTTGCGTCGCGGCACGCGCTTGGAGATCCAGCCGCAGCGCTTCATAGGCGTCAGCCGGTCGCAGCAATGCGCGCAGCTCAGCTCGCGTGTCTGGATACGCAAGGCCACGTACGTCACGCCCGAGCAGCCCCGCTGCTGCCAAGCCCACATCAAAATTCGCGGCCTTGAGCAGGTCCGTCGCCTGCTCGTAGGTTCGCTCGATATTTCCGGCATCGACGTAGTTGCGCAGGACGAACAGCAGGTCGGCGGAGTCCGTATTTTTCGTCAGTCGCCTGTCCTTCCACGCGATGAGCTTGAGCAGGACGAACGCCGGCAGCGTTACGACGGGCACGACAAGACCTTCACCGATGCTCACCGGCTGCGCGGTATCGACCGCCTCTTGGAACCCAAGAACCGTCATCACGATGTCACCATCTGGGGGCCAGTGGATCTCGCCCGGCGGGCTCTCGATCTGACCGAAGGGCACAATATCAAGCTCACCTTCGTAGTCTTCCGCGCTGCGCTTGAACAGCAGCTTCTGCTGCTGCTTGGAATGACGCCTGAAGCGCTGCGTTTGCACCAACAGTTCGATTAGCGCGTCGTGGGACTCCCAACTAACGGCGCACACAGCGACGTCCACGTCGCGCGTGGCGACGGGGGCTCTGATATCGTGCAGATGCCACATGAGGATGTCACGCGCGGTCGCCCCCGCGAGCACGAATTTCGCACCAAGTCGTGCACACGCGTCTTTCACGTCGCGCAGCAACGCGATTGTGGGCGCCTCGACAGGCCGTTCGACAGGAACTTCAAGCGCGTTCTTTTGCAAGGTATCGATCATAAATAGTCTGGGCAACGGCACGATTCCGGTCGTCGCCAGAAGTGATTAGGTCGCTATAGACAAGGAGTGGATGGACCACTTCCCGGTGAGGCAGATTCCAACCTTCTTCCGCCTTGAGCGGCCAGAACGTATCGAGCACTTCAACGTTACCGCGCTCATCAGGCCGAAGCATCCCATTCATCATCAAGCGCGGCGTTACCCCCCCGTGAGAGTAGATCGTCAACGACGCGGGCTTGATCTCGTGGGTCAGGATGTCCGCGCCCGCTTCGCCGCCCAAGCGAGCATCGATGTCGAGAACCCCGGGTCCGCTCCACCAATTACTCTCCTTGGTCCAACTGGTAAAGCGACGTGGGCTGAGCTTCGGACGCAAACGCGTTGGAAATAGACTCACCCACTCCTCGATGAGCCGGCGGCGATCGGCAATGACCCGGCGCGCGCCTTTGTGCACGACTAGTCCTCTGTACATCAAATCGTCCATCGCCACGTTGACTGTGTTCAAGGCAACAGCCGAGCAATCCGCAATCGTGCGATAGGGGGCGTGCACGAGGCCCGGCTGGGTCAGGAGCGCGAAGGTCACGCGCAGTCCCTTGGGCGTCGTCGAGCGCGACGTCGGTTCCTTGAGATTCAGTGCGGGTTTATCACGCCCGACGATCATGATGGTTGCTTCGGGCTCTTGGAGATATGCGTTGCCCGCTGTATCGAGAAACGGGATGCCCTGCGCTATAAGATCATCCGCCATCCTCGACGTTATGTGCTGTGTGACAAGCATCAGCGGGCGCGCATCGTTCGGCGCGCGCCGCGAGAGCATGCGGTTGACGATGATACTTGCGCCTAGCGAACGGGTACCCGCGTTGATAACCACTGGCATGTCGAAGCGCTTCCCCGCAACGGTGAATCGGATCCACGCATCTGCCCCGTAGCTTGCCGAAACCCGAGCATGCGCGAGATCTTTCTTCTCGTTTGCAGTCATGGGCGCAGCGCGATAGTGGTGCGTCGCGTCAGAAAATGCTTCGCAAGCTAGCGTTAGCGCTTGCTGCTGTGTAGCGGTAAGGCGATCAAGGGAAGCCATCGAAGAATTTCCTTGTACGATAATTTTCAGTGTACGCCAAAAACGTACAAATTCAAAATAACGTACAGACAGACCGAAATCCCTCTTGCGATTGTGGCCCGCGATGCGTGAGGTGTTGCTGTATGTTTTTACGTTGCGTCCCCCGAAAACGTACAAGAAAGAATTAACGAACACCATGGAACGCTGGATGGGGTCGGATCGTTACGTTGAGACAGACAGTGACTGCACACCGGCGCGTCCCGTGCCGGACGCTGTTTCAGCCGCCCTGTCCGCAACATCGCTTCCGCGCTCTACCGCACGCGCAGCGCCATTCGAACTCTGGAACACATCCGTTGCTCAATAGCGTTACTGCATCGGGAAACTGGGCCGTCGACGCCAGTTCCAGTCGACCCTTCGCAAAAATGGGCATTACCCGTGGGCCCGCGCAAAGCTACTTGCAGCCCTAATTAAACGAAGCGCCGCTCACCAACTTCAGAATCTCCGCAATCCAAATCGGTTGCTCAGGATTCACAGTGTCCGAAACCGTTCCCTTTTGGACATTGGTGCGAAGCCATGTACGAAAGCAAGGCCTTACTATTTTTGGACATGGTGTGCGATTCGTACATCCATTTCGAACACATTGAGAGCCCAGCATGTCCCGGACCTTCGCATACGCCCGCGTAAGCACGACTGACCAGACGACAGCCAACCAACTCCGCGAGATCGAGGCGGCCGGATTTTCTGTCGACAAGCGCAGGGTTGTTACGGAGAGCATTTCCGGCAGCATCAGCGCGAATCAGCGGCCGGGGTTTGCGGAGTTGCTTCTCAAGATGGAAGAAGGCGACGTGTTGATCGTGACAAAGCTCGATCGACTGGGCCGGAACGCGATGGACGTGCGCGCGACCGTCGAAGCGTTGGCGGATCGCGGCATCCGGATTCATTGCCTCGCGCTCGGCGGTGTCGACCTAACCAGCGCGGCCGGCCGGATGACGATGCAGGTATTGAATGCCGTCGCTGAATTTGAACGCGACTTGCTGATTGAGCGGACGCGCGCAGGCATTACCCGCGCAAAAGCGGAAGGGAAAGCAATGGGTCGACCGTCCACCCTAATCAAACAACAACAAGCGGAGGTGTTACAGAAACTTGGTGAAGGTTTACCTATAGCCAGACTGGCGAGGGAATACGGCACAAGCCGCCAAACGATAATGCGGATACGCACTACCGGATAAGCCTTGTCCAGCAGCCATCAAGATCGTATCGCTGACGACTGCCGGCAGGCGAGCGCACCAAACCACAATTGACGTGCTGGCGGACACCATCAAAGTTTCATTAATCGCCACCTTGCCCTTCGTCCCGACCTTTTTCCGCCACCAGCTTCGCATAGTTGATATGCCCCAGTACCTTCGACATCGTTTCCGGAGACACTGAGCCCTTCTCAAGCAAATGCGTCAGTGCTCGAATGCGATGCCGATATCCCTTTGTGAGTCGAGGGCTATCGCCGTCCACCAACAATCCATGCACCTTGAGGCGATGCGGCTTCACGGAGAGTTTCTCTTTCCTTTCGGAGAGCACCCATCCACCAGCTTCGATCGTTTGATGAATAAACGCCTTCAGATCCTCAGGCGGTTGGCCTCGACCAGAAAGCACAACGTCATCGGCATAACGTGTGTACGTAATATCGCACTGAACAGCGTACTCTAGCAGTTGACGATCGTACGGGAGAAACACCAGATTGGATAGCACTGGGCTTGACGGAGCGCCCTGAGCAAGAAAGCCCTTGAAACAACTATAGGTCGCGACGAGTTGCGCAGCTTTCGGCTGGTAACCCACTTCCGTCAATGCTCGCTGTACGGCATCGAAGCTAGTGCTCTGGAAGAAATCCTTCACGTCAGCGGAGTACACCCAATCCGCACCGCAGTGTTTCGCTGCTGCCTCGATGTGCGAGCGGCCTGGTACGAATCCGTAGACACAGTCCGGATACGTCAACGATGTCGCTAAATTTCCACCTATCCATCGCTGAATAAGCTTCAAAGCAACTTTTGGAGACTGGATTTGCCGCAGCTTTGCACCAGAGCGGATTTCAAATTGCCGATAGTAGCGGTCTGGTCGCCGGGCGATAGCGCTCAAAAAAAGCGGACTGAACCCGAATAGTGTGGCGATAACGCGAGTCGAAACGGCCGGGGGAAGTTGCCGCTCAATGAGGAAACGAATCTCGTCAGCATGGATCTCTCGCGTCTCCTCCGCAAGAGCCTTGAGGAGGAAGTCCAAAGACGGGAAATTTACAAGAAGTGGTGGCGTGTTCACGGGAAGAGCAAAGCTGAGATTGCTTTCGTTGAGTCGCCTGCCGAACGGCGGACGATCCGAGGGAGCGGCCGCCGTTCGGCAGGCACCCTTCTGTCCATGGTCTTCGCAAATGAGCGCGATACGCACTCTCGCGAAACACGCCACCGGGGCGAGTATATCACTGCCATTTCCTTCTGCTCAGTCTAAGTGCCCGAACGACGTCCGTGGAACTCCTGCGTCGTCCATGAGGCACCGTCACGAGGCCCAACTCCGTCATGTAGAACCGGCCATCACGATCACGCAACAAAAGACCCTTCTTTCTCAGAGTATCCAGCTTTGTCGACAACCAACGTTCTGACGGCATCCAGAAATTTTGCGCAAGGACCGTGTGCAACTCGTTGACGGTGGCGGGAGACATGATCTTCGCCTGCACAAGGATGGCAACTATGGTCGGCTCTTGCGCCACTGGCGCCTGTATGTGGATCGTACCGTTTGGAAGTGCCACAGCATCGAGCACGGCCTGCGCGGCGTCCCTTATCTCATTAGCACGTTCGATCGACGTCACGTCTTCCGCGTCAATCCAGACAACACCTTGATCGGCTTCAATGAAGCCAACAGTAACCTCTGTAATTATGTCCGGAAACGCTCGCGTAAGAGTGTCACGCAGTAGGGCTTCGACCCGCTCATTTTCATCGTCAGATGACAGAGCGATGTGTACGTCCATATTGAAGCGGGCATTGAGTACCTTAGATAGATTGGCCAATCGCCGGCGAGAAGTCTGATTTTGCTCATGAGCACTGGATGCAACCCGCTGAGCATCCATCGAAAGAAATATGGTTCCATCGGCGATGCGGATGCTCTTGACGTGCCGCCGATGATCGCCGAGTGCGTCCAACACATCCTGTTCGCTAGATTTGGCCAAGTTTTCTCCAAATACTCACAATGCTTCCAATGGCGTGACGCGCACGTTTATTCCAATTCCGAGCGGCATCCGAATTTTTATCCTCAAGCCTGACACGCTTGTTTTCTACGATTGCAAGAACAGCCGGCTTGTAGTCAGCAATAACTCGCATGCGATAGCCATCGCGCAGAATATCCGCCAAGCTGGTGAGGGCGTCCGTTGCTACATGAATCATCCCCTCGCCCTCGCCGTGGGTCAGCAACTGCAGTTTGACTTGGCGTTGGACCTCTGACTTGATGCGCTTAAGGACCGCACCTTCCAAGAGTCCCGGGAGATCACTGTGAGACGCTCCTGCATACTCCGGTTGTCCAGACTGGAGCATTTCTCGGACGGACAAATAGACTGCGTAATAGTATCGATTGAATGCGCTGCGGCCGTAGAGGTTCGCATCCCCCTTATCTTGGGCATCGATCGCCTGCTGCGCTAAAGAGTTTGCCACTCTTTCCATCGTAGTCGCTTGCCCGCATCAACAAGGCACCCATTATACGAAATCGGGTGAATCCGGCGGGTGCAGAAAAATCTCGCATGAGATCGAAATCCGCTTCTTTTGTCATGGGCCGAGAAGGCGGCGGCGCGGGGACTCCTTTGCGCGCAGCGTCCCAGACGGCGGGACAATTTACAAAGCGAGCGCGCAAACACTGTACGCTCACTCGCCTGTCTCCAACGTTGTCTCCAAGAAAATGTGTATTTTGGAGACACACTTGGAGATGGCCACGCCCCCGCCAGACAAGGCAGACAAGCCGATACGAGTACTTGTCTCCAAATCTCCAAAGATTTTTGCCTCCGGCGGCGCGACATATGGTTCCTATAGTATCTGCTTCGGCCGATCGAGCCTTCGCTCAGATGTCTGTTGGTATTTCCGTTGGTATCTATGAAAGCGCTGCATCCATGAACCGCTTCCAGCCTAGAGATATGAATTCTGTCGGGGACCAGCCAAGCGCCAAACGTCTCCCAAGCTTCACAAGAAAAAGCCCGCTCAGCCCCGCCGATGCTCGTTTTTTCTGGACAACTCACCCAACGCGCGTATGATGGGTCCGATCTGCTCGCGTTCCTTACGCAAACGCTCCAGATTGTTCGTCGCACCCTTCCCCTCGTGCGTCGCTGCCTCTCACGCAATCGACGCCTTCCGCGCTGCACAGGACGCTCGATGCGTCGCACGCGCACGAAGCCGAAGCCATCCGATCATCGCGATCCGCTGCTCACGATCGCCAGGAGTTCGCCATGAGCATGCATGTGTATCGCGGATTCGAAATTCATCCGCTCATCTATCCCCATGTGCCCGCCGGAGAGGGCCGCGGCCACAACTACGAAGCGGGCTTCGACGCCGCCGTGCGAATCTGCCCGCGCTCGCAGCAAACGGCCTCCTCCCAAGGCCGCATCTTCAAGCTCGCCGATCGCTCTCCGTTCTCCAACGCCGGCGATGCGCGACGAGCATCGCTGCTGTACGCGGAGGAGATCATCGACCGGAACGAAGGCGAGCACTGGGTGTTTTCCGAAGCCGGCTGACCGGCGTCGCTTCTTCGCATTCCGCAGAAAATCTCGATTCGACGAGGGCGCCTCACACGATTCCTGCCCGATGAAATGCTCATCGACGAGGTTCCTTGTCTCGTGCCGCCGAACGAAATCGCACAGGTCGACTGCAAACCGCCGTCCGGAACCTTCGACGACGTTCGATCCCGTTATCGCGCATCCCTGACGTACGCCGCCGTCCGGGCGCTGTCGCTCGGCGTCGGAAATTCGGAGCGCGAATCGGACGGCATGGCCGGCAAGATCATGTGCCCGCCCCGATGAACGCACTTCGCCCCGTCTTCCTACTCACGCCAAGGAAACTTGTGACGACCATCACGCCCAGGCTCAACGAACCCATCGACGTCACGCTCAGGCGCTTTCGAAGAGAAATCGAACGCGTTGGCCTGATTCGCGAATTGCGCGACCGCCGCAGCTATGAAAAACCGACCGCGATGCGAAAACGCAAGAAGGCCAGCGCCGTCGCGCGCCAGCGAGCACGCCTCAAGCGGTCGATGCCGCCCAAGAAATCATACTAGCGATGCCGTCGCGTCCGGCCGGGCGCCGGACGCGTAACCTGGACACGACATGCACCCGCCGATTCATACCCGTTACGTCGACTTGCTGTGCTTTCTCGTGATCAACCAGCTTGTCACCCGGACGCTGACCCGCAGGTGGTTGCGCCCCGACTATCTGGTCGAATCGATGCGCGCGTGGCTGTCGTCGCAGCAGACCCAATGCGACTGGCGCGACCGAATCTGGCTCGCGCGCGCGTCCGGCGAAATCGCGCGCTCGATGTATTCCGTCGACGAACGGGCGCCCCCTTCAGCCTCTTCGCTGCTTCAACTCTGCCGCCATGACGTCGACAACACGACGATCGAAGCGCTGATGCTTCGCGCGAAATGCACGCAGTACTTGCGAACGCACGTCTGAACCGCATCGCGCAAGTCACTTCCAGTTCGGATCCTGCTTCAACTGCTCCTGCAGATACGCCTTCATCCGTTCGTCCGGCTTGCCGAACCAGCGGAAGCTCGCGTACTTGCTCGGCGCGTCGTAGGCGCCCGGCATCTCCGGCAGCGTCACGAGCATCCCCCACATCCGGTGTGCGTCTTCGTCGATCACGCCGTAGAACTGGTTGGCCGCGCAATCGTGCGGCTTGCACATCCATCCCACCAGATATGACGCGCCGTCGACCTGCTCGCGCTTGTACGGCGAACTGACCCGGTTGTCGCTCGCGAGCCAGCCCGGCACGCGCGTTTCCTTCGCGAGCATCCGCTGCCACGCGGTGCGGTTCGCGCTTTGCGCAATGGCCTCGGAGAAAGTCGGCGCCGGCTCGTCGGCGGCGATCGCCGGACCCGCCGCGCCGACGATCAGTACGGCCACTGCTGCGGCGCATGCGGACGAACGCAAGAGTTGAAAGATCATGAATGCCCCCCGGGATTATTCGTTTCGAATGAGACGTAAGCTCCGCCGGCAAGTTCCGGTCGCGTTGCGCGAATCCTGCCGGCCATTCGCCTCCGATGCGAAAACGTGCAATAAACACCCGCGCCGTATCGCCGCCGACGCCCGCTTCCATGCCCCCTTCGACTCCCGCGGAAGGCTCTGGCATTCGTGTATTTTTGCGCTATGATCGTCGCTGCTCCAATCGGCATTACCCGGCAGTCGCGTCATTAAAACTATTACCAGGACGACATCAAGTGAACGACAACGACGTGAGCCAAACGGAAAGCCATGCCGCTCTCCTGGCGCGCATCCAAGGGCTCGAATCCCAAGTGGCCCAGTTGAAGGAAACGCTCGACGTGCAGGTCGAGACGAGCCTCCGCAAGCAGATGTTCGTACCGAGATTCGACATCGCCGATGCCGTGGACACGCACCGGTTCATGTCGGCCTCGACCTGCGGCGCATCGGATCTTCTGCACCCCGAATATCGGCGAATCTGCGCGCGCCTCGGCATCGAGCCGCGCTTTCACCGCAAGGTTTGGGAATGGGCGTTCATCATCCACAAGCTGGAACAGGCCGGCATGCTGGCCGCGGGCAAGCGCGGGCTCGTGTTCGGCGTCGGGCGCGAACGGCTGCCCGCATACTTCGCGAGCCGCGGCGTATCGGTCGTCGCGACCGACGCGCCCGAAGAAATCGGCGAGCAGGCCGGCTGGACGAAGTCGTTCGAGCACAGCAGCTCGCGCGATCAGCTGCGCTATCCGGACATCGTGTCCAACGAGCAGTTCGATCGCCACGTGTCGTATCGGATCTGCGACATGACCGCGATCGACAAGACACTCACCGGCTTCGATTTCACGTGGTCGTCGTGCTGCTTCGAGCATCTCGGCTCGCTCGAGGCGGGCATGCAGTTCGTCGTCGACAGCGTCGAGCAGACGCTGAAGGACGGCGGCATCGCGTGCCACACGACCGAATTCAATCTGTCGTCGAACGAGAGCACGCTGGATCACGGGCCCGTCGTCTTCTATCGGAAGCGGGACATACTGGCGCTCGTCGAGCGTCTGCAGGATCTCGGGCATGAAGTGCAGCCGTTCGTCGTCGCGCCGGATTCGCATTACCTCGATTCGTATATCGATCTGCCGCCGTACCGGCAGGAGACGCACTTGAAGCTGCTGATGGCGGCGCACGTGGTGACGTCGGCCGGCATCGTCATCCGAAAGAACGGGCTGCGCGACAAGCGCAAATAGTCTTCCGGATGCAGCGGCGCCGGTCGCCGCGATTCGCCGGCTGCGCGGCGGCTGGCGCGAAACCACGGCGCCGGTCGCCACGCGCGCGACCGAGCGCGCGCGATGCGCCTTCGATTCGTACGTGGCGGCATGACGAGCGCACGCCGAACGCTCGTCATGCAGCACCGTCGATCGCAGCCGGCGAGTCCGCATCGGCAATGCGGCCTTCGGACGACGCCGCGAGCGAGCCTGCATCGCGCATCGCCCGAATCGCCTCGCCATGGATCGCCCCTTTCGCCTGGCATGCACGATGCTTGCCTTGCAAGACCGCAAGCTTTGCTGCGATGATTGACGCCGATCCGCCGTTCCGGACACCGTCGGCGAAGCAACGGGCCCGGCCGCTCGCCGCCGTCTGCCGCGACCCGCGCCGCGTTTGCTGCGGCACGCCGATCCGACGCCCGACCGCCGCCAGCAGCCTGCGCGCGGCCGGCCACGAAGCCTTCCGAATCGCGATGAAAGCCAGCCCCCCCGATCCCGCCGACAAGAAACGCCGACGCCCGTCGAACCTCGCGCTCAACCTATTCGCCGTGCTGGTCGGTCTCGTGACGTTCGGCCTCGGCGCGGCGTGGGTGATCTACTCGTGGATCGTCGATCGCGAAGCGCCGTACTTCGCGATCCCGCTCGTCTTTTCGGTGCCGGTGATCGTCGCGGTCGCCGTGCGCAGCATCTGGGAGTGATGCGGCTTCGCTCGCGATGGCGCCGCCTCGCACGCGCCGTCCTTGCTGCCCGCTCGCACGACGCCGCCCGCAGAAGCAACCGAAATCGCCGTCGCCGCGAATTTCCCGGCCGGTCCGCTGTCCTATCGCGCGAGACGTTCGCCCGAATCCTGTTCCTTGCTCGATCGCCATGTCATCCACGCCGCATCGTCCACGCTCCGGCCTCTCCGCCGTCCGTCTGCTCTCCGCCGTTTGCCTCGTCTGGATCGCGTCCATTCTGTGCGTCGCGTTCGCGTCGCCCGCGCACGCGGCGGGAAAGACCTGTGCACGCACGTCGGCCGCGCACGGCAACGCCTGCCGCATCGCGCGCAGCGTTCATGCGAAGCACGTCAAGCGCACAGCGCGCGCGCGACATCACCGGCCGCACGTGAAGAAGAAGCCCGCGGCGATCCACAAGAAGACCAGGCATCGCACGCGCTCGGCGCATCCGCATCAACCGACGCGCAAGCGCCACCGCGCGTCGCGCGCCGTCGCCGCCGCGGCCTCGAAGCCGCAACTGCTCGCAAGCTGCGGCTACACCGGCGCGGCGCGCAGCCTGCTGCGCTCGCGCGCGATCTACGTCGTCGACGAAAGGACGGGCACGGTATTGATCGAGAAAAATGCGAATCGCGTCGTGCCGATCGCGTCGGTCACGAAGCTGATGACGTCGATGGTCGCGCTCGACACGCGCGCGCCGCTGTCGCGGCCGCTGCGCGTCAGCGCACAGGACCGCGACTACGAGAAGCTCACGGGATCGCGCCTGAAGGTCGGCTCGGTGCTGTCGCGCCGCGACATGCTGCACATCGCGCTGATGTCATCGGAAAACCGCGCGGCGGCGGCGCTGTCGCGCGACTATGCGGGCGGCCGCCCGGCATTCGTCGCCGCGATGAACCGCAAGGCGCGCACGCTCGGGATGAAGCACACGCATTTCGTCAACGCGACCGGGCTGTCGCCCCGCAACGTGTCGACGGCGCACGATCTGTCGCGGCTCGTCGCCGCGGCGAGCCGCTATCCGCGCATCAAAACGTTCTCGACCGATACGTCGAAGACCGTCTTCCCCGGCCGCGGCCAGCTCCGGTACGTGAATTCGGACGCGCTCGTGCGCGCGGGCGACTCGAACATCATGTTGCAGAAGACCGGCTTCATCAACGAAGCCGGCCATTGCGTGGTGTTCCGCTACGCGGTGCGGGGGCGCCCCGTCGACATCGTGCTGCTCGGCGCGCCGGGGTCGAGCGACCATATCGCCGATGCGATGAAGATCCGTCGCTGGCTCACGTGCTCGATGCGATGACGCCCCGGCGGACGTCCGCCGCCGGGGCACCGCCCACCGCCCGCACTCCGCCCGCACATTGCGCGCCGCGGCCAAGCCGCATTGCGTCGGATCGGCGCGGCGCCGCTTACTTCTCGACCGCGCGCGCCACTTCGTTCGACCCGTACCACAGCCGGTAGCGGACATCGAATCCGTTCGGCACGTACACGACGATCGGCAGGCGGCTGTTGTAGCGCAGCAGATAGCCGCTGCCGCGGACGGGCACGAACGCCTCCTGCGCGTCCTGCCCCGGGCACGCCATCAGCGTGCCGGCCGGCCCCTTCGCATCGGCGAGCACGTAATACGAATAGCCCCAGCCCTGCACCGTCTCATGCTTGAGATCGCCGCCGAACCAGTGCTGGTTGCAGTCGACCTTGATCGTCTTGCCGACGATCAGCTCGACGCGAATGTCGTCCTCCAGCTTTTCGGCGGGCAGCACGATCACTGCGCGCTTCTGTCCCGCCTGCGCGGCCGGGAACATCTTGATGTCTTCCGCTGACGGCTTGGGCGCGGACGCGGCGTCGACGCCCGTGGCGGACGTCGGCGCGCTCGCCGCCACCGCGACGCCGGAGAAGCCGACGAGTGCGGCGCACGCCGCCCAGGCGACCAAGCGAGAGGCTGATTTCATACGGTGCTCCTGAAGAGTGGTTGAATATGGACGGAAGCGTCACGCGCAGCCAACTTCCGCATTTCGACTGCTTTCGTGATTGTAATGTGCAGACACAATTCGCTTCGAACCAAGCGGGTCTGCGCGCTTCACAATGGAAACGGCAGTGAAAACAGAGAGAAAGGAGCATGTCATGCTGAAACTTGTCGCTTCGCTCGGAGCCGCGGCGCTCCTTGCCGGCTGCGTTGCCGTGCCGGACGACGGTTACGGCTATGGCTACGCGCAGCCGTACTATCCGGGCGGCTATGTGTACGGACCGGGTTATTCGCCCGTGTACGGAACGGTGAACATCTGGGGCGGCGGCGGATGGCGGGACCGCGACCATTGGCGGGGCGACGACGACCGCTGGCGAGGCGGCTGGCGCGGCGGCGGCGGCAATTGGCACGGCGATCAGTCGCGCGGCGGGCGCGGCAACGGCTGGCAAGGCGGCCGTGGCCCCGCGGGCGGCCGCAACGTCCGCGGCGGCAACGATTGGCCGGGCAACGGGGGCGGCAATGGCGGCGGCCACGGCGGGCGACATTGACGCCCGCCGTCGATTTGCAACGAGTTGTATCGAAGAAGCGCGCGGCGGCTGCGGTCGCGGACCGCTGCGACGATTGCAGCGGACGCGCTGACTATCGACCTGCTGTCTGAAGAACGGGGCTCGGCGCGTCGGCAGCGCCATCGTCCGACGCCGACGATCACAGCATTCGCTCTCCTCGCGCCTCTCGAAGAACGTCCAAGCGGACTGCTTCGCGCGTTTCGATAGCGCGTCGCTGCTCGATCGGCATGGGCATCCAAGGCGTCCGGCAGCCGCAAAATCCGCCCGATCGAATCAGCGCGATCCGACCCACACCGCATGGATGCGGCCGCCGGATCGCGCGCGCCGGGCCGCGCATCGCGCCGACTCCCCCGGGCGCGTCGTTCCCGTTACCACCCGGCAGGCTGCGGCTGCGCGTAGCCATACGCGCCGTAGCCGTCGTCGTACGCTTGTGCGCCGCAACCGACGTATGCGCGTCGATACCGGTCGTAGCAATAGCCCGCGGGCGGACCGCCGTACGCAGGCGCGGGTTGGTACTGCGCCGGCTGATAGGCAGGCGACTGATACGCAGGCGCCTGATACGCGGGCGCCTGATATACGGGCGCCGGGTACGCGACGGCCGGCGCGGGATTCAGCGCAGAAGTGACGATCGCGCCCAGCACAGCGCCGCCGATCAGCGCGCCGACGATATCGCCGCCGCGATCGTGCGCGCTAGCCGGGCCGGCAAGCGCGAGACTGCCCGCCGTCACCAGAACTGCCGCGATCTTCTTCATGTCGGACTCCGCCAAACGTGGTGCATGACGAAACCCATTGTGGGCGCCGTCGACCGTAATAGATGCAGCAAGTGGTAACGTGGAATTACGCGTGTCACATCCGTGCTCGCGCCGCGTGGGCCGTGCTACGATTTTCGGCACCCAGGAGACGCCCTCGATGAGCCCAGACACCGCCCGCCAATTCGATACCGAGTTCGCGCCGCGCATCGCGCGCGCAATCGCCGACTTGCTGGGTCACCGGGCGAGCGCCGAGGTCGTCGGCTACGGCGGACACGGCCATCCGACACAAGTGCGGATCGCCGCGCCGCCCGCCGAGCACGTGCGCGGCTACGCGCATCCGCTCGACATCGCGCTTACGTGGGACACCGACGAGATCGAGCGTCTGATGGCGGCGGACGGGCCCGCGCGCTTCGAGCGCTATCTCGCCGCGTTGGGGCGCAAGCTGCCGGCCTGGGAAAACGCGCGCGGCATCGACTTCGGCTCGCGCACGCAAGCCGATGCGTTCGTGCTGATCGGCGGGCTTGATTTCGAGGCATGACGGTGGCGGAGCGCGTCGTCTCGCTCGATTGACGGACGGATTCGCCGCGTCTCGATGCGTCGATTGGCCTGTCGATTGGCCTGTCGATTCGCTTGGCGATTCGCCGTCGCGGCCGATCGCCATCACATCACGCATGATCACCTCGCCGACGGTCTCCCGAGTCCCGATCACCTGATTGCCTGATCCCGAATGCTCGCCCGGCCTCCCCGCACGAGTTCGAGCGACCATGCCTTCGCCGCTTCCGCACCGCTTCGCCACGCCGCGGCACAGCGCGCGGCGCCGCTCGCAACGCGCGGTCATCCCCACGCCCCCGCCCGACTTCACGATTCGAGCGCCGGTGATACACTCGATCGGCTCACGCCGATGCTCGCGAGCATTCGTCGCCGCGACGCAGGCGTCTTTCTGTCGAACTTCACGAGGAGGCCCCCATGGCTGATTTCCGGCTTTGGACTGACGAGTTTCCGGCCAACGGCTTCATGCCGAAGGCACAGGAATACAAACACGAAGGCTTCGGCGTCGACGGCGGCAACCGGTCGCCCGCGCTTCACTGGGAAGGCGTGCCCGCCGATGCGAAGAGCCTCGCGCTGACGGTCTACGATCCCGACGCGCCGACGGGCAGCGGCTTCTGGCACTGGACCGTCGTCAACATCCCTGTCGATGCGACGACCCTGCCTCAAGATGCGGGCGCGGCAGGCAGCGCCGCACTGCCCGCGGGCGCCGTGCAGGTGCGCAACGACTACGGCGACGAAGGCTTCGGCGGCGCCGCGCCGCCGCGCGGCGACAAGCCGCACCGCTACATCTTCCGCCTGCACGCGCTGAAGGTCGACACGTTGCCCGTCACGAAGGACACGACCAACGCGGTCGCCCGCTTCATGATCCATCTGAACGAACTCGATTCGGCGACTTACACCGGCCTCTACGAACTGAAGTAAGCCGTCCGGGCCGGGCGCCCCGCCCGGTCCTTCGCCGCCGGCCATGCGCGTCAGCGCGCAAGCCGGCGGCTGCATTCGCAACGAATCGCCGCCCCCTCGCCGCCTCGCCATCGCTTCCGCCATGAACGCCGACTCCGGACTGCCGCTCCCGCAACGCTACTGGGCGATCGTCTGCGTCGCGTTGGGCATCACGCTCGCGGTGCTCGACGGCGCGATCGCGAACGTCGCGCTGCCCACCATCGCCCGCGATCTGCGCGCATCCGACGCCGCGTCGATCTGGATCGTCAACGCGTACCAGCTCGCCGTCACGATTTCGCTGCTGCCGCTCGCGTCGCTCGGCGACCGGATCGGCTATCGGCGCGTCTACATCGCGGGGCTCGCGCTTTTCACCGCGGCGTCGTTCGGCTGCGCGCTGTCGAGCACGCTGCCCGCGCTCGCGACGCTGCGCGTGATTCAGGGCTTCGGCGCCGCCGGCATCATGAGCGTCAACACCGCGCTCGTCCGGATGATCTATCCGTCGTCGCAGCTCGGACGCGGCGTCGCGATCAACGCGATGGTCGTCGCGCTGTCGTCGGCGATCGGACCGACCGTCGCGTCCGCCGTGCTCGCCGTCGCGCCGTGGCCGTGGCTTTTCGCGATCAACGTGCCGATCGGCGTCGCCGCCGTGTACGGCAGCCTGCGCGCGCTGCCCGTGAATCCGGGCCGCGACGCGCCGTACGATTTCATCGGCGCCGTGATGAACGCGTGCGTGTTCGGGCTGCTGATCCTCTCCGTCGACGCGCTCGGGCATGGCGAAAACCACGCGAGCGCCGCAGTCACCGCGCTCGCGGCCATCGTCATCGGCTACTTCTTCGTCAAGCGGCAACTGACGCAGCCTGCGCCGCTCCTGCCCGTCGATCTGCTGCGCATCCCGATCTTCGCGCTGTCGATCGGCACGTCGGTCGCGTCGTTCACGTCGCAAATGCTCGCGTTCGTTGCGCTGCCGTTCTGGCTGCAGAACACGCTCGGCTTCTCGCAGGTGCAGACCGGGCTCTACATGACGCCGTGGCCGCTCGTCATCGTGATCGCCGCCCCGCTCGCGGGCGTGCTGTCGGACCGCTATTCGGCGGGCGCGCTGGGCGGCATCGGCCTCGCGCTCTTCGCATCGGGCCTGCTCGCGCTCGCGACGATCGGCGCGCATCCGACGCCCGTCGACATCGTCTGGCGGATGGCGCTCTGCGGCGCAGGCTTCGGACTCTTCCAGTCGCCGAACAACCGCGCGATCCTGTCGTCCGCGCCGCGCGAGCGCGCGGGCGGCGCGAGCGGGATGCTCGGCACCGCGCGGCTCACCGGACAGACGCTCGGCGCCGCGTTCGTCGCGCTGATCTTCGGCGTCGCGCCGCAACATGGGCCGACGATCGCGCTCTATGCCGCAACCGCGTTCGCCGCCGTCGCGGCGGCCGTCAGCCTGATGAGAATCAGGGCGCAGCGCGACACGGCCGCCGCCGCGGGGTGACGCGGAGCCGCTCGCCGAGACCGTCCGCGCGGGTTGGCGCGCGACCGCCAGCGCATCGCTTCGCCGGCAGGTCGATTTGGCCGATCCGTCACCGTACGCATCCCGCCGCAGCGCCCCACCACTTTCGCAGCACGCCGCAGCCCCGTCGATTCGGCCATTCGGACAATCCGGCCCATTGAACGCATCGGCGATCCAGCCGCCCGTCGCCCGCCACCGCCGCCATATTCCCGCCCCGTTATTCCCCGCCAGCCACCGCGACAAACCTCGCCCGAATCCGCATACCCGGCCCATCCTCGCCCGCACTCCTTCCCGCGCCGTCTGTCCAATACATGCCCGCGCCGCGAGTCGAGCGCATCCGACGTTCGGGCGACGGGATTCGGATGGCCCATACGCCATCGTCAGGAGGGCGCCATGTCATTGATCGTCGCAGCACGCTTCACGACGCAGCGCGCCGCCGAGGCCGCCGCCAAGCGGCTTCTCGACAGCGGCTTCGTCGCCGAGGACGTCAGTCTGTTCTTCGTCAATCCGCGCGGCCAGCACGCGCGACAATCGTCGGAATACCCGTCCCACGCCGAGCACCCGGCCGCGCCGCCTCCCATCGGCGCGATGCAGCACGCGAGGCACGGCGCGACGATCGGCGCCGTCGTCGGCGCAATCTTCGGCGTCGCGCTGTTTTCGCTCGCCACGCCGTCGCTCGTCGTCGCGATCTGTGCGGCGGGCGTCGGCGCGTATCTCGGCGGATGGCTCGGCAGAATGATGCACAAGGAAGACTTCTCTCGCACGCACGTGCGCGAAATCACGCACGAAGCGATCCATCACGAGATGCGCGCGTCGGGAATGCTCGTCGCCGTGCACGTGACGGCCGATTCGCAAGGCGAAGCCGCGCGCGTGCTCGCCGAGGCGGGCGGCGGCGACATCGAGCGCGCGACGGGACACTGGCAGTCGGGCCGCTGGGCGGACTTCGATCCGACCCGCACGCCCGAGCCTTTCACCAGCGCACCGCAGCAGCCGACGCATCGCCACGCTTGAGCGACGCGTCCGCGGCCGCGTCGAACGAGAGATCGAAACGACGGCAGCGAACGGGAAGGAAAGCGAAGCGACGATGGGAAAGGCGCGGGGCCGGTGCGATGCCGATCAGCGCCCTCATCGCGCAGAAGAAGAGGCGAAGCGCGCGGCGGCAATCACGCCGCCGCGACGACGTCGAGCACGAAGCGGCAACGCTCGTCGACGCTCGCGCGCGGCAGTTCGATCAGCCGATAGCCGCATGCCGCATACGTATCGACCATTGCGTCGTAGGTGCGCACGGCCTCCGCGTAATCCTGCTTCCGTTCGGCGTCCTGCGCATAGATCTCCGGCCACGGCGGCGCGATGAACACGTCGCGGCGATAGCGGAACCGCTCGGCGGCCGCGGCAAGATGCGCGGGAACGGGCCGCGCGGACAGGCGCAGATAGCCGATCACGTCCGGCACGCCGCGATCGAAGAACACGGGCCCGCGCGCGCATCGCGCGAAGCGGTGCGAGCGCATTTCCCAACCGAGCATCAATTCGGCGAACGCGGCGGGATCGCGCCACGGCAGCGCGTGGCCGCCGATCGCCATCTGATCCTGAATCACGCCGCGCCCGGCTTCGTGCGAGCGCGCGTAGCCCCGCGCTTCGAGCGCATCGATCAGCGTGCTCTTGCCCGAGCCGGGCCCGCCCGTGATCACGAAGAAACGCGCGGCGGCCGCATCGGCATCGGCGCCGGGCTCGCCGGCGCGCGCTTCGACGCCCGCGTCAAGCATTCGCGACGCGCCGCCCCGCGCGCTGCGTGACGGACGCCGCCGTCGCGACGCTGCGCAGATCGGTCAGGAACGAATCGCGCCACACCGACAGATCGCTCTGGCGCAGCCGCGCGATGTTGTCCGCGTGACGCGCCTGCCGCTCCTCGAGCGGCATCGCGAGCGCGCGCTCGAGCGATTCCGCCATCTGCGACAAGTCGAACGGATTGACGAGCAGCGCGCCCGGCAGCTCGGCCGCCGCGCCCGCGAATTCGGACAGCACGAGCACGCCCGGATCGTTCGGATCCTGCGATGCGACGTACTCCTTCGCGACGAGATTCATCCCGTCGCGCAGCGGCGTCACGTAGCCGACCTGCGACAGCCTGAAAAGCGCCATCAGCAGGTTGCGCTCGTACTTGCGGTTCAGGTACTGGATCGGCGTCCAGTCGAGCTGCGCGAAGCGGCCGTTGATGCGCCCCGCCTCGCCTTCGAGCGTCTGGCGGATGCGCTGGTAGGTCTGCACGTCGGAGCGGGTCGGCGGCGCGATCTGCACGAGCGACACGCGCCCTTGCCAGCCGGGCGCGTTCGCGAGCATCCGCTCGAACGCCTGGAAGCGCTCGACGAGCCCCTTCGAGTAGTCGAGACGATCGACGCTGATCACGAGCTTGCGCTCGCCCGTCGTGTCGCGCAGCGCCTTCACCGCCTTGCGCGAGCCGTATTCGACGGCCGCCTTGCCGATCGCGTCCGGATAGATACCGATCGGATACGCGGCGACCTTCACGACGCGGCCGTGCGCATGAAGCATCCCGTCGTCGCTCGACGTGCCGTGCCCGCGCCGCTCGATGTAGTCGACGAACGCCTGCTTGTCGCTTTCCGTCTGGAAGCCGACCACGTCGTACGCGCACATGAACTTCACGAGCTCCTCGTGCGGCGGCACCATCCGCAGGATCTCCGGCGTCGGAAACGGGATGTGCAGGAAAAAGCCGATCGGATTCTTCACGCCGAGCTCGCGCAGGCAATGCGCGAACGGCAGCAGGTGGTAGTCGTGCACCCAGATGATGTCGTCGGGCTCGACGAGCTCGCGCAGTTGCTTCGCGAGCGAGCAGTTCACGCGCAGATAGCCCGCGTACTCCTGGCGATCGAAGCGCGCGAGATCGCCGCGATAGTGGAATACCGGCCAGAGCGTCGCGTTCGAGAAGCCGCGGTAGTACTGGTCGTAGTCGCGGCGTGTGAGACCAACGGTTGCGTAGGTGACCTTGCCGTCCCGCTCGATCACGGGTTCGCCCGGCGCGCCGGCGATGTCGCCGTTCCAGCCGAACCAGACGCCGCCCGTTTCCTTCAGCGCGTCGAGCACGCCGACCGCCAGCCCGCCCGCAGTCGGACGCGCATCCTGGCCGGCCGCCACGCGATTCGATACCACGATCAATCTGCTCATTACGGCTTACCCTCCTGTATTCAGATTGCCCGGCGGACAGGAAAACAGCTTTCCCGTCGAATCAGGCAAGTCGCATGCCACCTCGCGACGGTTCAAATGTTAAAAATGCAAGCATATGTAACAGCGGCCTCGTCATGCATCCTGCTCCGAGCCGAGGTCGCGTTGATAATCGAGCCCTTCCGGGCGGGCGCCGCCCTGGTTGTGATCGCCGTCCGCAGGCGTATCGGGCGCGGAGCCGGCGGGCGCGGGAGAGTTCGGAACGTTGGCCGGCCGCGACGGGCCGGTGCCGGCGTCGCGCCCGCGATGCTCGGGGCGCTTGGAGCGGCGCATGGCAGGGTGTCTCATGATCGGAGCGGCGCGAGGCCGTCAGTGAAACAGTCCATAGCTCTTTAGTCTAGGTGCTCCAGGCTTGGTTCACGGTAACAATTACATTCAATTTGTAACGATTCGACCCCTCGGCGTGGCTTTGCACCACAATGTTGCCGCTCGCGCGCCCTCAGCGTGCGCGGCAAACGGTTGTCAATTGTTTGCATTTCTCGTCGGACAATTGCAGAACAATGGCGCTCTACGCTCGCTGCGCACACGCGCAACGCACGAAGACAGGACCGCATTCAGGGATGAACCATCGCATCGCACGGCCTACGCGCCGTTGGGCCGCGTGGGCTACGCTCGGCGCCGCCGCAATCGCCACGCTGCTGTCCGGCTGCAATTCGCTCTATAGCGAAGGCGCGACGGCAGGCGCCGGTATCGCCGGCGCAGCCATCGCCTCGAAAGTCACGAACAACGCCGCCGTCGCGACCGGCATCGGCCTCGGCGCCGTCGCGGGCGCGCGGGCGGGCGTCCAGTACACGCAGCGCGTCGCGCATCGCTACTCGCAGGCGAGGATCGCCGAGGCGGCCGGGCCGCTCGAGGTCGGCGCCGTCGCGCCTTGGTCGACGCATCACGCGTTCCCGATCGAGGACGACGAGCACGGCCGCGTGACCGTAAGCCGGCTCATCAGCGTCGGACCGCTCGACTGCAAGGAAATCGTGTTCTCGGTCGATACCGACGCGAAGCAGAACGCGCCCGCGCAATCGGGCTTCTACGTCGCGACGATCTGCCGGGACGGCCCGGCATGGAAGTGGGCGTCCGCGGAACCCGCGACCGAACGCTGGGGAGCGCTGCAATGAGCGTGAATACGCGCGCGGCGCTGCCGCTCGCGACCGCGCTCGTGCTGCTCGCCGCGGCGGCGATCGGCCTCTCCGGCTGCGGCTCGGTCGGCGCGGCGAGCGGCGCGCTCGCAGGCGCGGCGACGGGCCTCGTCACCGCGAATCCGGCGGTCGGCGTCGGCGTCGGCATCGCGGTGCAGGCGGCGACCGACGAAGCCGTCAACCGGACGATGAAGCAGTTGCACAAGAATCAGCAGGACGCGATCGCACAGGCGGCGGGCGGTCTCGCAGTCGGCGAGACGCGCGCGTGGCAGGTGAGGAACAGGGTGCCGCTCGAGAACGGCGAAGGCGAGGTGCGCGTGACGCGCGCGTTCCAGACGCCGCTCGCGCTTTGCAAGGAATTCGCGTTTTCGGTGAGGGACGGCGCGCGCGCCGACTGGTATTTGGCGAGCACGTGCCAGGATGCGCGCGGCTGGCAATGGGCGTCGGCTGAGCCGGCCGTCGAGCGCTGGGGCAATCTGCAATAACGCCGGCATTGCGCACGGCTGCCGCGTTCCAAGCAGCGGCAACGCGGCGCGGCCTCGATCACACCGCCGCCCCGCCGTCACGGCCCTCGCCCCGCCCTCTCCCGCTCGACGCGCAAACGAATCCGAACGCGCCGGCGGCCGCGCGCCGCGGCGGCGACGCACGAGGCGACCGCAAGCCTCCCGCCTTCCTCACCGCTCGACGACCTGCGGGCCGCGAACGGCCCGCCGCCGCTTACGATTCGACGTCCTCGAGACTGAAGATTTCGGTCTGGTCGTTGTACGAGAAGATCTCGCCGTACCGGCCCCAGTCGATCACCGCGTCGAGCGTCTCCTCGGCCGCGCCGTCCGACAGGAAGTCCTCGAGCTCCTGCTCGAAGCGCACGCGCGGCGCGCGATGGCCCGGACGCTCGTTGAGCACCTTCTTGATCCGCGCGGCGAGCGGCACGTGGCGCAGCAGATGCTCGGCGAACATCATCTTGCGCTCCTGCGTGCCGAACTCGGCGAACACGCGGCCCGGCGGCGTCAGGAACACGTCGCCCTCGCGCACGTCGGCGAAGCCGAGGTACTGCAGCACTTCGGCGATCGGGAACAGGTCGTCGACCTCGAGATGCAGCGTGCGCGCGATTTCCGGCATGTCCGCGCGGCCGTGGTACGGCGGCGCGGCAAGCGTTTCGATGAGACCCGCCATCAGGTTCGTCGACACCTGCGGCAGCCAGCTGCCGAGCTCGAGCCCCTTCTTCGTCGCCTCGCCGACCTGGCGCGCGGTCATCTTCGCGTAGATGTCGTCGACGAGCCGGCGGAACGCCGGGTCGAGGCGATTGCGCGGATGCTTGAACGGCACCTTGATCTCGGCGATCACGCGTCCGGGATTCGACGACAGCACGAGGATCCGGTCGCACATGAACACCGCTTCCTCGATGTTGTGCGTGACGATCAGCACCGACTTGATCGGCATCCGGCCCTGCGTCCACAGATCGAGCAGGTCGGTACGCAGCGTCTCGGCCGTCAGCACGTCGAGCGCGGAGAACGGCTCGTCCATCAGCAGCAGCGTCGGATCGACGACGAGCGCGCGCGCGAAGCCGACGCGCTGGCGCATGCCGCCCGACAGCTCGCGCGGATACGCGTTCTCGAAGCCGTCGAGACCAATCAGGTCGATCGCGGCGAGCGCGCGCTCGCGCCGTTCGCGCGCGCCGACGCCGAGCGCCTCGAGGCCCGCTTCGACGTTCTGCAGCACGGTGAGCCACGGAAACAGCGCGAAGGTCTGGAACACCATCGCGACGCCTTCGGCCGGGCCGGAGAGCGGCTTGCCGAGGTAGGTGATCTCGCCGCCCGTCGGCTCGATGAGGCCGGCGATGATGCGCAAGAGCGTCGACTTGCCGGAGCCCGAGCGGCCGAGCAGGCCGACGATCTCGCCTTCGCGCAGCGACAGGTTCGCGCCGTCGAGCACGAGCAGCTCGCCCTGCGTCTTGTTGAAGCCGCGGCTCACGTTCTCGACGCGCAGGATTTCTTCGCCGCCCCGCGGCGGCGCGGGCGGCGTCTGGACGGGGGCGTTTACAGCATTCGGGTTTTGCATCGCGTTTCGCTCTCGGTCGGTCTCAATCGGCTGACATCAGTCTCAATCGAGACGCAGCTTCGCTTCGGCGTACGCGTACAGCGGACGCCACAACAGGCGGTTGAACAAGGTGACGAACAGGGACATCACGGCGATGCCCAGGATGATCTTCGGGTAGTCGCCCGCGGCCGTCGTCTGCGCGATGTACGCGCCGAGGCCGTGCGCCTGGATCTTGGTGTCGCCCCACTGGACGAACTCCGACACGATGCTCGCGTTCCACGCGCCGCCCGACGCGGTGATCGCGCCCGTCACGTAGTACGGGAAGATGCCGGGCAGGATCGCCTGCCGCCACCATTGCCAGCCGCGGATGCGGAAATTGGTGGCCGCTTCGCGATAGTCGTTCGGATAGGCGGTCGCGCCCGCGATCACGTTGAACAGGATATACCACTGGGTGCCGAGCACGATGAGGGGCGACAGCCAGATGTCGGCGTTCAGGTGAAAGCGCGCGATCACGATCACGAACACCGGGAACAGCAGGTTCGCGGGGAACGCCGCGAGGAACTGCGCGATCGGCTGCACCTTCTCGGCGATCGCGGGCCGCAGGCCGATCCACACGCCGATCGGCACCCAGACGAGCGACGCGAGCGCGATGAGCAGCATGACGCGCAGCAGCGTGATGAGCCCGAGCACGAACACGTGGCCAACCTCGGCGAGCGTCACGCCCGTCTTCACGTAGACGAACACGCGCGAGACGACATAAATCGTGCCGGCGATCACGAGAATCGCCCACGCGATGTCGGCGACGCGCGACGCCTTCTTCTCGACGCGCGGCATCGTGAAGCGCACGGCGTCGAGCGACGGCACGCGCAGCGGAATGCGCGCCGCCTTCGCGAAGAACCAGCCGGCCGGCACGAGCAGCTGATGAATGAGGCGCGTGCGGCGCACGAGATCGAGGAGCCACGATTCGGGCGCGTTGCCGGAGCTCGTCGTCTCCATCCGGAACTTGTCCGCCCACGCAACGAGCGGACGGAACAGCAGTTGATCGTACGCGAGGATCACGATCGTCATCGTGAGAATCACCCAGCCGACCGCCCTCAGGTTCTGATCGGTGATCGCCTGAGCGAGATAAGCGCCGATGCCGGGCAGCGTGATCGTGTGATTGCCGACCGTGATCGCCTCCGACGCGACGACGAAGAACCAGCCGCCCGACATCGACATCATCATGTTCCAGATGAGGCCCGGCATCGAGAACGGCACTTCGAGCTTCCAGAAGCGCTGCCACACGGTCAGGTGGAAGCCGCGCGACACCTCGTCGAGATCGCGCGGCACCGTGCGCAGCGACTGGTAGAAGCTGAACGTCATGTTCCACGCCTGGCTCGTGAAGATCGCGAAGATCGCGGCGAGCTCGGCGCCCAGCACGCGGCTCGGGAAGAGCGCGAGGAAGAACGTGACCGTAAACGAGATGTAGCCGAGGACGGGCACCGACTGCAGGATGTCGAGGATCGGCACGAGCACCATCCCCGCGCGGCGGCTCTTCGCCGCGAGCGTGCCGTAGACGAGCGTGAAGACGAGCGACGCGACCATCGCCGCGAGCATCCGCAGCGTCGTGCGCAGCGCGTACTCGGGCAGGTTGGCCGGGTCGAGCGATATCTTCTGCGTCCCGAGCGTCGCGATGGGCGCCATCGTTTCGTGAAAACCGATCGCCGCCATCGCGATCACGCAGATGATGAGCGGGAACGCGACGAAGTCCCAGCGGTTCGGCAGGACACGCCACGCAGACGCGTTGGCGATCCGGTTCGGATCGAATCCGAGATCCATCAGGCGCCCTCCCCGGCAAGGCCGTGCGAATCGATAAATGAGGCCAGAAAGCGAATGTGACTCATGGCAAGGCGCGCTTACGCAGTAATTCGTTTTGACTACAGGTGCCGCGAAAGCTGCCGCGCATCTCGGGCGCCGGCGTTTCGCTCGCGCAGCGGGGATCTCCCGGCCTCGCGACGGCACGACACTACTACATCCTGCATTTCAGGCACAACCTTCCGGATGACGAACGGTGGAAATCCGGCCCGGCCGCGAGCGCATCGGGCCCGAAGCGGGCGGGCGGCGGGCGAATCTGCAGGAAGTGGCGGCGCGCCGGCTGGCCGCTGCTGCGCCGCAACGCCGAATTATGCCGCGATCCGGCCCTGCCGTGAACCCGCCTTCGCGCAAGCGCGCGACGCGCGCGCCGGCCGGGCGAGGCGTTCATCGACGAACGGACACGCCGAAGCGGGTATGATCGGTACTTGCCCGAGAGGGCCGATGGTCAATCAGGAGGAGTGAATGGCAGGAAATCTGGTTATCGTGTGCCGGGACCAGGACGCCGAAGCGTTCGATCAACTGATGCAAGAGTACGGCTCGTTCCAGACGCGGCTGTCGTCGACGGCCTGGTATCTGAACATGAACATCGTGCCGGAGACGCTCCAGGAGGACATCCTCGACCGTGTCGGCAAATACACGACGCTCTACATCTTCGAGGCGACGAGCGTCACCTACAACACGATCGACAGCAACGCCGCCGAGACGCTCAGCACGCTCTTCGGCGAGTGACCCGCCGCCCGCGGCCGTCCGGCGGGGTCGCGCCGGGCGCCCGAGGATCCCGCGCCGCCCGGGCGGCGGCGGCGCGTCAGGACGCCGCCACCTGCGGTTCCGCCTTCGGCACGACGTCGAACGGAAACGACATCGCAACCCGCAGCCCCCCTTCCTCCCGGTTGCCGATCTCACATGAACCGCCCGTGCGCTGCACGAGCCGCTCGACGATCGCGAGCCCGAGACCGCTGTGCCCGTTGCCGCCGCGCGCCGGATCGAGCCGCACGAACGGGCGCGTCGCATCCGCCAGGTCGCGCGGCGCGATGCCCTTGCCGTGGTCGCTGACGGTCAGCGTGTAGCCCGTCGCGGTGCGCGCGGTCGCGATCACGACGGGCGGCGCGCCGTATGCGTGCGCGTTGTCGAGCAGGTTCGACAGCACCCGGTCGAGCGTCGCCGTCGACAGGCGAAAGCCCGGCCCCGCCGCGAGATCGGTCTGCACGGTGGGCGCGTTCGGCGACACCGCGCGATAGGTGCGCGCGATCCGCTCGCACGCCTGATCGACAGGCACGGCCTCGCTGCGATCGGCGTCGCCGTGCGCGAATACGAGGAACTGGTCGACGATGTGCGTCATCGAGTCGACGTCGCGCACCACGCCATCGCGCAGCCGCGCGTCCTCCATCATCTCGGCGCGCAGCCGCATCCGCGCGAGCGGCGTGCGCAGGTCGTGCGCGACGCCCGCGAGCATCACCGCACGGTCGTTCTCCGCGCGCGACACCTGCTGAACCATCTGATTGAAGCCGTGCGTGAGCTGGCGCAGCTCGCGCGGCCCGCGCTCGGGCAGCGGCGGCACCGCCATCCCGCGGCCGAAGCGCGCGACCGCGCGCGCGAGCGAGCTGAGCGGCTGCTGCAGCTGCCACGCGGCGAAGAGCGCCGCCATCACCGCGGCGGAAAAGATCATCACGAGCCAGAGCACCATCCGGTCGAGCGGGCGCGGCGGTCGCAGCGGCTGCACCGGCACGACGATCCAGTCGCGGTCGGTCGGCTGCTTCACCCACAGCACGGGCGGATGGCCCGGCCGGCCGATGCGCACCAGCGTGCCGGGCGGCAGGCGGTCGCGCAGGTCGTCGGCGAAGCGCTTCAACGCGGGCGGTAGATTCTGATTCGCCTCCGGCACGTCGCTGCTGCCCGGCGCGACGAGCCGCACGCGCGACGGCAGCGGCTGGTCGGGCGAACGCTCGACGTGCTGGCGCACCGCGTCGACGAGGAACGCGGCCTCCTCGACCGCATAGCGCGTCTGGAACTGATTGCGCTCGAGCCGGATCGCGAAATACCACGCGAAGTGCGACAGCAGCAGCACGCAGACGACGAGGAGCGCGAGCCGCCCGAACAGCGAATCAATGGGTTTGCGCATGAGCCTCGCCGTTCGGCACGAACACGTAGCCGCGTCCGCGCACCGTCTGGATGAAGCGCGGCGTCGACGGATCGGTTTCGAGGATCCGGCGCAGTCGCCAGACCTGCACGTCGATCCCGCGGTCGGTGCCGTCGTACTCGGGGCCGTGCAGCAGTTCGAGCAGGCGCTCGCGGGTCAGCGTGCGCAGCGCATGGTTGACGAAGATCTTCAGGAGCGCGAATTCGCTGCTCGACAGTGTTGCCGGCTTGCCGTCGACCGACAGCGTGCGCGCCTGGAAATCGAGCACGAAACGGCCGAACGCGTACGGCTCGCGCTGCTCGGGCGCGGCCGCCGACGGCGTCGCGCGGCGGCGGCGCAGCACCGCCTGCGCGCGCGCGAGCAGCTCGCGCGGGTTGAACGGCTTGCCGAGGTAATCGTCCGCGCCGAGCTCGAGGCCGACGATGCGGTCGACGTCGTCCGCACGCGCCGTCAGCATGATCACCGGAATGTCGTCGCCCGCCGCGCGGAGCTGACGCAGCGCGGTCAGGCCGTCGACGCCCGGCATCATCAGGTCGAGCACGATGAGATCGGGGCGCTCGCGTTCGAGGCGCTTTTCGAGCGAAGCGGCGTCGTGCAGCACGGACACCTCGATGCCTTGCCGCACGAGGTAGTCGCGCAGCAGGTCGCGCAGTTCTTGGTCGTCGTCGACGATGAGGATCTGAGTAGTCATGGCGTGAAGTTTACCGTGCGGGTTGGCGGGGCTGAACGAAACAAATGCCGGAAAGGGTTACTGCGGATTACCGCGCAAGGAAAATGTAATGCGCGGTAAACGCGACCGCGGCGCGCGTAACACGGCGGCGGCGCCGCTTGGCTACGCTGCGCCTTACCGGATATGCCGGCAGACGGCGGGGCGCGAACGCCCGGGCGCCGAGCCGGCCGCAGCACCGGACTTTTCAATACAGGAGTTGCTCAATGTATAAGAAGACTTCCCGCCTGGCCATCGCCGCCGCCGTGCTCGCCCTTTCGTTCAGCGCCGTCTCGCACGCCGCGCCGCCCGACATGCCGCCGCCGGGCGGCCACGGCGAACCTCACCACATGGACGGCGGCCCGTTCATGATGATGCAGCGCGTGCACGACAAGCTGAACCTGAGCGCCGCGCAGGAGCAGCAGTGGCAGGCCGCCGTCAACACGATGAAGCAGAACCGCGAGGCGATGCGCAAGAGCCACGAGGCGCTGCGCCAGCAGTTCCAGGCGCAGCGGAACCAGCCGATCCTCGACCTGAACGCGATGCACGCGGCGCGCCAGCAGGCCGAGCAGCAGAACGCCCAGTTGCGCGAGCAGACGGCGTCCGCGTGGCTCGCGTTCTACAACGGCCTGAACGACCAGCAGAAGGCGACGGTCAGCACGGCGCTCAAGCAGCAGTTCGCGAAGATGGAGGAACGTCACGCGAAGATGAAGGAGCGCTGGGAGCAGCGCCGCGCGGCGAAGGGCGCGTCGGCGCCCGCGCCGCAGCAGTGACGCCGGGCGGCGCGGCCTGGCCCGGCGGGTTCGGGCGGGTCGTGCCGGCCATCGATCGCGTTGCGGCTGCATGATGCGGCCTTGGGCGACCGGCCGGATGGCTTTCGGCGGGTATGGGTGCGCTCGGCCGCCGAGCGCCGGGCGATCGCGCGGGATCGATCCGCTTGATCGGTTCCGCTTGATCGGTTCCGCTTGATCGGTTCCGCTTGATCGGTTCCGCTTGATCGGCTTTGCATGACGATCCCCTGCCCGGCCGGCTTCATCGGAGCGACGACGCGCCCCGACCGAGCGCATCTCGTCGGCCGCATCTCGTCCGCGGCTATCGGCCGGGTGGCCGGCCGCCGTTGAAGCAAACACCGCGAACGGACTCACACCCGCTCGCGGTGTTTTCGCATCGGCACGCGGCTTGCCTCGTCCTCTCGTTGCCCGGTCTCTCCGTGCCGGGATCGAGCGCGCGGCCGACATCCCAGCCGACATCCCGCCCACCGCCGATCGCGTCACGCGAGATCGAACAACAGCACCTCCGCGCGCTCGCCGCGCTCGAACGCAACGGTCTCGACGTCGGCGATGCGTGCGCCGTCGCCTGCCGCCAGCGCCTCGCCGTTCACCGTCACGCTGCCGCGCGCGACGTGCACGTACACGCGCCGCCCGGCCGGCACCGCGAACTCGGCACGCTCGCCGCCGTCGACGAGGCCCGCGTAGATCGACGCGTCCGCCCGCATCGACACCGACCCGTCGCGCCCGTCCGGCGACGCGACGAGCCGCAGCCGGCCGCGCTTGTCTGCGTCGGTGAAGCGCACCTCCTGATAGCCGGGCTTGCCGCCCGGCTCGGTCGGCAGCAGCCAGATCTGCAGCAGATGCAGCGGCGCGTCCCGCGACGCGTTGTATTCGCTGTGCACGATCCCCGTGCCCGCGCTCATCCGCTGCACGTCGCCCGCGCGGACGATCGAGCCGTTGCCCATGCTGTCGCGGTGCGCGAGCGCGCCGTCGAGCACGTACGTGATGATCTCCATGTCGCGGTGCGGATGCATGCCGAAGCCCCGCGTCGGCGCGATGCGGTCGTCGTTCAGCACGCGCAGCGCGCCGAAGTGCATGTGATCGGGATCGCGATAGTCGGCGAACGAAAAGCTGTGACGCGTATCGAGCCAGCCATGATTGGCATGACCGCGGTCGCCTGCGCGGCGGATCTGGAACATGGCGCCTCCCACTGAAAAATCGACTTCCTCGAATGTAGGGGCGGCGCGCATCCGCAACAATCCTGCGCGCGCGCACCGGATCGTTGCGCCGATCCGTGCAATCGTCCGAGCAAGCAACGCGCCGCGCATATGAATGCAGCGACGCCAACGAGCCGGCGCGATGCGTCGCGCGGCCTCGTGCGCCGGGCGGCCGAGCGGCCGCCGAGACGCGCTCGCCGTTTCTTCGAAGCCGCGGCCGGCGTTCGGGTAAAATACCGCGCTTTTGGCCGCCGTCGACGGCGCTTCGCCCCAAAGCGGGCCGCGCCGGCATCGACGAACGCGAATTTTGGCCGCCTAGAATACGCCCGGCGCGCGCATGCCCGGGTGCATCCGGCCGCGCGGCGGGGAAGTCAGGATAAGGAACGACATGAAGAAGCTCGCCTTGTGCGCGGCCCTCGCCTTCGCGGCGGCCGGCGCCTTCGCGAAGGAGTGGAAGACCGTGCGGATCGGCGTCGACGCCAGTTATCCGCCGTTCGAATCGACCGCGCCGAGCGGCGAGATCGTCGGATTCGACGTCGATCTCGCGAAGGAAGTCTGCAAGCGGATCAATGTGAAGTGCGTCTGGACGCCGCAGGATCTCGACGGAATCATCCCCGCGCTGAAGGCGAAGAAGTTCGACGTGATCGTGTCGTCGCTGACCGTCACCGCCAAGCGCCGCGAGCAGATCGATTTCTCCGACAAGCTGTACGACGCGCCCGCGCGGATGATCGCGAAGGCGGGCTCGCCGCTCGCGCCGAGCGTCGAATCGCTGAAGGGCAAGCACGTCGGCGTCGAGCAGGGCTCGACCCAGGAGACCTTCGCGAAAGCGCACTGGGAGCCGAAGGGCGTGACGGTCGTGTCGTACCAGAACCAGGATCAGGTGTACGCGGATCTCGGCTCGGGCCGCCTCGACGCGACGCTGCAAGACGAGCTGCAGGCCGACTACGGCTTTCTGCGCACGCCGCGCGGCAAGGGCTTCGCGTGGGCGGGCCCGGCCGTCAAGGATCCGAAGACGCTCGGCGACGGCACCGCGATGGGCCTGCGCAAGGAAGACGCGGACCTGAAGGACGCGATCGACCGCGCGCTCGCGGCGATGCACAAGGACGGCACGTACGACAAGCTGTCGCACAAGTACTTCCCGTACAGCATCTATTCGGCGAAGTAGGCGCCGAGCGGGCCGCGCGTCGCGACCGGCGCGCGGCCCGTGCAGCACCAGCGGTCGACACCACGCGCTGCGAAGCGCCGTCCCCTGCCCGAACGCAGGCGGCGGCGCGATCCGCGAAGGCGGAGCGGCAATGATACGCACGGGGCGTCTCGCGCAACACGCGGGACGCGTCTTTCGCGGCGCGCACGACGCGTCGTCGAGGACTACATATGTTTCTTCAAGGCTACGGCCCGCTGATACTCTCCGGCACCTGGCAGACCGTCAAGCTCGCGGTGCTGTCGCTCGCGCTGTCGTTTCTGCTCGGCCTCGTCGGTGCGGCTGCGAAACTGTCGAAGAACCGCTTGTCGAGCGGAATCGGCACGCTCTACACGACGCTCATTCGCGGCGTGCCGGACCTCGTGCTGATGCTGCTCCTCTTCTACAGCCTGCAGATCTGGCTGAACCAGCTCACCGATCTGATGAACTGGGATCAGATCGACATCGATCCGTTCGCGGCCGGCGTGCTCGTGCTCGGCTTCATCTACGGCGCGTACTTCACCGAGACGTTCCGCGGCGCGTTCCTGTCGGTGCCGCGCGGCCAGCTCGAAGCGGGCAGCGCGTACGGGATGACGAACTGGCAGGTGTTCGCGCGGATCATGTTCCCGCAGATGATGCGCTTCGCGCTGCCCGGCATCGGCAACAACTGGCAGGTGCTCGTGAAGTCGACGGCGCTCGTGTCGATCATCGGCCTCGCCGACGTCGTGAAGGCGTCGCAGGACGCGGGCAAGGGCACGCTGCGGTTCTTCTTCTTCACGCTGCTCGCCGGCGCGATCTATCTCGCGATCACGACGATCTCGAACTTCGTGCTGATGTGGCTCGAAAAGCGTTATTCGACGGGCGTACGCAAGGCTGACCTATGATCGAACTGATCCAAGAATACTGGCGCAACTACCTGTATACCGACGGCTATCGCTTCACGGGCCTCGCGATCACGCTGTGGCTGCTCGTCGTGTCGATCGGCATCGGCTTCTGCCTGTCCGTGCCGCTCGCGGTGGCGCGCGTGTCGAAGAAGAAGTGGCTCGCGGGCGCCGTCTGGCTCTACACGTACGTGTTCCGCGGCACGCCGCTCTACGTGCAGCTGCTCCTCTGCTACACCGGGCTCTACAGCCTGCAGGTCGTGCGCGGCGCGCCGATGCTCGACGCGTTCTTCCGCGACGGGATGAACTGCACGCTGCTCGCGTTCACGCTGAACACCTGCGCCTACACGACCGAGATCTTCGCGGGCGCGATCAAGGCGACCACGTACGGCGAGATCGAAGCCGCGCGCGCGTACGGGATGTCGACGTTCACGCTGTATCGGCGGGTCGTGCTGCCGTCGGCGCTGCGCCGCGCGCTGCCGCTCTACAGCAACGAAGTGATCCTGATGCTGCACGCGACGACGGTCGCATTCACGGCGACCGTGCCCGACATCCTGAAGATCGCGCGCGACGTCAATTCGGCGACCTACATGTCGTTCCACGCGTTCGGCATCGCCGCCCTTCTCTACCTCGCGATCTCGTTTACGCTCGTGTGGCTGTTCCGCCGCGCCGAGCGTCGCTGGCTCGCGTATCTGCGCCCGCAGGGCAAATGAATTTCCGGATCCGCCTCGGATGAACACCCAGATGCACAAGCTATTCGTCGACGATCTCCACAAGCGCTACGGCAACAACGAAGTTTTGAAAGGCGTCTCGCTGCGCGCGAACGCGGGCGACGTGATCAGCGTGATCGGCTCGTCCGGTTCGGGCAAGAGCACGATGCTCCGCTGCATCAACTTCCTCGAGCAGCCCAACGCGGGCCGCATCTTCGTCGACGGCGAAGAAGTGCGCACCGCGCAGGACAAGACGGGCGCGCTCAAGGCGGCCGATTCCAAGCAATTGCAGCGCGTGCGCACGAAGCTCGCGATGGTGTTCCAGCACTTCAATCTGTGGGCGCACATGAACGTGCTCGAGAACGTGATGGAAGCGCCCGTGCACGTGCTCGGGCTGTCGCGGCGCGAGGCCGAGGAGCGCGCGCGCGAATACCTCGAGAAAGTGGGGCTGGCGCCGCGCGTCGAGAAGCAGTATCCGTCGCACCTGTCGGGCGGCCAGCAGCAGCGCGTCGCGATCGCGCGCGCGCTGGCGATGCATCCCGACGTGATGCTGTTCGACGAGCCGACGTCGGCGCTCGACCCGGAACTCGTCGGCGAAGTGCTGAAGGTGATGCAAAAGCTCGCCGAAGAAGGCCGGACGATGATCGTCGTCACGCACGAGATGGGTTTCGCGCGCAACGTGTCGAACCATGTGATGTTCCTGCACCAGGGACGCGTCGAGGAGGAAGGCGCGCCCGCCGACGTGTTCGGCAGCACGAAGAGCGAGCGCCTGAAGCAGTTCCTGTCCGGCAGCCTCAAGTAAACCGCCGGGCGGGCGCGGCGCATGCCGCGCCTCGCTCCGCCCTGCCGCCTCGTCAGACCACGTCCGCGGGCGCTTCGCTCGCGAACGCGCGCAGCGCGTCGCCCGCGAGCCGGTAACGCACCCATTCGCTCTGCGCGCTCGCGCCGATCCCTTCGTAGAAGCGGATCGCGGGCTCGTTCCAGTCGAGCACGCTCCATTCGAACCGTCCGCAGCCGTTGTCGACCGCGATCCGCGCGAGCGCGTGCAGCAGGCGCTTGCCCGCGCCGGCGCCACGAAAACGCGGCGACACGTATAGATCCTCGAGATACAGCCCCTGCCGGCCGAGCCACGTCGAATACGAGAAGAAGTAGACCGCGAAGCCGGCCGGCTCGCCGTCCACCTCGCAGATCAGCGCACACGCGGGCGACGCGCCGCGAAATAGGCTCGCTTCGATCGATTCGACCGTCGCGACCACCTGGTCCTCGGCCTCTTCGTAGATCGCGAGTTCTTTGATGAAGCGCAGAATCAGCGCGGCGTCGCCCGCCGCGGCTGCGCGAATCCGGATATTCATGTGGCGGCCCTCCTGGCCCGATCGCGATGAGAATGCACATGCCATGCCGGCTAGCGCTGTCGAGGCAGTCATGCTACGTTCGAATGATTCATGCAAGAAGTGCATTTTCTTCATCGTTAATTGAATGCTATGCATCCTGCACTGCGCCGTCTCGATCTGAATCTGCTGCTCGTCTTCGACGCGCTCTTTCGCCATCGCTCGGTCACGACCGCGGCAAACGAGATCGCGATCAGCCCGTCCGCGATGAGTCACGCGCTCGCGCGGCTGCGCGACGCGCTCGGCGACGAACTGTTCGTGCGCTTCGGCAACGAGATGCAGCCGACCGTGCGCGCCGAGGACATGGCCGGCTTCGTCGGCGAGGCGCTCGACGTGCTGTCGAAGGGCATGCAGCGCGCGCACCGCTTCGAGCCCGAACGCAGCACGCACACGTTCGTGTTCGCCGCGACCGACTACACGGCGTTCGCCGTGCTGCCCGCGTTCATCGCGAGGATACAGCGCGTCGCGCCGCAATTGCGCTTCCGGATCGTCTATTCGGGCCGCAAGATCGCGACCGAGGATCTCGCGGCAGGCCGGCTCGACTTCGCGCTCGGCTATCACGAAGAAACGAGCGCGGTCGCGCCCGGCATCGAGAACTTCGACTGGTTCGCCGACGACTACGTCGTGATCGCGAGCGAACGCCATCCGTCGATCCGGCGCCGCCTGAGCGTCGCGCAGTATCTCGCGGCGCGGCACGTTGTCGTCACGCCGTGGAACGAGACGCGCGGCGTGATCGACCACGTGCTCGACAAGCTCGGACTCGAGCGGCAGGTCGCCGTGCAGTTGCCGACGGTGCTCGCGGCGCCGTTCATCGTCGCCGATTCCGACTTGCTGATGACGGTCCCGCGCCACGCGGCCGAGGTGCTGCGCCACGCTGCGCCGATCCGGATCTTCGCCGCGCCGTTCGAGATCCCGCGCTACACGGTGAAGGTGTATTCGCACGCGAAGCACGCACGCACCGATGCGCATCGCTGGATTCGCGCGCAACTGATCGAGTCGGCGCCCGCGCACGCGCGCTGACGCCGGCCGCCGTCGAACGCGCCGAGGCCGGCCGGACGACGTTCGCGCGCGGTCCGCGGCCGCGCATTTTCATTACGAATTCCCGACACAATCGGCGCCGACGCACTTACTCCCCCGTTTTTCCAGCGTCAATAGTGGCAATCCTTGACCCATCCCGCCGGGTTCCGCGAGTGCCTTGGTAGACAAGGGATCCGACTGCCTCCACGAACGTCGCTCGGCGTGTTTGCGCACACGTATATGGCAATTTGGCGACACGTGCTAGTCAAACAACGATTTTCGTCGCCACAAAAGTGTATTTTTGCTAAATTAGTAACCAAAGTAGCAAAACGAAAGTCATGAAATGTAGTTTTACTTCATGACGACAGGAGACCCCGGTAGGCCATCCCGGCCGCACGGGCCCGCAAACGGCATTCCGTCCGCTCGCTCAGTGCGTCGCCCACCCGGCCTGCACGCGGTCTCTCTGGTTACCCATTTTGTCCGGCATGCAAAGCCGGACATGTTGCGCAGTTCTGGGTTGACTTTTTGACAGGGTATGGAGGAGATGATGAAGAAAGTTATGCTCGCGGCAGTACTGGCGACTGCCGGAGTGGCGGCTCACGCTCAAAGCAGCGTGACGCTGTACGGCCGTCTCGACGCCGGCATCGAATACATGAGCGGCCTGCCGAGCGCGAACGGCGGCAGCTCGAGCCGCTGGCGCGCGGAAAGCGGCGACTGGGGCACGAGCCTCTGGGGCCTGAAGGGCTCCGAAGACATCGGCGGCGGCAACAAGATCGTGTTCCAGCTGGAAGGCAGCTTCGACACGATGAGCGGCAACGGCCCGGGCGGCGGCAGCCTCTGGAATCGCTGGGCGACGATCGGCATCTCCAACGACGCATACGGTACCCTGCTGCTCGGCCGCGAACTCGCGATCGCGAACGGCGTGTGGGACTTCGACCCGTTCGGCCAGTCGTCGTGGTCGACGGCTTCGCTCGTGCGCGGCCGCAACTGGAACAAGACCAGCAACAACGTGTCGTACCAGTCGCCGAAGTACTACGGCCTCGATTTCTACGGCCAGTTCTCGTTCTCGAACTCGACGAGCTTCAACGGCAACACCACGGCCGGCCAGCCGGGCCGCGCGGCCGGTGCGCAGATCACCTACACGACGTCGCTGTTCCAGTTGCGCGGCATCTACGATGAAACGCGCGACAGCAACGGCAAGTTCTCCGACGTGTTCAACTACTCGCGCGAATACTTCGCGGGTGCGAACGTGTTCCTCGGCCAGTTCAAGCTGCAGGCGGCCTACCAGTCGTCGCACGCCGACGGCAGCGGCGGCCCGGTCGCCAACAACGGCATCACGGGCACCCAGCAGGTCTGGGGCGGCGTGACGTGGCAAGCCACGCCGGCAGCCGCGCTGATCGCAGCCGTGTATCACGTCAACGCGAACCACGGCGGCGGCAACGCGAACATCTACACGGTCGGCGGCTCGTACAACATCTCGAAGCGCACACTGTTCGACGTTCAGGTCGCGACGGTGCGCAACAGCAAGACCGCGAACTTCGGCCTGAACGCCAACGGCGCGGGCACCGACATCTCGACCGGCAATCCGAAGTTCGGCGGCAGCCAGACGGGCGTGTACGCCGGCATCCAGCATCTGTTCTAAGCACAAACGCCGGATCGTCTGAACCGATAGCGAGTCTTTTCACGCTGCTGCGAGAGGCGCGTACCGGTGCGATGCCCATGGGTATCGCACCGTTTTTTTTATGCCGCGCGGGCCGAAGCCGCGCGGCCCCGCCGCGCCGACGGTCTCCCGCTTCCGAGCGATCCGGCCTCAGACGGCCGCTTCGTTCTCCTCGCCCGTCCGAATCCGGATCACGCGCTCGACGTCCGACACGAAGATCTTGCCGTCGCCGATCTTGCCGGTGCGCGCGGCGCCGATCACCGCGTCGATCACCTGATCGACGAGATCGTTCGCGACCACCACCTCGATCTTCATCTTCGGCAGGAAGTCGACCACGTACTCGGCGCCGCGGTAGAGCTCCGTGTGGCCCTTCTGGCGGCCGAAGCCCTTCACTTCCGTCACGGTGAGCCCCGTCAGGCCGACTTCGGCGAGCGCTTCGCGCACTTCGTCCAGCTTGAACGGCTTGATGATGGCGGTGATGCGTTTCATGATGTGCCCCTTGCTTCGAATGAATGAAAATCGTCAGCCGATTCTACGCCGCGCGCCGCATCAGTCGATGCTCTCGGTGAAGCACGACGTGATCGGATAGCGCCAGTCGCGCCCGAACGCGCGATGCGTGACCCGAATGCCGACGGGCGCTTGGCGGCGCTTGTACTCGTTGATCTTGATGAGCCGCGTGACGCGCTTGACGTCCGCCTCCGAGTAGCCCGCCGCGACGATCTCCGCGAGCGGCCGGTCCTCTTCCATGTACATCCGCATGATCGCGTCGAGCACGTCGTACGGCGGCAGACTGTCCTGGTCGGTCTGGTTCTCGCGCAGCTCGGCGGACGGCGCGCGCGTCAGGATCCGCTCCGGAATGACGTCGAGCTTGCCGTATTCGGCCGCGGCGTTTCGGTAGCGGCAGAGCCGGTAGACGAGCGTCTTCGCGATGTCCTTGATCACAGCGAAGCCGCCCGCCATGTCGCCGTACAGCGTGCAGTAGCCGACCGCCATCTCGCTCTTGTTGCCCGTCGTCAGCACGATCGAGCCGAACTTGTTCGACAGCGCCATCAAGAGCGTGCCGCGGATCCGCGCCTGGATGTTCTCCTCCGTCGCATCCTCGGCGCGGCCCGCGAATTCGCCCGCGAGCGACGTGCGGAACGCGTCGAACATCGGCGCGATCGCGATCTCGTCGTAGCGCACGCCGACGCGCTTCGCCATCGCGGCCGCGTCGGTCGTCGAGATGTCGGCCGTGTAGCGCGACGGCATCATCACCGCGCGCACGCGGTCGGCGCCGAGCGCGTCGACCGCGACCGCGAGCACGAGCGCCGAATCGACGCCGCCCGACAGCCCGATGATCGCGCCCGGAAAGCCGTTCTTGCCGATGTAGTCGTGCACGCCGAGCACGAGCGCGCGATACACCTGCGCCTCGACGGACAGCTCCGGCGCGATTCGCGCAGGCAGCGGCCGCGCGCCGTCGAATTCGACGACCGCGTTGCCTTCCTCGAACTGCGGCATCTTCGCGACGAGCTCGCCCGCGCCGTCGAGCACGAACGAGCCGCCGTCGAACACGAGTTCGTCCTGGCCGCCGACGAGATTCACGTAGATCATCGGCAGGCCGGTCTCGCGAATCCGCGCGCGCAGGATGTCGATCCGCACCGCTTCCTTGTTCATGTGATACGGCGAGCCGTTCGGCACGATCAGCACCTGCGCGCCCGCCGCCTTCGCGAGCTGCGCGGCCGACGCATGCCACACGTCCTCGCAGATCACGACGCCGAACTTCACGCCGTTCAGCTCGAACACGTACGGCGCGGCGTCGGTCGCGAAATAGCGCTTCTCGTCGAACACCTCGGTGTTCGGCAGGTCCTGCTTCCGGTACGTGCCGACGACCTCGCCGTCGACGATCAGCGACGCCGCGTTGTAGGTATCGGTCGGCGAGACGCCGCGCTCGATCGGACGGTTTGCATTACCATCGGCGCTTGACGCGCCCGAGCCGGCCGCGCGCTGCGGATGGCCGACCAGCACCGCGAGCCCCGCGAGCGGCTTCAGCAGCGCGGCGAGCTCGGCGAGCGCCGCGTCGGACGCCGCGTAGAACGCGGGGCGCAGCAGCAGGTCCTCCGGCGGATAGCCGGACAGCGCGAGTTCCGGCGCGATCAGGAGCTGCGCGCCGGCGTCGTGCGCGGCGCGCGCGGCGGCGACGATCTTGGCGACGTTGCCGGCGAAATCGCCGACGGTGACGTTGAGTTGGGCAAGTGCGATACGGGTCTTCATCACGGGATCAGCGCGGCCTCCTCGGACCGCAGCGCGTACGGCTTTGATCAAACGCACGGAGGGCCGGCGCGGCAGCGCGCCCGACCGACGGTGCAAACGGGTACGAACGGATACAACCGGGCACGAACGAAACGGATTCAGATCGTTGAAACACGAACGCTGCGATTATCGCATGGGCATCCTGTCGTCTCCGCTCGACGCGAGCGCCACCGAGTGGGACGCGCTCGTCGCGCGCGCCGAGCGCCCGACGCCCTTTCTGAAGCACGCCTTCCTGAGCGCGCTGCACCGCGCGGGCTGCGCGGTCGACGGCACCGGCTGGGCGCCCCGCTTCGTCACGCTGACGGACGGCGCGGCGGGCGCGCTCGTCGCGGCCGCGCCCGTCTACACGAAGAGCCATTCGTATGGCGAATACGTGTTCGACTGGGCGTGGGCCGACGCGTATCAGCGCAACGCGCTGCCGTACTACCCGAAGCTGCTGTGCGCGGTGCCGTTCATGCCCGTGCAAGGCAGCCGGCTCCTCGCCGTCGGCGACGACGCGCGCCGCCGGCTCGCCGCGACGCTCGTCGCGCTCGCCGAGCAGAGCGACGTGTCGTCGCTGCACGTGCTGTTTCCGAGCGACGACGAGGCGCGCGTGCTCGCCGACATGGGGATGATGCTGCGCGAAGGCGTCCAGTTCCATTGGCTGAACGACGGCTATCGCGACTTCGACGAATTTCTCGGCACGCTCGAACAGAAGAAGCGCAAGAACATCCGCGCGGAGCGCCGCAAGGTCGCGGAAGCCGGCGTCACGTTCCGCCGCGTGCGCGGCGAGCACGCGACCGACGCCGACTGGCGCTTCTTCACGCGCTGCTACCGGCAGACGTACCGCGAGCACTTTTCGAGCCCGTACCTGAATCTCGGCTTCTTCCGCGAGATCGGCGCGACGATGCCGGAGAACCTGCTGCTCGTGATCGCCGAGCGCGACGGCCGGCCGATCGCGAGCGCGCTCGCCGTCTATCAGCGCGAAGCGGCGGGCGGCGGCACGCTGTACGGCCGTTACTGGGGCGCGCTCGAACACGTGCCGTGCCTGCACTTCGAGGCCGCGTACTACCAGTTGCTCGAGTTCTGCATCGACGAGCGGCTCGACACGTTCGAAGGCGGCGCGCAAGGCGAGCACAAGCTCGCGCGCGGCTTCATGCCGACCGTCACGCGCTCCGCGCACTGGCTCGCGCATCCGGCGTTCGCCGACGCGGTCGGCCGCTTCCTCGCGCAGGAGACGAACCAGATCCACGCGTACGTCGACGAGCTGCGCGAGCACAATCCGTTCAAGGACGGCGAGCGCTGACCACGACGCGACGCCCGCGCGCGCCTCGTCCCGCGGCCGGCAGTCGCGCTCGCGCGGCACACCGGCTTCCAAAACGGCATTGCCATTCATTTCCCTTAACAGGTTATGCGAGATATTTGATTATCATTCGTTCCAAATCGGAAATTGAAAGATTATTCGGTTGCAATATTCGTACAAAACCCCCAGACTTTCGTTGCGCTTAATGCGCACCGAAATAGAGAGAAACGGATTTCATTCGCTTTCGTCCCTGTTTCTGATTTTCAGAATCGATATTCTGAAAATCGATAAAAACGTTCAAATTCCAGGGCCACCCGCTAGCTTCACCCTTCGGCGCACCGCCTGACGCGGTCGGAGAGGATGGGGAGACATTTTGATCTTTTGGTTGAGAATCTTCACGCGGATTATCAATTAGGAGTATTAAATGATGTCATTCCATCTGCCGATTCCAAACGGCATGCGCCGACCATTCTTATCGCTCGATATCAGTCCCGAAACGCCGTTTGAAATGGCGTCTTCGAAACCAGCGTGGCGGCGCAAGCCATCGGGCTTCCCGCCCCCCGGCGCTCGCCGAGCGGCCCGCGCGGCGAGCGCCGCTCCGGCCACTGGCCTGCCGCCCGCCACGCGCCTCGACACGCGCGCCCACTAACCAACGCCCCCGACGATCTCGGGCAAGCGCTGCGCGCCGCCCGAGGCGGCGGGGCTTGCGTCGCGCGCGCCAGGCGCGACGCACCCAACTCATCGGTCCGCGCTCATGCCCAACACCTCTTCCCGAACGACGCTGCTATGGATCGTCGCCACCGCGTTCTTCATGCAGTCCGTCGACACGACCATCGTCAACACGGCGCTGCCGTCGATCGCCCACGCGCTCGGCCAGGACGCGCTCTCGATGCACGGCGTCGTCACCGCCTACACACTGACGATGGCCACACTCACACCCGCGTCCGGCTGGTTCGCGGATCGCTTTGGCACGCGTCGCGTGTTCTTCGTCGCGATTGTCGTGTTCGCGCTCGGCTCGCTGTGCTGCTCGGCCGCGACGAGCGCGACGCAGCTCATCGTCGCCCGGGTGCTACAAGGCATCGGCGGCTCGATGCTGCTGCCGATCGGCCGGCTCGCGGTACTGCGCGGCGTGCCCGGCGACGAATACGTGGCCGCGCTCGCGTTCGTGTCGATCTTCGGCCAGATCGGGCCGATCCTCGGCCCAACGCTCGGCGGCTGGCTCACGCAGTCGATGTCGTGGTACTGGGTGTTCCTCGTCAACCTGCCGATCTGCGCGGTCGGCCTCGTCGCCGTCCACCGCTACATGCCGCGCGACGAGCCGATCGATCCTCCGCCGTTCGACTACACGGGCTACACGCTGCTGTCGATCGCGATGATCGCCGGCTCGCTCGCGATCGACTCGTTGTCCGACGGCGGCTACACGGACTGGACCGTCGGCGTGACCGCGATCGCCGCGGCTGCGGCGATCGTGTACGTCGCCCATGCGCGCAGGCGCGCGAATCCGCTCTTCCGGCTCGAACTCTTGCGCGAACCGAACTTCGCAGTCGGCCTCGCCGGCAACCTAGTCTCGCGGATCGGCATCGGCGCGACGCCCTTCCTGCTGCCGCTGATGATGCAGCTCGAATTCGGCTATTCTCCGTTGCGCTCGGGGCTCATGCTCGTGCCAGCCGCCATCGCGGGTGTGATCGCGAAGCCGTGGATCGCGCCGCTCGTTCGCCGCTACGGCTATCGTACGTTTCTGTTCGTCAACACACTGATCGTCGGCGCCGTGATCGCGCTGTTCGCGGCCATCGGCCCCGACACGCCGCTCGTCGCCGAAATGGCGCTGATTGCGATCTTCGGCGCGATCAACTCGATTCAGATCGCGGCAATGAACAGCGTGACGCTGAAAGGCCTGCCGCACCGCGACGCGGCGAGCGGCAACAGCCTGTATTCGATGGTGCAGATGTTGTCGATGGGGCTCGGCGCGTCGGTGGGAAGCGGGCTCACGAGCCTGTTCGGCGAGCAGACCGGCTCGGCGCTGCTCGGCTTCAAGCTGAGCTTCGTCTGCGTCGGCGCGGTGACGCTCGTGTCCGCGGCGATCTTCCGGCGAATCCAGGAAGCGCCCGTGACGCGCACGCGGCCCGGCCACGCGGTCGCGCACCGCTAGCCGCGCGACCGGGGGGCCGCCGCCAGATGAACCGACGGGCGAATCGCGCGCTCGCGCCGCGCAATTTCTGCGACACTGGCGGCTTCGCATCACGCCGCCCTTCATGTCCTGGTACCTGTATCTGATCGAATGCGCGGACGGCAGCGTCTACACCGGCATCACGACCGACGTCGCCGCACGCTTCGCGCAGCACGCGCAAGGCAAGGGCGCGCGCTACACGCGCGCGCGCAAGCCGAAGGCCGTGCTCGCGTCGTTCGAGCTCGCCGATCGCTCGAGCGCGTCGCGCGCCGAATATTGGGTCAAGCGGCTCACCGCCGCGCAAAAGCGCGAGCTCGCGGCGGGCGGGCGCACGCTCGAGTCGGTGCTGCCGGCGGCGGTTGTCGTCGAAGAAGGCGACGCGGCGGCGACGGATGCCGGGGCGGCGGCGGGCGCGAGCGAAGTCGCGGATGCGGCGAACGTCGTCGCGGCGGTCGCGGCGTCGGGAGCATCGAGGGCGGCGTCTCGTCGCGATGTTGCTCGGGCGCTCGGTACGTCTGATGCGATCGAGGCGGCTGAAGTGGCTGAAGTGCAAAAGGTGTCGAAGCCATCGAAGCCATCGAAGCCATCGAAGCCATCGAAGCCATCAGCGGTTTCGGGTGCCGCCAATGGAGCAAAAACCATTCGCGCGGCCGCGGCAAGCGCGAACACGACCGCGGACACGAACAAAAACAAGCACACGACCGAATCCGCCGCGTCACTCCGCCTCCGCCGCGCGCGCACCAAACAAAACCGCGCGGCCTCGTGACGAGACACGCGCGGTTTCGCGCAACCGGACGGCGCCGCGGGCGCCGGCTTACTTCTTGAAGTTCGCGACGCCTTCGGTGATTTCCTTGTGCGCGGCGTCGATGCCGTCCCAGCCTTCGACCTTCACCCACTTGCCCTTCTCGAGCGCCTTGTACTGCTCGAAGAAGTGCTTGATCTGGTCCTTCAGGTAACCGGGCACGTCGTCGATCGACTTGAGGTTGGCCGTCATCGGGCAGACCTTGTCGTGCGGCACCGCGACGAGCTTCGCGTCGACGCCCGATTCGTCGGTCATCTTCAGCATGCCGAGCGCGCGCGCGCGGACGACCGAGCCCGCGAGCAGCGGGAACGGCGTGATGACGAGCACGTCGACGGGGTCGCCGTCGCCCGACAGCGTCTGCGGAATGAAGCCGTAGTTCACCGGATAGCGCATGCCCGTGCCGATGAAGCGATCGACGACGAGGAGACCGAGTTCCTTGTCGGCTTCGTACTTGACCGGCTCGCTTTGCGCCGGGATCTCGATGATCACGTTGAAGTCTTGCGGCAGATCCTTGCCGGCCGGGACGTTGCTGAAGCTCATGAGCGTTCTCTGAAGTTCGGATGGGAATCGGGACGGATGGCGGCCTCGCGGGCGCCTCCGATGGAATGCGCATTATAGCCAATCGCCCGATGGCGCTCCGGTCGCGTTCGGCCGATAATCGGGCAACGATCAGACACGGCGGACGAGCCGGGAGCGAGCATGGAAGAGGCGAAGCACTTCATCGCGGGCGCATGGGCGGCGCCCGCGGGCGGCGAGACGATCGCCGTGATCGATCCGTCCGACGGCGAGCCGTTCGCGCGGCTCGCGCGCGGCACGGCGCCCGACGTCGACGCGGCCGCGCACGCGGCCCGCGCGGCGTTCGACGGCCCGTGGGGCGCGGCGAGCGCGGCCGAGCGCGGGCGCATGCTGTACCGGCTGTCGATGCTCGTCGCCGCGTGCCGCGAAGAACTCGCGCTCATCGAGTCGCGCGACACCGGCAAGCCGCTCACGCAGGCGCGCGCGGACGCCGACGCGCTCGCCCGCTACTTCGAGTTCTACGCGGGCGCGGCGGACAAGCTGCACGGCGAGACGCTGCCCTACCGTGACGGCTACACGGTGCTCACGCTGCGCGAGCCGCACGGCGTCACCGGGCACATCGTGCCGTGGAACTACCCAATGCAGATCCTCGGGCGCAGCGTCGGCGCGGCGCTCGCCGCGGGCAACGCGTGCGTCGTCAAGCCGTCGGAGGACGCGTGCCTGTCGATCCTGCGCGTCGCGACGCTTGCGGCCGAGGCCGGGCTCCCCGCCGGCACGTTCAACGTCGTGACGGGCTACGGCCATGAAGCCGGCGCGGCGCTCGCGCGCCATCCCGGCATCGACCACATTTCGTTCACCGGCTCGCCGGACACGGGCCGCCTCGTCGCGCAGATGGCGGCCGAACACCACGCGCCCGTCACGCTCGAGCTCGGCGGCAAGTCGCCGCAGATCGTGTTCGCCGACGCGGACCTCGACGCCGCGCTGCCCGTTCTCGTGTCCGCGATCGTGCAGAACAGCGGCCAGACCTGTTCGGCCGGCAGCCGCGTGCTGATCGACAAGGCGGTCTACGAGCCGCTCGTCGAGCGGCTCGCCACCGCGTTCAACGGGTTGAAGGTCGGCCCCGGCCGGGCCGATCTCGATTGCGGGCCGCTCATCAGCGCGAGGCAGCAGCAGCGCGTGTGGGACTTCCTGTCCGACGCGCAGCACGACGGCATCGTGATGGCCGCGCACGGCGAAGTCGTGCCGGACGCCCCCGAAACGGGCTTCTACCAGGCGCCCGCGCTGCTGCGCGACGTCCCGCACGCGCACCGGCTCGCGCAGGAGGAAGTGTTCGGCCCCGTGCTCGCCGCGATGAAGTTCGCCGACGAGGACGAAGCGCTCGCGCTCGCGAACGGCACGCCGTACGGGCTCGTCGCGGGCGTGTGGACGCGCGACGGCGCGCGCCAGATGCGGCTCGCGCGCCGGCTGCGCGCGGGACAGGTGTTCGTCAACAACTACGGCGCGGGCGGCGGCGTCGAGCTGCCGTTCGGCGGCAGCGGACGCTCGGGCTACGGCCGCGAAAAAGGCTTCGAGGCGCTGTACGGCTTCACCGTGCTGAAGACGATCGCGCTCAAGCACGACTGACCGAAGGCGCGGCACGGCGCGCGAGGTCGCGCGTCGCCGCCCGTCCTCGTCACGGCAAGACCCAAAACAAAATCCAGGAGACAACTGATGCGGCTCAGCGGCAAGACCGCCGTCGTCACGGGCGCAGGCTCGGGCTTCGGCGAAGGCATCGCGAAAACGTTCGCGCGCGAAGGCGCGTGCATCATCGTCAACGATCTGAACGCGCCGGCGGCCGAGCGCGTCGCGAGCGAAATCGCGCTCGCGGGCGGACGCGCGCTCGCCGTCGCGGGCGACGTATCGCGCGGCGACGATTGGCGCGCGCTCCTCGACGCGGCGCTCGACGCGTTCGGCGGCGTGCAGATCGTCGTCAACAACGCGGGCACGACGCATCGCAACAAGCCGGTGCTCGACGTGACCGAAGCCGAATACGACCGCGTATACGCGGTCAACATGAAGAGCCTCTACTGGAGCGTGCAGACGTTCGTTCCGCATTTCCGCCGGGCGGGCGGCGGCGCGTTCGTCAACGTCGCATCGACGGCGGGCGTGCGGCCGCGCCCCGGCCTCGTCTGGTACAACAGCACGAAGGGCGCGATGATCACCGCGAGCAAGACGCTCGCCGTCGAGCTCGGCCCCGACCGGATCCGCGTGAACTGCGTGAACCCGGTGCTCGGCGAGACCGGGCTCACGAGCGAGTTCATGGGCGTGCCGGACACGCCGGAGAACCGCGCGCGCTTCATTTCGACAATCCCGCTCGGCCGCCTGTCGACCCCGCAGGACATCGCGAACGCGGCGCTCTATCTCGCATCCGACGACGCCGAGTTCGTCACCGGCGTGTGCCTCGAAGTCGACGGCGGCCGCTGCGTCTGAACGCGGCGGCGCGCGCCGCCCGTCGCAATCAACACGTGCCAGAGGAGACAAGCATGGCCAGCACCGCGCCGGCGTTCACGCCGACCCCGCCGTCCGCCTTCGAGGCGGCAACCTATCGCAAGGTCTCGTGGCGGCTCGCGCCGCTGCTGCTGCTCTGCTATGTCGTCGCGTATCTCGACCGCGTGAACGTCGGCTTCGCGAAACTGCAGATGGCGTCCGACCTGCACTTGTCCGATGCGGTCTACGGTCTCGGCGCCGGGATCTTCTTCGTCGGCTACTTTCTGTTCGAAGTCCCGAGCAACGTGATCCTGCACCGGGTCGGCGCGCGGGTGTGGATCGCGCGGATCATGGTCACGTGGGGAATCATCTCGGCGCTGACGATGTTCGTGTCGACGCCCGCGATGTTCTACACGATGCGCTTCCTGCTCGGCGCCGCCGAGGCGGGCTTCTTCCCCGGCGTGATCCTCTATCTGACCTACTGGTATCCGGCGCACCGCCGCGGCAGGATGACGACGCTCTTCATGACGGCCGTCGCGCTGTCGGGCGTCATCGGCGGCCCGATCTCCGGCTACATCCTGAAATCCTTCGACGGGGCGAACGGCTGGCACGGATGGCAATGGCTGTTCCTGCTCGAAGGGGTGCCGTCGGTGCTCGTCGGCATTCTGCTGCTGTTCGCGCTCGACGACCGGATCGTGAAGGCGAAGTGGCTCGACGACGACGAAAAGGCGCTGCTCGCGCGCAACATCGCGCTCGAGGATGCGCGCAAGGAAGACCTGTCGCTCTCCGTCGTGTTCACGAGTCCGCGCGTGTGGCTGATGGGCCTCATCTACTTCTCGTTCGTGATGGGGCTCTACGGCGTCGGCTTCTGGCTGCCGACGCTCATCAAGTCGACCGGCGTGACCGATGCGTTCGCGATCGGCCTGCTGTCCGCGGTGCCGTACGCGGCGGCCGTCGTCGCGATGCTCCTGGTCGCGCACAGCGCGGACCGCCGCCGCGAGCGGCGCTGGCACCTCGCGATCCCCGCGGCGGTGGGCGCGCTCGGGCTCGTGCTGTCCGTCATGTGGGCGCACGACACGCTGCTCGCGATGCTCGGCCTCACGATCGGGACGATGGGCATCCTGACGACGCTGCCCCTCTTCTGGAGCCTGCCGACCGCGTTCCTCGGCGGCACGGCCGCCGCGGCGGGCATCGCGATCATCAATTCGATCGGCAACCTCGCCGGCTTCCTGAGCCCGTATCTCGTCGGCTGGCTCAAGCAGGCGACGGCGTCGAACGACGCGGGGATGTACATGCTCGCCGGGTTCCTCGTGCTGGGCGGGCTGCTCGCGCTATCGGTGCCGAAGACGCTCGTCGACATCTGAGCCGATTCGCGTCGCATCGATTCAAACGAAAACGGCGGCCATCGAGGCCGCCGCTTTCTTTTCGCCTTCGCTGCCCGCCGAGCGAGAACCCGGCGCGAACGCTCAGACGATCGTCATCGCGAGCGCGCTTTCGCGATAGTGCTGCGCGGCCTTGTCCGACTCGCCGAGCCGCTCGAACAGGCGCGCGAGCGCGCGATGCGTGCGGATCTTGAGCGGCTCGTCGTCGGCGAGCTTGAGCGCTGATTCGAGGAACGACTGCGCCTTGCCCCACAGCTGTTGCTGCTGGCACAGGCGGCCGAGCGCGAACAGCAGGTCGGCGTCTTCCGGACGGTCCCGGCGCCAGCCCTCCGCCTTCTGGATCAACGGAAGCGCGTCGGGACCCGCCGTGTCCGGATAGCGGCGCAACAGCCGCGCGTTCCAGTTGTGCGCGAGCGCGCCCTCGACGATCCGCCGCGCTTCCTGCCGGCGCTCGAGCGCGATCAGCAGTTCGGCGGCGAGATCCGCGAGACGCGGCGACTGCCGTTCGGCCGCCGACAGCGATTGCCACACCTCGAGGAGCGCGTCGGCGTCGTGCCGGCGATCGCGCAGCAGATGCTCGGCCGCCTGCTGGCGCAGACGCACGGCGGCGGCCGGATGCAGCGCCTCGCGCTTTTCGAGCGCCTTCGCGATCTTCAGCACCTCGGCCCAGTTCTTCAGTTGCTGCTGCGCGCGCAACGCGATCTGCTGCGCGTGGATCCGCTTGCCGCCCGACGCCTGCATCTCGGCGAGCGCGGCGAGCGCGCCTTCGGCGTCGCGGCCGTCCGCGCGCATGTCGGCCGTCGCGAGCAGGCGCGCGTCCTGCCATTCCTGGCCGCTCACCTTCGCGAGCCACTCGTCGCGGCGCGCATACTCGTGCATCCGGTGCGTCGCCGCCGCGGCGATGAGGCTCGCCGCGCCCTGGTTCGCGTCGACCGAGAGCGCGTCGCGCGCGGCCTTCTCCGCACGCGAGAAGCGGCCCGCGTACAGGTTCGCGAGCGCGTCGCGCAGCGACGCCTGCGCGCGCTCGTTGCGCATCCGCGCGCGATACGCGGCGACGCGCTGCGGCATCCGCCACACGTTGCGCACGATCCGCATCAGCGCGTACAGCACGATGAAGACGACGATGACCGCGAGCACGAAGAAGTTCAGCGACACGTCGACGCGATACGGCGGATAGACGATCAGCACCTGGCCGGTATCGAAGCGGCCGACCGTCGCGAGCCCCGCGGCGATCGCGAACAGCACGGCGAGCCAAATGATTCCACGCAGCGTCATGTCGTCAACCCCGGCTCTTGAACTGTTGAACCGCGTTCAGGCTCGCGTTGAGGTTCGGCACCGCGACCGTCAGCGACGCGGCGTCCACCTGCTTGAGCAGATCCTGAACGATCTGGGTGTCCTTCGACGCGCCGTCGAAGTAGCGCGCGACCGCCGCCTGCGCGGCATGCAGATCGGACTTCATCGCGCTGTCGTTGCGCGAGAGAAGCGACAGCCGCGCGCTCAACAGGCGCAGCTTCACGTTCTCGCGCACGAAGTAACCTTGCTCGGGCGACGCGAGCATCGCATCCGCGTGATCGATGCGGCGCACCTCGACGAGCGACTTCAGCTGCGCGCCAATGCCCGCCGAGAAGCCGCGCCACCACGCCTTCCAGCGCGGCTCGCCCGCCGCCGCGGCCGCCTGCTCGGCGCTCGCGGCGACGTCGGGATTCGTCTGCGCGTGCGGCGTCAACGTTTCGCCCGAGAGCGGCAGCGCGTCGACCTTCGTGATCGCGTCGTCGAGCTTGATCGCAAGCCCCGTGAGGTCCGCCGACGGCGCGGCCTTCAACCGTTCGATGTCCTGCGCGACCGCCTTGCGCACGACGACCGCCTGCGCGCTCTGCGAAGCCGCGAGCCGCGAATCGGCGTTCTGCAGCGCGATCAGCGCGAGCTGCGTGTTGCCCGTCAGCAGAAGCTGCTGGCTCGCGCTCGACAGCATCTGGCCGACTTCCTCGATCATCCACGCGTCGCGGTTGCGCGACAGGTCCTGATATTGCTGCTGCAGCGCGGTCTGTGCGGTCTGCGCATCGGTGAGCTTGCCTTCGAGCTGCGACAGCTGCGAGTCGGCCTGATGCACGCTCGAAAGCGCCTGCTCGGTCTTCGTGCGGATTTCGGCCGTCTGCGCGTCGAGCGCCTTCTGCCGCTCGACCGCGTGCTGGTCGAGACGGTCGACCTTGCGGTTCAGCGCATAGCCGCCGACGCCCGCCGCGGCCGCGATCACGACGATCACGAACCAGAGCGCCGCATTCGAGCCGCTGCGCCGCTCTTTCGTTTCAAACGGCGTAAACGGTTGATTCGGCGGCGGAACGGGGGCCGCGGCCGGTTTGGAAGAGACGTCTTTGGTATCGTTGGTGTCTGTCATGCGAGAAGGCATCGGTGCGGCAGTCGCCGGTTGATCGGCCTGATCGGCCAACGTACGAAACGCGCGGACGATACGCTCATCGCCCGCGCCGGACAGCGTAATCCTATCAAAACCGAGTGCGCGCGCGGTCTCCACGATACGCGGGTGCGGCGCGACGAACTGCGCATGCTTCAGCGCATCGATCTCGGCCTCGTTCAAATGCTCGTGCGCGAGCTCCTGCAGATTGCGCACGCCTTCCGAACTCGTCACGAGCCACGCATGCGGCGCGCCCGACAGCAGCGCGTGCACGCGCTCCCACGCGCCGATCGACGGCTCGGGCGTCACGCGCCGGTACGCGGCGACGAGCTCGACTTCGGCGCCCGCGTCGCGCAGCCGCTCGGCGAGCCATTCGCGGCCGCCGTCGCCGCGCACGATCAGCACGCGCTTGCCGGCGAGATCGGCCGCGCCGCCGAACGCGCGCTCGATCTCGGCGAAGAGATTTTCAGAATCGTAGTGCGGCTCGCCGCCGTCGCCGGGCTCGCGCGGCGCGATCACGCGATGCGCGGGCGCCGCGATCCCGTGCCGCGCGAGCGCGGCGACGCTGCCCGGCCCGACGACGCCGATCGGCAGCGGATGCGGCCAGATCGCGCCGAGCCGAGCGAGCGCGTGATCGATCGCGTTCGGCGACACGAACACGACGAGCGCGTACGCATCGAGCCGCGCGAACGCGTCGGCGAGCGGCGCATCGTCGGCGAGCGGCGCGATGTCGATGAGCGGAAAGTCGAGCACGTCGATGCCCGCCGCGGCAAGCTGCGCCGCGAGCGCCGCCGACTGTCCGTCGGGACGCGTGAGCACCGCGGTGAACGCGCGCGGCGCGCCCGCCATCACGCGCCGCCCTGTTGCGCGCTCGCCGCGACGAGCGCGTCGACGATCGCGCGCGCGCCCTGGCGCTCGAGATCGTCGGACACGGCGCGGCCGAGCGCGAGCGCGTCGGCGGGCGTCGCGGCGCGGGCCTGCGCACGCGCGCTCAGCACGCGGCGGCCGTCCGTCGTCGACACGCTGCCCGTCAGATGCAGCTCGTCGCCGCGCCACACCGCGTGCGCGGCGAGCGGCACCTCGCAGCTGCCGCCCAGCGCGCGCGACACCGCGCGTTCGGCCTCGACCGCGAGCGCGGTCGCGCAATCGTGAAGCGGCGCGAGCCATGCGGCGACGTCCGCGCGGCGCGCGGCGATCTCGATGCCGAGCGCGCCCTGGCCCGCGGCGGGCAGGCTGTCGTCGACGTCGAGCAGCGCGCGGATCCGCGCGGCGAGGCCGAGCCGCTTAAGGCCGGCCGCTGCGAGGATGATCGCCGCGTAGTCGCCGCGGTCGAGCTTCGCGAGCCGCGTGTCGAGGTTGCCGCGCAGCGGCCGCACGTCGAGCTGCGGATAGCGCGCGCGCAGCATCGCTTCGCGGCGCAGGCTCGACGTGCCGACGACGGCGCCCGCCGGCAGCTCGGCGAGCGACGCGTACGCGTTCGACACGAACGCGTCGCGCGGATCCTCGCGGCTCATCACGGCCGCGAGCGCGAAGCCTTCGGGCAGTTCCATCGGCACGTCCTTCAGCGAGTGCACCGCGAGATCCGCGCGGCCGTCGGCGAGCGCGTTCTCGAGTTCCTTCACGAAGAGCCCCTTGCCGCCGACCTTCGAAAGCGTGCGATCGAGAATTTGATCGCCGCGGGTCGTCATTCCGAGGATTTTCACGTCGCAAGCTGGATATAATTTGCGCAGCGCATCACGCACATGCTCGGCTTGCCACATGGCGAGGCGGCTCTCGCGCGACGCGATCGTCAGCGTCGCGGGCAGCTCGGCCGAAAGAGTCTCGGTGTTCATTGCAGGGACATCGCAGGACGGGATTAGGAACGGACTATGGTAGCACGCGCGCCTTGCGCCTCCGCCCGCCGGGCGGCCGGCGCGGGCGGCCCGCACGGTCCGCGTCAAGGTCCCGAACGGTCGTTCGGTTCGAGGTGGAATCCGGCATCCGCGTCATGGTCCGGTCCGCAGCCGCCGCGTCGCCCGGTTTCGTCGTCCGACGGGGCCGCGCGCGACGCGTCTCGCGCGCCGTGCAGCGCGCGCCGCCGCTCCGCTTGATCGCGCTCGCTGTTGCTGGACCGCAGTTCCCGTTCACTCGTGCTTTCCCAAGGAAATCGATCGTGAAGTCTTCCGGATCGGCGCGCGCGACGCGCCGCAATGCTGTCTCGTCCTCCTCCTCCCCGGCGAACGCCGATGCCCAACTCCGCCGCACGCAGACGGCCCGCAAGCCGAAGGAGGCCGCCGTGAACGCGGCCCGGCCGGCGAGCGCCGCGCCGGCCAAACCGCACGGCCGCACGCGCGAGGACAAGGACCGCCCGCTCTTCGAAGACATCCGCTATCTCGGCCGCCTGCTCGGCGACGTCGTCCGCGAGCAGGAAGGCGACGCCGTGTTCCACGTCGTCGAGACGATCCGCCAGACCGCCGTCAAGTTCCGCCGCGAGGACGACAGCGCCGCCGCGCAGACGCTCGAGAAGATGCTGCGCAAGCTCACGCCCGAGCAGACGGTGAGCGTCGTGCGCGCGTTCAGCTATTTCTCGCATCTCGCGAACATCGCCGAGGACCGCCATCACAACCGCCGCCGCCGGATCCACGCGCTCGCGGGCTCCGCGCCGCAGGCGGGCACCGTCGCGTACGCGCTCGACAAGCTGAAGGAAGCGGGCGACGCGTCGTCGAAGGTGATCAAGCGGTTCTTCGAAGGCGCGCTCATCGTGCCCGTGCTGACCGCGCACCCGACCGAGGTGCAGCGCAAGAGCATTCTCGACGCGCAGCACGACATCGCGCATCTGCTGGCCGAGCGCGACCAGCCGCTGACCGCGCGCGAGTTCGCGCACAACGAGGCGCTCTTGCGCGCGCGCGTGACGACGCTCTGGCAGACCCGGATGCTGCGCGACGCGCGCTTGACGGTCGCCGACGAGATCGAGAACGCGCTGTCGTACTACCGCGCGACGTTCCTCGACGAGCTGCCCGCGCTCTACGCGGACATCGAGGAAGCGCTCGCCGAGCACGGCCTGCCCGCGCGCGTGCCCGCGTTCTTCCAGATGGGAAGCTGGATCGGCGGCGACCGCGACGGCAACCCGAACGTCACGGCCGCGACGCTCGACGAAGCGATCAACCGCCAGGCCGCGGTGATCTTCGAGCATTACCTCGAGCAGGTGCACAAGCTCGGCGCCGAGCTCTCCGTGTCGAACCTGCTCGTCGGGGCGAACGACGCGCTGAAGGCGCTCGCGGCCGCGTCGCCGGACCAGTCGCCGCACCGCGTCGACGAGCCGTATCGGCGCGCGCTGATCGGCGTCTACACGCGGCTTGCGGCGAGCGCGCGCGTGCGGCTCGGCGAAGGCGCGGTGCCCGTGCGCAGCGCGGGCCGCGGCGCCGCGCCCGTGCGCGCGACGCCGTATGCGGACGCCGAGGAATTCGCCGCCGATCTGCGCGTGCTGACGGATTCGCTCGCGCTGCATCACGGCGAATCGCTCGCGACGCCGCGCCTCGCGCCGCTCATGCGCGCGGCCGAGGTGTTCGGCTTCCATCTCGCGAGCATCGACTTGCGGCAAAGCTCGGACATCCACGAAGCGGTGATCGCCGAGCTGCTCGCGCGCGGCGGCGTCGAGCCCGACTACGCGGCGCTCGCCGAAGCGGACAAGCTGCGCGTGCTGCTCGCGGCGCTCGCCGATCCGCGGCCGCTGCGCTCGCCGTATCTCGACTACTCGGATCTCGCGAAAAGCGAGCTCGGCGTGCTCGAGCGCGCGCACGCGATCCGCGCGCAGTTCGGTCCGCGCGCGGTGCGCAACTACATCATCTCGCACACCGAGACGGTGAGCGATCTCGTCGAGGTGCTGCTGCTGCAGAAGGAAACAGGCCTCTTCGAAGGCACGCTCGGCACGCCGCACGCGAACGCGCGCAACGGCCTGATGGCGATCCCGCTCTTCGAGACGATCGCCGACCTGCGCAACGCGCCCGACATCATGCGCGAGTTCTTCGCGCTGCCGGGCGTCGGCGAGCTGGTCGCGCACCAGGGCCACGAGCAGGAAGTGATGCTCGGCTATTCGGACAGCAACAAGGACGGCGGCTTTCTCACGTCGAACTGGGAGCTCTATCGTGCGGAACTGGCGCTCGTCGATCTGTTCAGCGAGCGCGGGATCAAGCTGCGCCTCTTCCACGGCCGCGGCGGCACGGTCGGCCGCGGCGGCGGCCCGACCTACCAGGCGATCCTGTCGCAGCCGCCCGGCACGGTGAACGGCCAGATCCGCCTGACCGAGCAGGGCGAAGTGATCGCGAGCAAGTTCGCGAACCCGGAGATCGGCCGGCGCAACCTCGAAACGGTCGTCGCCGCGACGCTCGAGGCGACGCTCCTGCCGCACCGCAACGCGCCGAAGCAGTTGCCCGCGTTCGAGGCGGCGATGCAGGCGCTGTCCGACGCCGCGATGGCCTCGTACCGCGCGCTTGTCTACGAGACGCCCGGCTTCACCGACTACTTCTTCTCGTCGACGCCGATCACCGAGATCGCCGAGCTGAACATCGGCAGCCGGCCGGCGTCGCGCAAGCTGCAGGATCCGAAGAACCGCAAGATCGAGGACCTGCGCGCGATTCCGTGGGGCTTCTCGTGGGGCCAGTGCCGGCTGCTGCTGACGGGCTGGTACGGCTTCGGCAGCGCGGTCGCCGCATTTCTCGACGGCACGAAGGACGCCGCCGAGCGCGCGAAGCGGGTCGCGCTGCTGAAGAAGATGAACAAGACCTGGCCGTTCTTCGCGCACCTGCTGTCGAACATGGACATGGTGCTCGCGAAGACGGATCTCGCGGTTGCGTCGCGCTACGCGCAGCTCGTCGCCGACAAGAAGCTGCGCAAGCACGTGTTCGAGCGGATCGTCTCCGAATGGCACCGCACGTCGGACGCGCTCGCCGAGATCACCGGCAGCGACGCGCGGCTCGCCGCGAATCCGCTCCTCGCGCGCTCGATCAAGAACCGCTTTCCGTATCTCGATCCGCTCAACCACCTGCAGGTCGAGCTGATCAAGCGGCACCGCTCGGGCGACACGAACGCGCGCCTGCGGCGCGGGATCCATTTGACGATCAACGGGATCGCGGCCGGCCTGCGCAATACGGGCTGAGCGCGATGGGGGCGTCGCGCGCGGCGGTGTTACGTCGCGCGCGAGGTCGAGGTGCTCGCGCTTGACGCCTGCGTCGAAACGATGACGGCCGTGCGTGCTGCACGGCCGTTTTCTTTTTTGCTGTGGCGTTCGCGAAGGCGCTTCGATTTGAACCGAAGGGCGCGCGACTTGGCGACTTGGCGACTTGGCGACTTGGCGACTTGGCGACTTGGCGACTTGGCGACTTGGCGTCTTGGCGTCTTGGCGTCCCGGCGTCCGCCCCGGCATCGCCCCGCCTCGTCAGCGCGCGTCGATCATCACCGCATCGAGCTCGAACGAGCCGTCCGGCTGCACATCGAAGTACGCGCGCACCTCGTCGGGCGCGCCCGCCCACAGCGCGCGGATCGCGTTCGCGCGCACCTCCGGCGTCCTCATCCGCGCAACCCAGCCCTCGAACGCGATCGGCAGGCGCCAGCGTTCGCGCACCTGCGCGGTAAAGCCCGCCGCGGCAAAAAATACGAGCCACTCGTCCGCGCGATAGTCGCGCACGTGCGACGCGTCGCGCAACACCTCGACCGCCTGCAGATGCGTGTCGACGAGCGGATGATCGGCGCCCGCGATATCGACGAACAGCACGCGGCCGCCCGGCTTCAGCACGCGGCGCGCCTCGGCGAGCGCGCGCGGCACGTCGTGCCAGTGGTGCGCGCTCATCCGGCTGACGATCCAGTCGAACGACGCGTCGGCGAACGGCAGCCGCTCGGCCGCGCCCTGCTCGACCCGCACGCTCGCGAGGCCGCGCTCGCGCGCCGCGGCTTCGACCGTCGCGAGCATCCGCGGCGCGAGATCGTACGCGACCACCTCCTTCGCGCCGCCGCGCGCAGCGGCAAAGCTCGCGTGGCCCGCGCCGCAGCCGAGATCCAGCACGCGCGCATCGGGCGTCGCGCCGATCTCGGCGGCGAGCGTGTCGAGATCGGCGCCCGTCGCGTGGACGGCGCTCGTCAAATAGGCGGACGCGGTCGTGCCGAACGCGTCGGCGACCTGGTCGTGATGCTTCATGGGCTGACTCCTTGTCGCGGGGATCGTAGGCGGTCGGCCGACTGCATCGGCCGCCTTGAGCCGCTACAATAGAGCCCGATTGGTACCGGTACAAGCCAAGCAATTATCCTGGTATCCGCTCCACCAGCCAGCCGGCCGGAGCCCGTTTTCCGATCTTCGTCCTCACGCGCATCGCCCGACCAGACCCACATGAGCCGCCCGCCTGCCCCTCCGTTTCTCGACTCCACGCCGGCCCGCGCGCTCGGCGACTTCATTCGCGCGCACCGGGAACGGCTGGCCCCGGAGGCGGTCGGCCTGCCGCCCGGCCCGCGGCGCAGGACGCCCGGACTGCGGCGGGAGGAGGTCGCGCAGCTGTGCGGCGTGAGTCCGACCTGGTACACGTGGATCGAGCAAGGCCGCGAAGTGTCGGCGTCGGCCGACGCGCTCGCGCGGATCGCGGTCGCGCTGCGGCTGTCGCGCGCCGAGCGCGCGTATCTGTTCGAGCTCGCCGCGCAGCGCGACCCGGCCGAGCCCGAGTTCGCGGCGACCGACGTGCCGGCGACGCTCGTCGCGGCCGTGAAGCTCATCGCGACGCCCGCGTACGTGCTCGACCGCCAGTGGAACGCGCTCGCGTGGAACGACGCGGCGGCCGCGCTCTTCACCGGCTGGCTCGACGGCGAGCGCGACGATCGCAACCTGTTGCGCTTCACGTTCACGTCGCCCGCCGCCCGCGCGCTGATCGTCGATTGGGAGACGCGCGCGCGGCGGCTCGTCGCCGAATTCCGCGCCGACACGATCCGCCATCTGAACGACGCGCCCACTCGCACGCTGATCGATTCGCTGCTCGCCGAAAGCGACGCGTTCGCGCATTACTGGGCGTCGCAGGACGTCGGCGAGCGCGAAGGCGGCGAGCGCGCGTTCGACCATCCGCGCGAAGGCCGCGTCGTCTATCAGCAGATGACGCTCAAGCCCGCGCATCGCGAAGACCTGAAGCTCGTCGTGCTGGTTCGCGAAGGCGCATGACCGCGGAAGCGAGCGCGCGCCTGCGTTCGCATGCGCATGCGAGCCGCGCCGCGCGAAACGCGGCGAAGCCGCATCAGAACGTGATCGTCGCGGTGATCGTGTCGTTGTAGGTGCCGGGCACGGGCGTCGTCTGCACGGGCACCTGGCCGTACACGGTGAGCGACTGCGACACGCCGCTGCCCGTTCCCGTCGCCGTGGACGTGCCGGCCGTGCCGTCGCCCCAGATCGTCGAATGCGCGGCGTCGAGATATAGCTGATAGCCGACCGTGTCGGTTCCGCCCGTGCGCTGCATCGTGCGCGCC